>NZ_JAMYPL010000003.1:0-413526 GCF_040320355.1 Mesorhizobium sp. M0715 | reverse complement strand
ACCTCAACCTCTGCAGACGATAAGTGACAAAACTGTTCGCGATGTCCTCGCACACCTGTTCGCGATGTCTCCGGTCCAAACACCCTACTCCCCTACTCCCCTACAACTCATCCCCCTCCACCTCCGTATCTCCCCCATGAACCTGATCTACGCCGCCCTTGCCTTCCTGATGGCGCTTGTGTTCGGCTTCGTCGGCGTCACCCGCGTCGGCTCATGGCTGATCGAGCGCCGCAATCCGCCGATCGGCGAGTTCGCCGACATTGACGGCGCCCGCATCCACTATGTCCATGTTCCGGCACCCGCCAATGCCGAGCTGCCGCCGATCGTCTTCATCCACGGCGCCAGCGCCAATCTCAGGGACCAGATGCTGCCGCTGCGTCCCTTGCTCGAAGGCCGCGCCGAAATGCTGTTCTTCGACCGGCCAGGCCACGGCTGGTCGGGTCGCGGCACCAACAACGAGAACCCGTCGGCGCAGGCCGACACCATTGCCGGACTGATGGACCATCTCGGCATCAAGAAGGCTGTCATCGTCGGCCATTCCTTCGGCGGCGTGGTGACATCGGCCTTTGGCCGGGAGCATCCCGACAAGACGCTCGGGCTGGTCTTCCTCGCACCGGCGACCCACCCATGGCCGGGCGGCGCAACCGCCTGGTACTACGATCTGACTACCATGCCGGTGCTCGGCTGGCTGTTTTCCGAGACGCTGACCTATCCGGCCGGTACACTGCAGATGGCCGACGCTACCACCTGCGTTTTCTCGCCCAACAAGGTGCCCGACAATTATCTCAGAATGGCCTCTATCCCGCTGGTGCTGCGACCAACAGCCTTTCGTGCCAACGCCACCGATGTCGCCGGGCTCTATCGCTATGCCCTCGGCGCCGCACCGCGCTACAACGAGATCAAGGCGCCAACCGTGGTCATTTCAGGCGATCGCGACAAGGTGGTCTATGCACATATCCATTCGGTCGGCCTGGCGCGCGACATTGCCGGTGCCGAACTCGTCTGGGTGCACAATCTCGGCCACAAGCCAGACTGGATCGCGCCCGACCTGACCGTCGGCGCCATCGAGAAGGTCGCCGGGAAGAGTATAGACCTGCAGGCGATGGCAACGGCAGTGGAGGCGCGCATCGCCGGCGACGCCTACGGCGCCGGCAGATGCGCCGATATCAAGGTACCGCAGGCCGAACTCGCGCCGACCTAAAGCGGATCACCTGAATCCGTTCAGAGGCGACACGCTTTAGGAATCTAGCGGCTGACTTGTGTGTCCGATCCGATATAGGCGATGCGCAGCATGTTGGTCGAACCCGGTGTCCGCAACGGTACGCCCGCGGTGATGATGACGCGGTCGCCCGGCTTGCCGAAGCCTTCGTCGAAGGCGATGCGGCAGGCGCGATTGACCATGTCGTCGAGGTCGACGGCGTCGGGTGAGACGACGCAATGCGTGCCCCACAAAAGCGACAGCCGCCGCGCCGTGTTGAGGATCGGCGACAGCGCGATAACAGGCACTTGCGGCCGCTCGCGGGCGGCGCGCAGGCCTGTGGTGCCTGATGCGGTGTAGGTGATGATCGCCGCCAGCTTCAGCGTTTCGGCGATCTCGCGCGCGGCCAGCGAAATGGCATCGGCGCCAGTCGCCTCCGGCTCGGAGCGCTGGGCGTTGATGATGCCGGCATAGGTCGGATCGGTTTCGACCTTGGTGGCGATACGGTTCATCATTGCCACGGCCTCGACGGGATAGGCACCCGCCGCCGATTCCGCCGACAGCATGATGGCATCGGCGCCTTCGAAGACGGCGATCGAAACATCGGACACCTCGGCGCGGGTCGGCACCGGTGCCGTGATCATCGATTCCAGCATCTGCGTTGCAACCACCACCGGCTTGCCGGCGCGGCGTGCGGCGCGCGTGATCTGCTTCTGGATGCCGGGCACCGCCTCGAGCGGCATCTCGACGCCGAGATCGCCGCGGGCGACCATCAGCGCGTCGGACAATTCGATGATCTCGGCCAGCCGGGCGACGGCCTGCGGCTTTTCGATCTTGGCCATGATCAGCGCCCGGCCGCGTGCGATCTTGCGCGCTTCGGCCAGATCCTCCGGCCGCTGCACGAAGGACAGCGCCACCCAGTCGACGCCCGTGGCCAGCACGGCATCGAGGTCCTTGCGATCCTTCTCGGTCAGCGCGCCGACCGGGAGGTCGGTGTCGGGCAGGCTGACGCCCTTCTTGTCGGAAATGGTGGTGCCGGCGACGACGGTGCAGACGATCGACTTGCCGTCGCTCTTCACCGCCTTCAGCTCGAGCTTGCCATCGTCGATCAGCAGGCGATGGCCGGCTTCGACCGAGCTCAGAATTTCCGGATGCGGCAGATAGACCCTGGTCGAGGTGCCAGGCTCTGGATTGTCGTCGAGGGTGAAGGTCTGGCCTTGCGTCAGCACTTCCTTGCCGTTGGCGAACTTGCCGACGCGCAACTTTGGCCCTTGCAGATCGGCCAGGATGCCGATCGGCCGGCCAACCGCTTCCTCGACAGCGCGGATGCGTCCGACCAGCGTGCGCATCAGTTCATGGTCGGTATGGCTCATATTGATGCGGAACACATCGGCGCCCGCTTCGAACAGTTTCTTCAGCATCTCCTCCGACGAGGAGGCCGGACCGATGGTGGCTAGGATCTTGACCTTGCGGCTACGTCTCATTGACTGTTTGTTCCCGGGGCGGCTGGAGCGCCTCCCGTTGTGGACTCATCGGTCAGCTGGACCATCCAGCTTGCCTGTTCGCCCGTGTCATATTCCTGGAATCCGGCGCGCTGAAAGCCCCGGGCGACGCAGTCGGTCACGCCTGCGATCTTGAACTCTTTTTCAGCCACGCACATGTTGATCGGGCCATCCCAGCGTCCACCGCGTTCGGCGTCTTCTGCATAAAGATAGTAAAACCTTGATGACAGCGGCCCTTCGATCAGCGTCTTGCAACTCGATCCCTCGATGTGCCACCAGCCTTCGGTGATCCAGCCGGCCTTGGCGCGATAGCCGATGCCGACACCGACCAGGTTCTGCGTGGCGTTGCAGACGCGGAAATCGGCGCGCGCCGGCGAAGCCACGACCATGGCCGACAGGCCGATGGCAAGAGTGAGGAGCGGCATGGCAAAGGCAGAGCGCATGCGCTGCCCGCCGGCGGAACTCATCCGAAAACCCCTCAAAAACCACATCAGCATCTCTCTGCGCCCCTTTTCGGAAAAGTCCGGGCGCATGTCAACGCACCGTTTTGTCCAATTCCAATCGATTTAGAAAGGCTCCGGCGCACAATTCGCCGACTTGTGCCAGATTTCCGGGGAAACCTTGGCCAAACAACGGCATTGCGCAAGCGTCGTCTTCGTGGAATGACGATAGCACCCTCCCCGGAAGCCAGCGAACAGACCATTTCCCGCCAATGACCCGATCCACAGTTTTCGCGCCTTTCGACATCATCGAGGGCGATCGCAGGCGAGGCATCGTGCTGTTGGGCGATCATGCCCGTCGCGACCTGCCCGACGACTACGGCAGCCTCGGCCTGCCCTCAGCCGAGTTCGACCGCCACATCGCCTATGACATCGGCGTCGAGGCGGTGACGCGCGAACTGGCTGCCCTGCTCGGCGTGCCGGCGGTGCTTGCCAATTTTTCGCGGCTGCTGATCGATCCCAACCGCGGCGAAGACGACCCAACGCTCATTCGCCAGCTTTATGACGGCACTGTCGTACCTGGGAACTACCCCATCGCTGCCGAGGAGCGCGAGAGGCGGCTCGACGGGTTCTACCGACCCTATCACGACGCCGTCGGCGCCATGATCGCCTCGGTCGCACAGGCTTCCGCCCAGGCGCCCTTCATCTTTTCGGTGCATTCCTTCACCCCTGCCATGCAAGGAATCCAGCGTCCTTGGCACGTCGGCATCCTGTGGGACCTCGACGACCGCGTGGCGCGGCCGTTGATAGACATGCTGGCGCAGGACAAGAACCTCGTCGTCGGCGACAACGAACCCTATGACGGCGCGCTGCGCGGCGACACCATGTACAAGCACGCCATCGTCAACGGCTTCGCCCATGCGCTGATCGAGATCCGACAGGATCTGATATCGGACCAGAAGGGCGCGCTCGCCTGGGCCGAACGGTTGGCGCCGATCGTTGACGCGATCGATCGCCGTCCCGATATACATGTGGTGAAGATGTTCGGCTCGCGCACCGGGCCGCTATGACGGAGGTTTCGATGACCGAACTCAGCGACGAGCAGCAACGCGATTTCGAAGCGGCCGCCTTCCGCCGGCTGGTCGAGCATCTGCGCGAGCGCAACGATGTGCAGAACATCGACCTGATGAATCTCGCCGGCTTCTGCCGCAACTGCCTGTCGAACTGGTATCGGGAGGCAGCCAATGCCGAGGGCGTCGATCTCACCAAGGATCAGTCGCGCGAGATCGTCTACGGCATGCCTTATGGGGAATGGCAGACGCTGAACCAGACCGAGGCCTCCGACGCCAAGAAGGCCGAATTCGAGGCAAGGCGCCCCCAGGACCATTGACGCCGTCGTCCCCGCGATCGCTTAAGGCTATGTTGGCCCAAAATGCTTCCCGAAAGAGCCTTGACTGAAAATTGAATCGATCTAATTTGCCGCGCGAAGCCATTTTCAGCGGGATTCGCCTCATGAACGCGTCAACTGCCAAGCTGACTGCCATTCGCGGAAGATGGGCGCTCGCGGCCATTTTCCTGGCCAACGGCTTCCTGACGGGCAGCTGGGCGCCGCAGATTCCGGTGTTCCTGACGCGGCTGGAGATCTCGAAGTTCACGCTCGGTCTGCTGATACTCTTATTCGGCGTCGGTGCCGTCGTCGCGATGACCTGGTGCGGCCATTTGATTTCCAGACATGGCTCGCGCACCGTACTGCGCTGGTTCGCCCTGTGCGGCAGCCTCGGTCTGATGGTCGTGGCGCTGGCGCCCAACGTACCGGTGGCGGCCGCGGCCATGATCGTCTTCGGCGGCTCGATCGGTGGCATGGACGTTGCCATGAATGCCAATGCCGTGGTGGTCGAACGGCGGCTCTCCCGCGCCGTCATGTCGTCCTCGCACGGCTTCTGGAGTCTCGGCGGCTTCGCCGGCGGCGGCCTCGGCGGCTTTGCCATCCAGCACTACGGCCACCTCGCCCACGCGGCGGCGGTAACGGTGTTTGCCTTCGCGGTGATCGCGGTGGCCGTTCGCCATCTCCTCACCGAAGACGGCCCGCAGGCAGCCGAGCACCACAAATTCGCACTGCCGGCAAACCCGCTGGTTTATCTGATCGGACTGATGGCGCTGCTGGCGATGATCTCCGAAGGCGCGGTGCTCGACTGGGCAGCCCTGTATCTGCGCCAGGAGCTCGGCGCCGATCTCGCCGTTGCCGGCCTCGCCTACGCCGGATTTTCGGGCGTCATGGCGGTTACGCGGTTCTTCGGCGACGGCATACGCAATCGCTTCGGCGCGGTGACGACGCTGCGCGTGTCGGCCCTCGTAGCCGCGGTCGGCATGCTGGTGGCTGGCCTGGCGCCCTCGCCCTGGCTCGCTATTGCAGCCTTTGCCTTTTGCGGCTTCGGCATCGCCAATATGGTGCCAATCATCTTTTCGGCCGGCGGCAACCAGGAAGGCATGTCTTCCGGCACCGGCATGAGCGTGGTCACCACTATCGGATACTGCGGCATACTGGTGGCGCCGTCGGCGATCGGCTTCGTTGCCGAGCATTCCAGCTTCGGCCCGATCTTCATCACCATGTCGGGACTGCTGATCATCGTGTTGCTGATGGCCGGGCTCGCTCACCGCGCCGAATTCGCGCCAGCACCCGCCGAATAGCGTTTCAGCTCCTCGTGGAGAAAATCCACCACCCGGCGGATGCGCACGCTGGTACGCACGTCGCGATGCATCGCCAGCCACACCGGCAGAACTGGCAGCGGCAGATCTGGCAGAACCTTCTCTATCAAAGGATCCCTGTCGGCCAGCGGCTCCTGACCAAGGCCGATGCCGTTTCCCGCCCGCACCGCTTCCCACAAAACGATCTGGTTGTCGGCCCTGAAGCGGAAGCTGCTCCGGGTGACGGGGATGCCATACTGGGTAAAGCCCCTGATGATCTCGTCGCCGCGGTCGAAGCCGACCAGGTCGTGGCCGACAAGATCGGCAGGCTTCAGCGGACGGCCGCGCCTGTCGAGATAGGATTTGGCCGCGCAGGCGCAGAGCTCGATATCGCAGACCCTGCGTGCCATCAGCTCGTTCTGCGCCGGCTTGACCATGCGGATGGCGATGTCGGCATCTCGACGCAGCAGGTTCTCGACCTGGTTGGAAGCAACGATCTCGACCTCGATGCCGGGCTCCTCGATCCCCAGCCGCATCGTCATCTCAGGCAGGACATAGGCCGCCACCACCTCGCTGGCGGCGATGCGCACCGTGCCTTCGATGGCCTCGACCGAACCCAGCGCCAGGAGTGAGAAGGCGCTTGCCTGCTCGCTGACCGCCTTGCCGCGTTCGAACAGCGTGCTGCCGGCCTCCGTCAGTTCGTAACCGTGCCGTCCTCGACGGAAGAGTGTGACGCCGAGTGCCCGTTCCAACTCGCCGATGTGACGGCCAAGCGTCGGCTGGCTGGCCGAAAGCTTTCGCGCGGCGGCCGACAGGCTGCCGGATTCCGCCACGGCGACAAAGCTCTTGATCAGGTTCCAGTCGATTTCTGTCATTCATTTATGAATATCAGAACGCCATATGTAGTCAATTTCCATTCGCGTTCGGAGCGACCATATTCCGGCTGCAGACACCAACACGGACTGCAAACACCAACCAGGAGAACTCAGATGACCAAGATCGCTCTCACCACCGCCGCCATCCTCATTTCCGTCAGCGCCGCCTTTGCCGGCAGCGACAAGTTTGGCTCGAACGACGCCAGCCAGCCGGCTGTCACCAGCACCGACAACACGACCACCGCTTCGATCCACAACCCGGATGCGGCCGTCCGGCAGCCGGTCACGCAAGGCAGCAACCGCGACCTCTTCGGCAACCGCTGATCTCGATCGCGCTTGTCGCTGATCCCGATCGCGCGTCCAGACCGACCACGCAAATCCCAACCCAGGAGTGCTTCCAATGACCAGTATCGCAATTCTCGGTGCCAATGGCCGGCTCGGCCGCGTGGTCGCCAAGGCCTTCATCGACGCGGGCTACGAGGTCCGCGCCGTCACCCGCAACGGCAAACTGCCAACTGAACTTGAAGGCGCTACGGCCGTTGCCGGTGACGCGCTCGACCGGGAAGCGCTGATCCGCGCCACGGAAGGTGTCGACATCATCTTCAACGGCCTCAACCCGATCTACACCGAATGGGTCAAGTGCCTGCCGATCGCCGAGAATGTCATGACCGCTTGCCATGCCAACAACGCACTGCATCTCTTTCCCGGGACCGTATACAATTACGGATCGCCGATGCCGGAGGTGATCACGGAAGACACGCCGTTCCGCCCGACGACCGACAAGGGGCGCATCCGCGTCGCCATGGAGGACCTGTTTCACCGCGAGGCCGAAGCACGCCGCGTCCGCACCATCATTTTGCGGGCCGGCGACTTCTTCGGCGGCACCGGCAGCGGCTCGTGGTTCGACTTGGTCGTCGCTGCCAAGATCAACAAGGGTATCTATACGGCGCCCGGCCCGGTCGACCTCGTACATGAATGGGCCTACCTACCGGATCTGGCCAGGGCTTTCGTCGGACTGGCGCAGAACCTGGACAAGCTCGGCGCTTATGAAGCCTTCAACTTCCCCGGCCATCCCGTCACCGACCTGGAGATCAAGGCAGCCGCAGAGAAGGCGCTTGGGCGTCCGCTCAAGATGACCTCGATGGCCTGGTGGGTGCTGCGCGCCGGTAGCCCGTTCGTGGCGATGTGGCGTGAGATCGTGTCGATGTCCTATCTGCGCTTCGAACCGCACCAACTGGCGTCGGCAAGGCTGGAAGGCATCATCGGCGCGATCCCGCACACGCCGCTGGATCAGGCCGTCACTGAAGCTCTCGGGGATATCGGCATTGCCACCGTGACCGGCGTTGCGAAAGCTGCCTGACGTCCGCGATGGCGGGCGATGCTCCTCCGCACATTGACAATCTCCGCGGACTGAGAGGGCGCCTCAGAGCCGTCCCATCAACAGCAGCACCATAAGCACCACCAGCACCACGCCGACAATACCCGAGGGCCCATAGCCCCAGGAGCGCGAATGTGGCCAGGCCGGCACCGCGCCGATGAGGATAAGGACCAGGACGATGATGACGATGGTGGTGATCGGCATGAGAACCCCGCAATTCGACGTTTCGCCCAAGAACAATGCAAAAGGCCGCCCGGTTGTTCCGGGCGGCCTTTTGCGGTCAAATCGGCATTGGTCTATTCGGCGGCTTTCGGAAAGGCGATATCCGGCTCGGCTCCGGTATCCTGCCCCTGCGCATCGGTCGAGGAAATCTCGCCCTTGCCACGCCGGAACAGCCGGCTGAACCAACCGCGCCGTGCGCCCGGCTTGACCTTGGCGCGGGTGAACACGATCAGCATCGACGGCGTCACCACCAGCGTCAGCACGGTGGCGAAGGACAGGCCGAAGACGATCGCCGAGGACAGCGAAATCCACCATTGCGTCGACGGCGCGTTGATCGTCGTCTCGTGATGGAAGATTTCCAACCCGAGGCCGAAGGCGATCGGCAGCACGCCGAGAATGGCCGAAACAGCCGTCAGCACCACCGGACGGGCGCGCTCGCGGCAAGTCTGCAGCACCGCCTCGACCTTGTCCCAGCCTTCTTCACGCAGCCGGTCATAGGTGTCGATCAGCACGATGTTGTTGTTCACCACCACGCCGGCCAGAGCGATGACGCCGATGCCCGACATGACGATGCCGAACGTCTCGCCTGTTATCAGCAGGCCGAGGAACACGCCGATCGTCGCCATGACCACGCAGGACAGCACCAGCCAGACGCTGGTGAACTTGTTGAACTGCGCCAAGAGCACCAGGAAGATCAGGAAGATCGCCGCCCCGAAGGCCTTGCTAAGAAAGGCGCTGGCTTCGGCGCTGTCCTCGTTCGAGCCGGCCAGCTTCCAGCGGATGCCGCTGCCGAGATCCATGTCGGAGACGGCTTTGGTGACCTGCTCCTGCACAGCCGCGACCTGAGCGCCGGCGGCGACGTTGGCCTGGACGACCACCGTACGCGCGCCGTCGATGCGGTTGAGGATGCCGACCGTCGGCTCGGGCTTGCGCACGACGAAGTTCGAGATCGGCACCGAGCCTTGTGAGGTCTGCACCCTGAGTTCGTCGAGCGTCGACAGCGTGCGCCGGTCTTCGGGCAGCCGCAGCCTTATGTCGACCGCGTCGTCGGCTCCGGCAGGCCGGTATTCCGAGAGCTTCAGCCCGTTGGTCACCAGTTGCACCACCGTCCCGACCGAGGTTGGGCTGATGCCGTACTGCGCCGCCTTGGCACGGTCGACCTCGAGCGCCCAGTCGACACCGGGCGGCGGCAGGCCGTCGGAAATATCAATGACGCCGGGCACCTTGCCGATGCGCGCCGCAACCTCACGGGCCTTGTCGTCGAGCCCCTTGGGGTCGACGGCCGAAAGCCTGATCTGGATCGGCTTGCCGGTCGGCGGACCGGCTTCCGGCACGCGCACCTCGACATCGACGCCGGGAATGCCGGCCATGACGCCGCGCAGATCGTCCAGGATGTGGTTCGCCGCCTTGCGCTCGCGCCAGTCGATGAATTCGTACTGGATGACGCCGACGACGTCTTCGGGGATATCCTGGCCGCCGCCTTGCGTCTTGCCGACGCGGGTGTAGACCGACTTCACGCCCGGCCAGCCGAGCAGCCTGTCTTCCGCGATCTTGGTCGCGGTATCCATTTCGGCCAGCGAAAGATTGCCGCGCGCATGCACGTAGAGCAGGCCGTAATCCGGTTCGACATTCGGGAAGAACTCGACGCCGGCGCCGTATTTCGAATAGGCAAAGCCGACGCCGAACAAGAGCGCGACGGTCAGCACCAGCACGGTGATGGGGAAGCGCACCGCCTGCTTGACGATCGCCATGTACCAGCCGTCGCGATTGTCATCCTCATGATGCGGCGGCGCCTTGGCGAAGATCGCACCCAGCGTCGGCGCGAAGACAAGCGCATAGAGCATCGAGGCCGACAGCGTGACGATCAGCGTGATCGGCATGTACTTCATGAAGTCGCCGATGATGCCCGGCCAGAACAGCAGCGGTGAGAAGGCGGCGATGCGCGTCATCGTCGCGGCGATGACCGGACCGGCCATGCGCTTGGCTGCGAGCGCGAAGGCTTCCTCCTTCGGCATGCCTTTGCTCATCCGCCGTTCGGCGAACTCGGTGACGATGATGGCGTCGTCGACCAGCATGCCGACGGCCAGGATCAGGCTGAACAGCACGATCATGTTGATCGTGTAGCCCATCATCGCCAGCAGCAGGATGCCGATCAGGAACGACGACGGAATCGCAAGCCCGATGAGCAGCGAGGCGCGGCCGGACAGCGCGTAGAGGATGACGATGAACACCAGGATGACGGCGATCATCACATGGTTCTGCAGGTCGCCGAGCAGCTGGTTGACGAAGACCGACTTGTCCTGCGTGTAGGTGACGTTCATGCCCTCGGGCATCGACTTGACGAACTCGTCGGACACCGTTCGCACCTTGGCGATGGTGTCGATCAGGTTGGAGCCGATGCGCTTCTTGACTTCGATGGCGATGGCCGGCTTGCCGTTGAGACGGGTCACCGTCTCGGCATCCTTGAAGGTCGAACGGATCGTCGCGATGTCCTTGGCCTGCACCACGGCATTGGGGCCGGCGACCACAGGCAGTGCGGCGACATCCTCCGGCGTTTCGATCAGCGACGGCACCTTGACGGCGTATTTGCCCTCCGAGCCTTCGATGTTGCCGGCGGCGACCAGGCTGTTGGAGTTGCCGACCGCACCGATCAACTGATCGAGCTGCAATCCATAGGAAGACAGCTTCATCGGATCGATGACGACCTCGACGAGATCATCGCGCGCACCCTGCAGCGAGCCCTCGAGAACACCGGGAACCTCCTCGATGCGGTCGCGCAGTTCACGCGCGGCGGCGGTCAGCACGCGTTCGGGCAGATTTCCCGAGAGCGTGACGACGAGCACGGGAAATTCGGAAATGTTGACTTCGGTGACGACGGGTTCTTCCGCCGCCTGCGGCAGGTCGGCCTTGGCGTCCTGCACTTTGCTGCGCGTGTCCTGCAGCGCGGTGGCCAGATTGGTCTGCGGCTGGAACTCGACCAGCACGTAGCCGCCGCCCTGGAAGGCGGCCGAACGCATCTCCTTGAGGCCCTTCAGGCTTTTCAGCTTGCTTTCCATCGGCCGCAGCAGAAGCCGCTCCGAATCCTCGGGCGAAATGCCCTGATAGATCAGGCTGACATACATCATCGGAATCGGAACGTCGGGCTCCGCTTCCTTTGGCGTCGCCTGATAGGCGACCCAGCCCGCCAGCAGAAGGAAGACGAGGACCGAAATGGTCAGGCGGGCATTGTTGATTGCGAGTCTGACGATATCCATGGCTAACGCCTGTTCTTGAATTTCCACGAGCTGCGTCGCAGCCGATTGTCCCCGCCCAGGGCTAGTCCGTCGCGACTTGTGCTACGCTACTGGGTGCCGGTCGTCGCCTCGCCGAGCAGCTTCTTGATGATCGCCTGGTCGGCCTCGACCGGATTGACCAGATCGCCTTCCTTCACCAGTTCCTGGCCGGCGACGATGATGCGGGCGTCGGCCGGTATGCCGCCGAGGACGAGGCCGGTCGGCGTGTCGTCAACGAGGTCGATCGGGAAGAACGCCACCTTGTTGTCCTTGCCGACGGCACGGATGCCGAGGTCGCCCTTGTCGCCGAGCGTCACAACCGAGCGCGGCAGCAGCACCGCGTCGGTCGGCTGTGCGTTGAGCGCGATTTCCGCCGTCATGCCGGCCGGCACGGAGCCGTCGGCATTGGGGACGGCAACCTCGACGCGGAAGGTGCGGGTCGCCGACGAGGCGTCGCGGCTGATGTAGCGCACGGTGCCTTCGACCGTCTGGCCGCTGACCAGCCGTATGGTGGCCTTGTCGCCGAGCTTGAGATAGCCGAGATCGCGCTCGCTGACTTCGCCACGGGCAATCACCGGATCGAGCTTGAGGATGGTTGCCACCTCGCCGCCTTGCATGACGGAACTGCCAAGTTCCACCGGCACCCGGTCGATAACGCCGTCGAAAGGCGCCTTCACCTCGTTGCGGTCGAGTTCGGCCTGTGCCGTTTCCAGCAGCGACTGCGCCGAGGTCAGGTTCGAGCGCGCGGTGTCGAGCTGCAGCTTCGGCAGATTGCCGGTCTTCATCAGCCGCAAGGCTGCGTCCAGCTCGGCCTGGCGCTGCACCACCAACTGCTTGGCGTTGTCGACCATCGAGATCTTTTCTTCCGCCGCAAGCATCAGCACCAGATCCCCCGTCTTGACGTGATCGCCTTGCTTGACAGGTAGCTTGTCGATGACACCGGCGACGCGCGTCGCCAGCACCGCCCGCTTGTCGGCTTCGGTCAGCCCGGAAATGCGGATGGCGCGTGCATAGGTCTTGCGTGGCGGCGTCACCACCGCGACGGTGCGCAGCGGTGCCTTAGGCTCGGCTTCCGCCGTCTTCGGCTTGCTTGCGTCCGGCGCCTTGGCCTGTTCGGCTTCGGCTGCCTTGGCTTTGTTGGCGGCTACGCTGCCGACCGACGAAAACTCGCCTGTCGCCATCCACGCCGCGAAACCAATGAGCACAACAACGGCTGCAAGCTTGTGAAACCTGATTCTCATCGTCGTTTTTTCCACTGCGGGTTCGGCCAGCGTCCTCATAACGCGGGCGCGTCGCCGATATGGGTGCGCGCCGAGCCGTGTTCAATTTGCCGTGATCGGCGAAGCGCGCTTCTACATCAAAGTTGCACCGCAATATAGTCTGAAAGTTGCAAGATCATTGCGCCGGCGGACAAGATGCGCCGGCCGCTGCCCAGTTTTCGATCGCTTGATAGGTTGCTTCGGCGGAGCCCGGGGCTGGTTCACGACCCGATCCTGGCGCCCAGCCCCAGGCGACCAATCTGTCGTCGCGAACATGCACCGCGATGTCCTTCAAGCTGCGGTTGCCGTTGCGCAGGGGATCCTTGATCTGGGCGCAGATTTCGGCCGAGGATTTGCCGAACCAGGCCATCTCGGCTGGCGCCAGATGCCAGTTCTCGGCCCCGGGCGGTCCGTGCAATGCCTTGGAATTGCTGGCGAAATGGCAAGTCGTGCAGCGCAGGCCCGGATTGCCGAAGCCCGACCCGTCAGCACCACGCTGGACATTGAAGGCGTGAACGCGCGTACCGCCGTAATGCGCACCCGACCAGCGCGGCCGCTCGTCCGCGACATGACAGTCGGCGCAGCGCGGATGCGAGAACACCGCATAGACCTTGTCCCATTCGGACAGGCCTTTCGCCGCGTTGACGGTCGCCGGCGCCGGCATCTGGTTCTCTTGCGCGATCGCAAACGGCGCTGCGAGCACGAGCATGGCAGCAGGCGTCAGCATGATGAGGAGCTTCTTCATGCGAAGGCCACCGTTTTCGACAGCGGCAGCGTGCGGATGCGCTTTCCGGTCAACGCGAAGATGGCGTTGGCGAGCGCCGGAGCCGCCGGCGGCGTGCCGACCTCGCCGACGCCGCCCATCTTGTGGAAGTTCTCTAAGATAGCGACTTCGAAGACCGGGCACTGGAAAATCCGCATGGCGTCGAAATCGTGGAAGTTCGACTGTTCGACCATGCCGTCGGCGAAGGTGATTTCCTGACCCATCGCCGCCGACAAGCCGTAGATCGCGGCCGAGATCAGCTGCGCCTCGATGATGCCGGGATCGAGCGCGATGCCGACATCGGCGGCGATCCACACCTTCTCGATGCGGATGCCGGCCGGCGTGTCCGCCACCTGGACGATCTCGCCGACCCAACTGCCGAAGGACAGCGTGAAGGCCATGCCCCTGGCCTTGCCGGCGGGCAGCGCCTCGCCCCATTTCGCCATCGCGGCGACTTTCTCCACCACCTTCACCGCCGAGGGATAAGCGGCCATCAGTCTCTTGCGCATCTCGACCGGATCGATTTTTCCGGCAATGGCGATCTCGTCCATGAAACCCTCATGGAAGAAGCCGTTGACCGAACTGCCGACCGAGCGCCAGGAGCCGACAGGGATGGAGACCGGCGCCGCGATACCGCTGACCCGGTAGTTCGGAATGGTGTAGGGCTGGTCATAGGCACCGTCGACGATGCTCTTGTCGGGACCGAGCGGCGATATCGAAGGAAACAGCCGGCGCAGCATGCCGGCAATCACCGATGGCGAGGCCATCCTCATGTCGACGGCGACCGGCATGCCATCGTCGCCGAGCCGCGCCTGGAACTTGCCGATAGCGGCCGGCCGGTAGGCGTCGTGGCGCATGTCTTCTTCACGCGTCCAGGTCACCTTGATCGGGCGCCCGCCCGTCTCCTTCGCCATCAGCGCGGCGCACAGCGCGTAGTCAACCTCGACGCGCCGGCCGAAACCGCCGCCCATGAAGGTGGTGTGCACAGTGATCTTGTCCTGCTCGATGCCGACCGCGTTGGCGCAAAGCTGCCGCACCAGGGTCGGCGCCTGGTTGCCGCACCAGATGTCGAGCGCGCCGTCCCTGAGCTGCGCCGTGGCGTTCATCGGCTCCATCGTCGCATGCGCCAGATAGGGCACCGCATAGTCGGCCTCGACGATCCTTTCACGCGGCGCGTCGGCAAAGGCGGTGTCGACGTCGCCATTGTCGCGCATCACCGACCCCTTGGTGCCGAGCGCCTGCTTCAGGACATCTGAAATAGCGGCGCTGCTGAGCGGGTATTCGGGATCGGACCACTGGGCATCGATCGCCTCGGCCGCCTTGAATGCCGCCCATGTGTTGTCGGCGATGATGCCGAAGCCATGGCCGTAATTCGTCTCCAGCGGCACGATCTTGATCACACCGGGCATTTTCTCGGCTTTCGAGAGGTCCGCCTTGATCGGCGCCGACCAGAAGCGCGGGCTCATCTTGACCGTGCCGTAGACCATGTCCGGCAGCCTGACATCGATGCCGAAGATCGGCGCCCCGGTCACCTTGGCCAGCATGTCGATGCGCTTTTGCGGCTTTCCCAGCAGTTTCCAGTCGGCCCGGTCCTTGAGCCTGACTTCGGCCGGCGGCGCCATCGCGGCGGCGGCCGCGGCGACCGCGCCATAGGTCAGCGACTTGCCGGACGCTTTGTGCAGGATCGAACCGTCGGCCGTTTCCAGATCGGCGGCGGCGACACCGAGTTTTTGCGCCGCAGCCGCGATCAGCATCTGCCGGGCGACTGCACCCGCTTGCCGCATCTTGTCAAAACCGTCGCGTGTCGAAGCCGAACCACCGGTGCCCTGCAGGGCAAGGAACTTGCCGACCACACCGAGACCCGAGCGCACCGCCTGCGCGGTCATGCTCTCGTCGAAGAAGGCGAACGGACCGCCCTCTTCGAGGATCGCGGCGTTGTAATAGGCATGGGAGGCGGGGCCGTGCTCGACCTTGACCCGGTCGAGGCTCACATTGAGTTCTTCGGCGACCATGACGGCGAGCGTCGTCGAAATGCCTTGCCCCATCTCGGCCCGCGGCGCGACGATGGTGATGGTGTTGTCGGCGCCGATCTTCACATAGGGGTTGAAGGTCGCCTCGCCCTTGCCGAGCTCGGCCTCGAGCGGGTTCGGAAAAGGCTTGCGATAATAGTAGTAGCCGACGGCAACGCCGCCCGCGACGGCGGCAGCGCCGATCAGAAACGTGCGGCGGGCGATCTTTCCGACACTGGCCATGGTCAGAGCCCCGCCGTCTTGAGCGCCGCGGCCTTCTTGATGGCCGAGCGTATCTTCGGATAGGTGCCGCAGCGGCAGAGATTGCCACCCATGGCGTTGTCGATGTCGGCATCGCTCGGGTCGGCGACCTCGTCGAGCAGCGCCACCGCGCTCATGATCTGGCCGGCCTGGCAGTAGCCGCATTGCGCGACCTGTTCCTCCAGCCATGCCTGCTGCACCGGATGCAGTCCGCCTGCTGTGCCGATGCCTTCGATGGTCGTGACAGCTCCACTGACCTGCCCAACCGGGAGTGAGCAGGAACGCACCGGCTGACCGTCCACATGCACCGTGCAGGCGCCGCAGGCGGCGATGCCGCAGCCGAATTTCGGCCCGGTCTTGCCAATGAGATCGCGCAGCGCCCACAGCAGCGGCATGTCAGGATCGGCATCGATATCGAAAGACTGACCGTCGACGGTAAGGCGCATGGGGATACCCTTTGTTGTCGTCCACTGCCAAGGGCGAAGCGTCCCCTCGGCCGTTTGGCCCAATACAGATTGACAAATTTCGTCATTTTGTCAAATAGGATTTTGCAGGATAGAATTGCTCCATGAACCAGATCGAAGACATCGCCGCCACAGATCCCAAACGCGTCCGTATCCTGGATGGCGCGATGAAGGTGTTTTTGGCCTATGGCTTCACCCGCACCACCATGGACGACATCGCCCGCGCCGCAGACATGTCGCGCCCGGCGCTCTATCTCTTGTTCAAGAACAAGACCGACATTTTCCGCGCCATCGCCATGATGATCCTGTCGCGCTCGGTCGAGGCGGCAAAGATTGCCCTATCCGGCGATGGCCCTTTCACCGAGCGCATGATGCGGGCCATCGATGAGGCATTCATCTCGATGATGGGCGCGGTCGTTGCCTCGCCGCACGGCGCCGAATTGCTGGATATGAAATCGAGCCTTGGCGATCTGGTCGGCTGCTGGCGCGGCGGGCTTGGCGAACATATTGCCGCCGCGATCCAGGGGGAGGCAGCCAGGAACGGCGTCGACCTGGCGGCCAGGGGCCTGTCGACACAACTGCTCGCCGACATGCTGCTCGACGGGTTGGAAGGCATGAAGGCGCGGATCAGAGATCCGGAGGGACAGCGGCAGGCGGCCGCTGCCCTGATCAGGGTGATCGACCTAACCTTGAAAGCTCGATGAAACCAGCTGTATCGGGTTTCAGTTCAGGCCCGACGGCGAACCACCTCCGGATTTTTGCGCACAGCGAGGAATTCCTTGACCCGCCGGCCGGGTGCCGGACCGCGCACCGGCTTGAAGCCGTCATCGAGTTCACCGGAGAGATCGAGCGTCGGTCGCTTGCCGACGGCGTCGTAATTCTCTTCCAGCCAGTCGCTGGCGGCTGTGCGGCCGAGATCTCTGAGATAGGTCAGGAACGCCCATTCGGCATTGACCTTCGACGACGCCGACAGGTCCTTGAACGCCTCGTCGGCATCGATGCGGTGCATGCGGATGTCGCGATATTCGCCATGCGGCAGACGGCCGGCGGCGATCAGTTCCTTGACGAAGGCGATCGAGCGGAATTCTCGCAGCAGCCCGGCGTTGAAGGTGATCTCGTCGATGCGGTTCTGGATCTCGTTGGCGCTCCTTGGCGTTCCCTCCCGCACCACCGGATTGATCTGCACCAGGAGCACATCCTCGGTCGCCGCGGTCTTGAAAAACGGATAGAGCGCCGGGTTGCCGCCATAGCCGCCGTCCCAGTAGGGCACGCCCTTGATCTCGACGGCGCGGAACAATTGCGGCAGACAGGCCGAAGCCATCACCACGTCGAGGTCGATCTCGCCGTCGGAAAAGACGCGCAACTGTCCGGTTTCGACATTGGTCGCCGAGATGAACAGTTCCATCGACTTGCAGGCGCGGACATTGTCGAAATTGATCTCCTGCTCCACCACGTCGCGCAACGGGTTAAGGCCGAGCGGATTGGCGACGTAGGGCGAGAACACGCGCGACATGGTGTCGAAGAAGACATAGCCAGGCGTATTCTCGATCGACCAGTTGCCCCAGGCGACATCCCACGGCATGCGCTGCACTGGGCTGAACCGGCCCTTGGCCGCCACCGCGCGCCAGAAATCGTCAAGTTTTTGCCGCGCGCCTTCGACACCGCCGCGCACATATCCGTCGGCCAGCGCCACCGCGTTCATGGCGCCGGCGCTGGTGCCGGACACTGCTGATATCTCCAGCCTGCCGTCCTCCAGCAGCCGGTCGAGCACACCCCAGGAAAAGGCCCCGTGCGAGCCGCCGCCCTGAAGTGCGACGTTTATCTTCTTCGTCTCCTCCGCCTTGCCGTTTTTGGTCATGGCGTCGTCCTTGGTTCGTTTTGGGTAGATGAGAAGATTTCGCGCCTCACGCGGCGGTCCAGCCGCCATCTACCGAGAGATGGGTGCCGTTGATCTGCGCTGCCGCGTCCGAGCACAGGAACACCGCCGCTGCCGCGATCTGCTCCACCGTGACGAATTCCTTGGTCGGCTGCTTGTCCAGCATGACCTCACGGATGACGGTCTCGCGGTCCATCTGATGGGCCTTCATCTGATCGGGGATCTGCGCCTCGACCAGCGGCGTCAGCACATAGCCCGGGCAGATGGCATTGCAGGTGATTTTTTCGCGCGCCAGTTCGAGCGCGACGGTCTTCGTCAATCCCATGATGCCGTGCTTGGCCGAGACATAGGCCGACTTGAACGGCGACGCGACCAGGCCGTGTGCCGAGGCGATGTTGACGATCCGCCCGCCGCCGGCATTTTTCATCAGCGGAATGGCGGCTGCAATGGTGTGGAATGCCGACGACAGGTTGATGGCGATGATGGCGTCCCATTTCTCGATCGGGAACTCTTCCACCGGCGCGACATGCTGGATGCCGGCATTGTTGACCAGGATATCGACCGAACCGAATGTTTCGGCCGCCTTGGCGACAAGCGCCCGGCATTCCGCCGGTTTCGACATATCGGCCTTGATGTAGGCGGTCTTCACTCCATACTGTTTGGCAATTGCGTCGGCCATGGCGTGGTCGGCGGTCGTGTCGGAGAAAGAGTTGACGACGACGTTGCGGCCTTCGGCCGCCAGCGCCTGGGCGATGGCCAGGCCAATGCCCGATGTGGAGCCGGTGATGACTGCGGTTTTTCTGGCGGCCAAGGGCGGAATCCTCTGGTTACGGCAAGAATGCATCTATGTTGCAGTGCAGCATATATGCTCAATACGACGCAATAACAGCGGCCAGATTTGTGGGCGAGATGAAATTTTCGTCATAAGCGGCCACACGGCCGCTCACCAGGAGGATATCGTTTGGATCGCCGGTCGCTCGCCAGGCGCCGATAAGCCTCAGGCAGCCAGCTCCGGCACAGGCCCGACATAGCGCGACTGCGGGCGGATCAGCCGCCCGATCGTCTGCTGCTCGCGCGCATGCGCGATCCAGCCGGCGACGCGCCCGGTGGCAAAGACATTGCTGAAAGCTTGTGGCGGAAAGCCCGCCGCCTCCAGCAGCAGCGCGGTGTAGAACTCGACATTGGTCTGCAGCGAGCGCGACGGCTTGGCGATCCGCAGCACGTCTAGCGCTACCTGTTCCACTGTCTCCGCGAATGCCAGCCGGCGGCCGGTTTCGCCCTCGCCGCCGAGTTGCCGCACGACGGACTTCAGCACATCGGCGCGCGGATCGCGCACGCGGTAGATGCGGTGGCCGAAGCCCATGATGCGCCTGCCGTGCGCGATCTCGTCGCGAAGCCAGCCGGCGGCATCGCCATGCGCCTGGATCGCATCCAGCATCTCGATCACCGGACCGGGCGCCCCGCCATGCAGCGGCCCCTTGAGTGCGCCGAGCCCGGCCAGCACGGAGGATGTCAGGCCGGCCTGCGTCGAGGCCACCACGCGCGTCGCA
Organism: Mesorhizobium sp. M0715; assembly: GCF_040320355.1. Classification (NCBI taxonomy): domain Bacteria; kingdom Pseudomonadati; phylum Pseudomonadota; class Alphaproteobacteria; order Hyphomicrobiales; family Phyllobacteriaceae; genus Mesorhizobium; species Mesorhizobium sp. M0715. The sequence goes on along the minus strand of NZ_JAMYPL010000003.1, from coordinate 393,772 downwards.
AAGGTCGATGCATTGAGACCATGGTCGCAGACGGTCACCAGATAGGTGTCGAGCGCCTTCGCCAGTGCTGGGGAGGCGGCGTTGCCGCTCAGCATCCTCAACATGTCGGCGGCATGATGGGCGCGGCTGTCCGGCGCGATCGGCTGCTCGCCGCGCTGCAGGCGCAGCAGGGCCGGCGTCAGCACGGCGGGCGCTGCGATGAGCAGCAAGGCGTCGGTCAAGGTCTCGCCGTCGGGCAGCAGCGCCATGCCGGCGCGCATGGCGCTGTAGACATCGAGCGACGCCAGCCGGGGCAACGAGGGTAAAAGCCGTTCGAACACCTCAGCACGTGCCTGGCCCAGCTCACCCGTCAGCTTCGCGTCGGCGGGAAGGTCGTCGAAGAAGCCGTCGAGCAGCAGGCGCATCACCTGAGCATAGTCCCAGCGGCCGGCCAGCTCGGGCAGCGAATGACCTCGGATCGTCAGACGGCCGCCAAGACCATCCACATCGGAAAGCACGGTTTCCGCCGCCACCACGTCATCGAGCCCATTCGCCATAGCCTGTCTCCTTGAAGCATTTCCAGATCGGAGATAGAGATGGGCAACGTTTCCATCAATCTTGATCAATAGAATCAATATTGGGGTTCGATATGTCGGAGTGGTTGTCCAGGGAAGAAGCGCTGGAGAGGCTCAAGGTGCGGGCGCAGACGCTGTACGCCTATGTCAGCCGTGGGCGCATCGGCATGCGGCCCGACCGCGCCGATCCGCGCCGCAGCCAGTATCGTGCCGACGATATAGAAGCGCTGGCAACGCGGAGGGCGCGCGGACGGAGCCCATCAGCCATCGCTGAAAGCGCCATTGCCTGGGGCGAGCCCTCGATCGCAACGGCGATCTCGACCGTCTCGCACGGTCGGCTCATCTATCGCGGGCAGGACGCCGCGGTGCTCTCCGGGCACGCCACACTGGAAGAAGCCGCCGCCGTTCTCTGGGCTCTGCCGGAACCGGTGGCTTTCGAAGCACCATTGCCGGACGCACCCCATCAAGCTGGCCGGGCTGCGGCCTTTGCGCGACTTGCCGTGCTTGCCGGCCAGGGGCGCCCATCGCTTGGGCGCAGCGCCGCCTCGCTGCATGCCGACGCCGCGCACGCGGTCGGCGTGCTGGCCGGCGCGCTGGGCGCACCGGCAGGACCGGATCCCGTCCATCAGCGGCTGGCACAGGCCTGGTCGGTGGATGCCGGCGGCGCCGATGCGATCCGCCGCGCGCTTGTCCTGCTTGCCGATCATGAACTGAACGCGTCCACCTTCGCTGCGCGCGTCGCAGCCTCGACCGGCGCGCCGCTGGCCGCCTGCCTGCTGGCTGGGCTCGCGACGCTGTCCGGTCCTCGCCATGGCGGCGCCGGCGAGGCGGTGATGCAACTGGCCGAGGATGCGGCGCGGCATGGCGCCGATGCGGCGATTCGGCGCTGGCTCAGCCATGACCGGCCGCTGCCGGGATTCGGTCATCAGCTCTATCCCGACGGCGACCCCCGAGGGGCAGCGCTTCTGTCGGTGATCGAGGTTGACGGCACACTATCGTTGCTGCGCGACGCTGCCTTTGCGGCGACCGGCGCGCTTCCCAACATCGACTTTGGGCTGACCGCGCTGACGCGCAGCCTTGGCTTGCCGCGCGATACGCCGTTCCGCCTGTTTGCGCTCGCACGCAGCGTCGGCTGGGCAGCGCACACGGTCGAACAGATAACAAGCCGAAGTGTCATCAGGCCGCGCGGCCGCTATGAGGGCGTGCTGCCGTAAGATCGAAGAGCGCTAAGCTCAGGACATCGTGTCGAGCTTGCGCTGCATGGCCGCGATCTGGTCCTTCAGTTCCTGAAGATCGTCGGGCTTGTCAGGTGTTTCCTTCCTGGCCGGCTCGGGCGACGGCGCGGCGGCCGGCGCGGTGCCGGCGGGCGGGAACGGCGTGAACAGCCGCATCGCATTCTGGAACATTTCCATGTTGCGGCGTGTCTGTTCCTCCAGCGCCTTGATCGGCGTAGTGATCTTCATCATGTCGAGCGGCGACTTGCCGATCGCCCCCTTCATCTGCTCGCGAAAGCGCTCCTGCTCCTTGGAAAAGGCGAGCATCGACTGTTCGAGGAAGCTCGGCACGATCATCTGCATCTGGTCGCCGTAATAAGCGATGAGCTGGCGCAGGAACGGGATCGGCAGCATGTTTTGCCCGTCCTTGTTCTCCAGTTCGAAGATGATCTGGGTCAGCACCGGATGCGTGATGTCGTCGCCGGTCTTGGCGTCCTGGACGGTGAACTCCTCGCCCTTCTTGACCATCTCGGCGAGGTCCTCGAGCGTCACATAGGTGCTGGTGCCGGTGTTGTAGAGGCGGCGATTGGCGTATTTCTTGATGATGATCGGATCGTCTTTAGCGGCCATCTACATCCTCCCGGGGACACCGGCGCGCCTCTGAGCAAGCCGCCGATAACGATTGTGCCTTTTTTTTGAGGATATGCGCAAAAGCTTCACAATTCCAAGCAGTTTGTGCAGTGCGGGATCACTAAATGCTGCATAGCAGGCAAAATATGCTGCGCAGCAATGGACGAATGGCCGCCATGGCAAGGCACGACCTGCTTGCGGCGCATGGGCGCCCTGCCTATTTCCGGTTTGACTTGGGGTTGGGAAAGGGCAAGAAAAGTCCCTAACGACAGAACGACACCCTTGAAGTCTGGAGAAGAAAATGTCCGCTTCCATCGTCATTGCCAGCGCGGCGCGCACGCCGGTCGGCTCCTTCAACGGCGCCTTTGCCGCCACCCCGGCGCATGAGCTCGGTGCCGTTGTCATCAGGGAATTGCTGTCACGTGCCGGTGTCGAACCAGGCGAGGTCGACGAGGTCATCCTCGGCCAGGTGCTGACCGCCGCGCAAGGCCAGAACCCGGCCCGCCAGGCATCGATCAATGCTGGCTTGCCCAAGGAAACCACAGCCTGGGGCCTCAATCAGGTTTGCGGCTCGGGCCTGCGTGCCATTGCGCTCGGCATGCAGCAGATCGCCACCGGCGATGCCAAGGTCATCGTCGCCGGCGGCCAGGAATCGATGTCGCTTTCGACCCATGCCCAGCACCTGCGCGCCGGCGTCAAAATGGGCGACTTCAAGTTGATCGACACCATGATCAAGGACGGGCTGTGGGATGCCTTCAACGGTTATCACATGGGCAACACCGCCGAAAACGTGGCACGTCAGTTCCAGATCACCCGCGAAGACCAGGATCAGTTTGCGCTGGCTTCGCAGAACAAGGCCGAGGCCGCGCAAAAGGCCGGCAAGTTCAAGGACGAGATCGTCGCCGTCACACTCAAGGGCAAGAAGGGCGACACCATTGTCGACCAGGACGAATACATCCGCCATGGCGCCACGCTCGACGCCATGACCAAGCTGAAGCCGGCCTTTGACAAGGACGGCACGGTGACCGCCGCCAACGCCTCCGGCATCAATGACGGCGCCGCCGGCGCGCTGCTGATGAGCGAGGCGGAAGCGGTGAGGCGCGGCATCACCCCGCTGGCACGCATCGTGTCCTGGGCAACCGCCGGCGTCGATCCGCAGATCATGGGCACCGGCCCGATTCCAGCATCGCGCAAGGCCTTGGAAAAGGCCGGCTGGTCGGTCGGCGATCTCGACCTGGTCGAGGCCAACGAGGCCTTTGCCGCGCAGGCCTGCGCCGTCAATAAGGACATGGGCTGGGACCCCTCGATCGTCAACGTCAATGGCGGCGCCATCGCCATCGGCCACCCGATCGGTGCTTCCGGCGCCCGTGTCTTCAACACGCTGGTCTTCGAGATGCGCCGGCGCGGCGCCAAGAAGGGTCTCGCTACCCTGTGCATCGGCGGCGGCATGGGCGTCGCCATGTGCATCGAAGCACTCTGAAGAACTCGCTAACGGGCGGCGCGAGCCGCCCGTTCTGTATTCAGTGCCTGCCAAGCCCGACAACAGGGCGGTATCAAAAAAAGGGGAAATGCATGACCAAGGTAGCAATCGTCACAGGCGGATCGCGCGGCATCGGCGCGGCGATCTCTATCGCATTGAAGACCGTCGGCTATTCGGTTGCCGCGAACTACGCCGGCAATGACGCCGCAGCGGCGAAATTCAAGGCCGAGACCGGCATTCCGGTCTACAAATGGTCGGTCGCCGACTATGATTCCTGCGCCGCCGGCATCAAGCAGGTCGAGGCCGATCTCGGCCCGGTCTCGGTGCTGGTCAACAATGCCGGCATCACCCGCGACGCCATGTTCCACAAGATCACGCGCGAGCAGTGGAAAGAGGTCATCGACACCAACCTGTCCGGCGTCTTCAACATGACGCATCCGCTGTGGAGCGGCATGCGCGACCGGAAGTTCGGCCGCGTCATCACCATCTCGTCGATCAACGGCCAGAAAGGCCAGGCCGGCCAGGTCAACTATTCCGCCGCGAAGGCTGGCGACATCGGTTTCAGCAAAGCCCTCGCTCAAGAGGGAGCTCGCGCGGGCATCACCGTCAACGTCATCTGCCCTGGCTACATCGCCACCGAGATGGTGAAGGCGATCGACGAGAGGGTGCTCAACGACCGCATCATCCCGCAAATCCCCGTCGGCCGCCTCGGCGAACCGGAAGAGATCGCGCGCTGCGTCGTCTTCCTCGCATCCGAAGATGCCGGCTTCATCACCGGCTCGACCATCACGGCCAACGGTGGCCAATACTTCGCCTGATGACGTGGCGATGTAGGAGATCGACGGGCCGGCACACCGGCCCGTTTCCGGCACGGTCCCTTTGACGTGCTCGCGACCGTAGCTGACCCAATTCGGCACGCGAAGGTTAACAGCCGGCAGCCGCCCTGTGCAAAAGCTCCCTGGCAACCTGTGGATTCTCGGTGGATAAACTGTTCACAACACAAGATATTGGGCTGAACAAATCGGGAAAATTACGCCATCGCCGATTCGTCGCCGATTCGTTCCGGCTATGAGCTGAACGTTAACGACGACAGCCGGAATCGCCTGCCCAACTGCTTAACGCAGGTTAAGAAAGATCAACAATGTTGATCGAGGCGCGCCAAGCCACCGTGATTGGTTCCAGGCAAAGGTTAACGGCAACGCCCTCTTAGCATGAAACGGGCCAGTTCAGCGATTCAGCATGTGGTGCGACTCGCGGTCGCGAAATCCACATGTAGCCGTGAACAAAAGCTGAATCTGCAGGAGTCACTGATTCGTCGCCGATTCGTTCCAGACTCGTTCTATCCGTTAATCCGCAGCCGGTTGAAAGCTTGACAAAACCACCTTCTGGCCGCCGGCGGAACATTCCGCTTTCGCTTCGCGCCCGAAATCCCTATGTGTCGCCTGTCATACGCGCCATTTGAGGCACGCTCCCGACAACCAGAGGCCAAGAAGCCTTATTTCCAGGTCCCAGAAGCCTTATTCTAGGTTGATGAACATCCAGCCCAAACACACCGAGCCGCTGATCCTGTCGGGCCGCGACGTGACCGCCGTGCTCGGGCCGACCAACACCGGCAAGACCCATCTCGCAATCGAGCGCATGGTGGCGCATGAGAGTGGTATCATCGGCCTGCCGCTCAGGCTGCTGGCGCGCGAGGTCTACGCCCGTGTCTGCGAAAAGGTCAGCGCCCACAAAGTGGCGCTGATCACCGGCGAGGAAAAGATCCAGCCGCCGGGCGCCAGATATTCGGTCTGCACTGTCGAGGCCATGCCGCGCGAGACCGACGCCGCCTTCGTCGCCATCGACGAAGTGCAGCTCGCCGGCGACCTCGAGCGTGGCCACATCTTCACCGACCGCATCCTGCATCTGCGCGGCCGCCAGGAAACGCTGCTGCTCGGTGCAGCCACCATGCATGGCATTCTGCAGCGCCTGCTGAGGGGTGTCTCGGTGGTGACGCGGCCGAGGCTGTCGCATCTTGCCTATGCCGGCTCCAAGAAGCTGACCCGCCTGCCGCGGCGCACGGCGATCGTCGCCTTCTCGGCCGACGAGGTCTACGCCATCGCCGAGCTGATCCGCCGCCAGCAGGGCGGTGCCGCCGTTGTGCTCGGCGCGCTCTCGCCGCGCACCCGCAACGCCCAGGTGGCGCTGTTCCAGTCCGGCGATGTCGATTATCTCATCGCCACCGATGCCATCGGCATGGGTCTCAACCTCGATCTCGACCACGTCGCCTTCGCCCAGAACCGCAAGTTCGACGGCTTCCAGTATCGCAACCTGACCGCGGCCGAGCTCGGCCAGATCGCCGGCCGCGCCGGCCGGCATCTGCGTGACGGTACGTTCGGTGTCACCGGCCAGGTCGACCCGCTGGACGAAGAGCTGATCAAGAAGATCGAAGGCCACGATTTCGATCCGGTGAAGGTGCTGCAGTGGCGCACCGCGCATTTCGACTTTGCCAGCCTCGACGCGCTGAAGCGCTCGATCGAGACCAACGCCCCCGTCGAGGGACTGACGCGGGCATTGCCTGCCGTCGATGCACAGGCGCTCGAGCATCTATCGCGCGACGAGGACATTCGCGCACTCACCACCAATGCCAAGCGCGTGGCGCTGCTGTGGGAAGCCTGCGCGCTGCCCGACTACCGCAGGATCGCGCCGGCGCAGCATGCCGACCTCATCGCTTCCATTTACACGGACCTCGCACGCTACGGCCATGTCGACGAGAATTACATGGCCGAGCAGGTGCGCCGCGCCGATACCACCGAGGGCGATATCGACACGCTGTCGCATCGCATTGCCCAGATCCGCACCTGGACATTCGTGTCGAACCGGCCCGGCTGGCTGGCCGATCAGGCACACTGGCAGGAAAAGACGCGCGAAATCGAAGACAGATTGTCGGATGCGCTGCATGAGCGGTTGACGAAACGCTTCGTAGACCGCAGGACTTCCGTCCTCATGCGGCGCCTTAGAGAAAATACCATGCCCGAAGCCGAAATTAGTCCTACCGGAACCGTCCTTGTCGAAGGCCACCATGTCGGCGAGTTGCAAGGGTTCCGCTTCACCGCCGACCAGACCGCCGGCGGCGAAGACGCCAAGGCGGTGCGCACCGCCGCCCAGAAGGCGCTGGCCGCCGAGTTCGAAGCGCGCGCCGAACGCTTCGGCGCCTCGGCCAATGGCGACATCGCGCTTGGCTCGGATGGTACGCTGCGCTGGATCGGCGCGCCGATCGGCACGCTGGTATCAGGCGAAGACGCGCTGAAGCCGCGCCTGGTGCTGCTGGCCGACGAACAGCTGACCGGCCCGGCGCGCGACAAGGTCGCCGCGCGTGCAGAGCGATTCGTCAATTTCCAGATCGAGTCGCTGCTGAAGCCGCTGGTCGACCTCAGGAACGCCGACCAGATTTCTGGCATCGGCCGCGGCATCGCCTTCCAGCTGGTCGAGAATTTCGGCCTCATCAACCGCCGCGACATCGCCGAGGAGATGAAGTCGCTCGACCAGGAAGGCCGCGCCGCCCTTCGCCGGCTTGGCGTGCGCTTCGGCGCCTACCATGTCTTCGTGCCGGCGCTGATCAAGCCGGCGCCTGCCGGGCTGGTGACATTGCTGTGGGCGCTGAAGAACGACGGCAAGGACAAGCCGGGCTTTGGCGACGTGGTCCATGCGCTCGCCTCGGGTCGCACCTCGGTGGTGATCGACCCTGCTTTCGACAAGACGTTCTACAAGCTTGCCGGCTACCGCAATCTCGGCCGTCGCGCCGTGCGCATCGACATACTGGAACGGCTGGCGGATCTGATCCGTCCGGCGACCAACTGGAAGCCCGGCCTCGGTCAGCGCCCGGACGGCGCCTATGACGGCCAGTCCTTCATGGTGACGCCGCCGATGATGTCGATCCTCGGCGCCACCGCCGACGACATGGAAGAAATCCTCAAGGGTCTCGGCTATCGTGCCGAGCCGAAGCCGGCCGTCGAGGTCAAGGCGCGGCTCGAAGCACAGGACAATGCCGCGCGCGAAGCGGCGGTGGCGAAGCTTGCGACGGAAGAGGCTGCACGAGCCGAGCAGGCCAAAGCGGCCGAAGCCGCGGCAACGGATGCCGCAGCAGAGGCAGCAATCGAAGGGTCGGAGCCGGCATCGGACGCAGTGGCCGTTTCGGAAACGGCGGCCGAAATTCCCGCCGAAATCACCCCCGACGCCGCGGCTGAACCTGCTGCGCCTGCCGTGGAAGAACAGGCGGACGCTCCTGTCGAAACCGTGCAAGACGAAGCGCCTGTAGCCGAGGCTGCGCCCGACGTCGCCGAACCGGCGCCGGTTGAACCGCAGGCAGAGACTGAGACTGCCGAGATCGAAGTTGCAGCGGCAGAAGAAGCCGCAACGGCCGAGCTGGTGTCAAATGCCGCGCCCGCAACGGACGCCGCGCCGGACGAACCTGCAGCGGTGATTGAAGCTGCCGCCGGCGAACCCGCTCCAGAAGCCGAAGCGCCAAAACCCATCCTGTTGTGGCGTCAGGGCCGCTTCGAACAGCGCCCGCGCAACCGCGACGACAGCCGCAGGAACAATCGCCCACGCAACGGACAAGCGCGCGGCCGAAGCGATGCACCCGTGGATACCGCCGGCGCACCGGCCGTAGCTGCACCCGGAGAACGGCCTGCCCATGAAGGCCGGCGCGATGGAGCCGGCAAGCCGCGCTTCGACCGCTCGAAATTCAAACCCAAGCCGCAGGCCGAAGGCGAACAGCGGCGTGACGGCAGGCCGCAAGGCGAGCGTCCCGACCGCCGTGAGGGCCGTCCCGACTGGAAGGGTGGCAGGCCGGATGCCAAAGGTGGTCCGCAAGGCGGCAAGCCGGCCTTCCAGCCCAAGCCGCGCGAGGAGCGCCCGGTGCGCTTCGACCCGGATTCGCCCTTCGCCAAGCTCGCCGCATTGCGCGACCAGTTGAAGAAGTAGAACCCGGCTCGCTTCGATGGTTGCCGAAGGCCGCCAGCGCATCGACAAATGGCTGTTCTTCTCACGCGCCGTGAAATCGCGCTCGCTGGCGGCAAAACTGGTCGTCGCCGGCCGCGTTCGCATCAATCGCGACAAAGCAGCGCAGGCCTCCGATCAGGTCAAGCCAGGCGACGTCCTGACCATCACGCTCGAGCGCCGCATCTTCATCTGGAAGGTGCTCGGCGCCGGTACGCGGCGCGGCCCGGCCGAGGAGGCCCGTACGCTCTACGAGGATATGTCGCCACCGCCCGCACCGAAGGGCGAAGCCCCTCCCGATGCAATTCCGGGGCTGCGCGAGGCCGGCAGCGGCCGCCCGACCAAGAAGGAACGTCGCCAGACCGACCGATTGCTCGGCGAAGACTGATGCCTGGCGTCCAAAAACACGCAGCGGTTTTGGGACAACGGCACGCCTGAGACGAGAACTGAGCCCGGCAAACAGACGCTCTGCGGGACATGACTGACTTCCGCCGGGCCTGCAGTCTGGAATTCCATTCCGGAAACACCGGCACCGTCCGCAATGGCTACCCTTGCAAGCGGTCGACAAAGGCGTTACCTGACGGAAAAAGCCCAACAAAATGGGACGTCCCGGAGCCGACCGATGACCTATGTCGTGACCGACAATTGCATCAAATGCAAATACATGGACTGCATCGAAGTCTGTCCGGTCGACTGTTTCTACGAAGGCGAGAACATGCTCGTCATCCATCCCGACGAGTGCATCGACTGCGGCGTTTGCGAGCCGGAATGCCCGGCCGACGCGATCAAGCCTGACACCGAACCCGGCCTCGACAAATGGCTGCAGGTCAACACCGAATACGCCGACAAATGGCCCAACATCACCGCCAAGAAGGAACCGCCGGCCGACGCCAAATCCTTCGACGGCGAGGCCGGCAAGTTCGAGAAATACTTCTCGGCAGAGCCCGGCGAAGGCGATTGACAACACGGCCGCAAAGGCCGGTATTACGCTGGGTAAGAGGCACGTCGCATTAACCGGCTTGACAGGCGGCGCTGGCCTGTGGCCTTCGCTTGTGCAGCAAAACCTTGATTCTTACGACTTTTTGTGTTACATCAGCGAAACATGCCGGTGACACAACGTCGATTTATGGCGCAGACGCCCCAAATCACTGAAAGGTGAAAATCCCATTCGGACCAGAGCGATCTGGGCCAGGCGGTCGCAATGTCGCGTTTGCCGGTCCGGCTTTTCCGATGGGTTCATCTGTTGTGCGGCTAACGATCGGCTTCCCCGATCGCGCGAGTTCGGACCGGCAGGACGCCGGTGCCACAACAAGGAGTTCAGGGCGTAATGGCAACGATCACCCCGCAGAAGAAGTCCACCGCTGCGCGTCACGGTTTCAAGACCGGCGAATACATCGTCTACCCGGCGCACGGCGTCGGCCAGATCGTCTCGATCGACGAGCAGGAAGTTGCTGGACACAAGCTGGAACTGTTCGTCATCGACTTCTCGAAGGACAAGATGCGCCTGAAGGTTCCGGTTGCCAAGGCGACCTCCATCGGCATGCGCAAGCTGTCGGAAGAGGATTATGTCGAGCGCGCGCTGAAGGTCGTGCAGGGCCGCGCCCGCGTCAAGCGCACCATGTGGTCGCGCCGCGCCCAGGAATATGATGCGAAGATCAATTCGGGCGACCTGATCTCGATCTCGGAAGTCGTGCGCGACCTCTACCGCGCCGACAACCAGCCGGAGCAGTCCTATTCCGAGCGCCAGCTCTATGAGGCGGCGCTCGACCGCATGGCCCGCGAGATCGCGGCCGTCAATCGCATGTCGGAAACCGAAGCCGTGCGCTTGATCGAGGTCAACCTCAACAAGGGCCCTAAGCGTGGCGCCAAGGCCGACAATGAAGAGGCCGAGCAGGAAGAAGCTGCCTGATCCTTCTCGCCTTTGATTCGAGAGATCCTGCCTGAAACGATTGGAGGCTCCGGTTTGACCGGGGCCTCTTTTGCTTTCGGGCGGCGGCTTCGATGTTGATGATGTACTGCGCACCAGCGTGCTGCATCGCGGCTTGCTGGCGCGCTCCGGGCCGTCCAGCGCGCGTTTTCGGTTAACGTTTGTCCCCACTTGTCGCCTTGCCAGCAAAGCAGACCGCAGCAATGGTTTCGCGCAATTCCTCGTCGGCGATCGGCTTGTGCAGGATGCGGCTGCCGCTGGCGCTGATCTCCTTGAGGCGCGAAGGCGAGGTATCGCCGGTGATGATGATGGTCGGGACAACGCGGCCGATATGGGCGTGAAGCGCACGGATCGCGTCGGTGCCGGTGGTGTCATTCTCGAGACGGTAGTCTGCGATGATCAGGTCGACCGGCGCATCGCCGGCAGCCAGCGCCGCCGCATGGGCCTTCCGCGCCTCTCCGGCGGAGCGGCCGGGATAGACACGATGTCCCTCCAGGCCGAGCAAGCGCACCATGGCATCGAGAACATCGCCCTCGTCCTCGACCACGATGATGCCCGCGGTACTGCTGGCCGGCGATGTCGTGTCGACCGCTAAGCGAGCTTGCACCGCGCCGGCCTTCGCGACGGTGATGGAAAACAGGGAACCGCGTCCGGATGTCGAAGCCAATTTCAGGGGGTGCCGCAACAGTTCGGCGGTGCGGCGAACGATGGCGAGCCCGAGTCCCAGGCCTTGCGTGCGGTCCCGCGCCGGGTTCTGCAACTGCACGAACTCCTCGAAGACCATCCCCTGCTGATCGGCGGGGATGCCGGGGCCGATTGTCCAGGACCTGTATCTCCACACATGCGCCGCGCCGGCGACAGCCCAGCAGGACACCACCTTGCTTGGTGTAGCGAAAGGCATTCGACACCAGGTTGTTGAGAATGCGCTTCAGCATCATCGGGTCGCTGTCGACGTAGAGGCCGCTGTCGACCACGCGCCACCTAAGTCCGCGCTGTTTCGCCTCGGCGGCGAATTCATTGCGAAGATCACCAAAGAGGTCGCGCAGCGGCACCGCCTCGCTCGCGGCCGTGACGATGCCCGCATCGAGCCGGGAGATATCGAGCAAAGCGTTGAGCAGCCCACTGAAGTTGCTGACAACCGATTTCGCTCGGCTGGCCAGGTCGCGCGCCTCGCCGGAGGGTACGTCGCCGCGCTGCCCCAAAACGGCAAGCGTCGAGACCAGCAGGCTCAGGGCATGGATCGGTTGGCGCAGATCGTGACTCGCCGCCGCCAGAAAACGCGTCTTGGCACGGTCGGCGGTCTGCGCCCTGTCGCGTTCCTCTTGCAGATGCTCGACCAGCGTTTCGTTCTCCAATCGCAGGCTGACGGTTTCGCGCAGCATGCGGTAGGTGATACGGCAGTAGTAGAAATTGATCGCCACCAGCGATGCGAGCAGGAACAGGAAGGCGCCGGAAATATCGCTTTGGGTGGTCAGGCAGCGAAGGGCGACCGGCACCACCGTTGCCAGGATGGATCCAACCAGCGCCGGCGGAAAGGCCGACAGAGACGGCACCGTGCCGCAGACGAGACCAGTCAGGACAATGACCGTGAAGGACAGCACGATCGGCGCCTCGGGCATGAAGCCGACCCAGCCAAGCACACCCCACAGAAGGCCCGACATGCAGGAAAACGCCGTAGCCAGCCATGCCCAGCGCAAGATCGAGTGGCGATCCTGGGCGCGGCTGAAAAAACGGCGCGACGCCAGCACCCGGATAGCCGTCAGCAGATACAGCGCCGCTAGCCAGCCGATCAGCCAATTGATGGAAACGGCCGTTCTCAGCACATAGACCGCCGCCATCGAGATCACGATGTTGGAGATGACCACGCCGTAGGAATTGCGATACAGGAGTTCGATCAGGGCCTGGCGTATCTTGTCTTCCTGCATCGAAGCCCTCCAATTGCCCCAAGTATTCTCCGGGCGGTCTTCTCCGGTACCGTTGATCTACCGGCAACCTGTTTCGCATAGATTGGCGATCGATCCATATACGCCGCTGCAGTCCTGGATGGTGCCCTGATGAATCGCCCGCTCACCGCCATACTCGCCGACGACCATGCCATCGTGCGCGAGGGGCTGAAGCTGCTCATCTCGGCAATGGACAATGTCTCGGTCGTCGCCGAGGCTGCGGATGGCGAGGCGCTGCTTGGCCAGCTGCGAAGCACGCGCGCCGACCTTTTGATCCTCGACCTCGGCATGCCAGGTGTCGCCGGGATGCAGTTCATCGCCACCATCAGGACCTTGGCGCCACGCCTGCGGATCGTGGTGCTGACGGCCAATATCGAGCCGAGGACGGTGCGCGCCGCGCTCAGTGCCGGCGCCAACGCCTACCTGACCAAGGACGGCGATCCCGAGGAACTTGGCGTCGCCATCGAAGCGGTCAAGAACGGAGGCACCTATCTGGCGAAAACCGTTCGCTTCGCCGTCAGCGATATGGGCAGGGGCAGCGAGCCGATAGCCGCACAGGAAATCCTCTCCCCGGTGCCGCTGACGCGGCGCGAACGGCAGATCCTTCAACTGGTGGCGCAAGGCATGATCACGCGCGACATCGCCGAACGGTTGGGGATCAGCCTGCCGACCGCTCGCAAGCATCGCGAAAACCTGATGGGCAAGCTCAATCTCCACAACACCGCCGAACTAACCGTCTACGCGGTTCGTCTGGGATTGCCCGCCGGCTGACATCACAGCCGCGACGATGGGCAACCCCGCAACGTCCCCTTAACCATCGGCAGATTAGCCAAGCCCGATCACGATCCAAATACGGCATCTGCCGTATGTTTTCGGCCTGACCCCCAGCCTACTCCTCCCACGGCTTGATCACATGGGAGGAGCCGTCATGCCGTCGCTGGATCTTTGGATTCCGTTCGCCCTCGCAACGCTCGCCTTCGCCTGCATGCCAGGGCCGGCGATTCTCTACATGACCGCGCAAACGCTAGCCCATGGCCGTCAGGCGGGATTGATGGCGGCACTGGGTGTTCATCTCGGCTGTTACGTGCACATCCTGGCCGCGGCGGTCGGACTCGCCGCACTGATGGAACACGCGCCGGTCGCTTTCTCGATGATCCGAGTGGCGGGCGCCACATATCTCATTTCGCTGGGCCTTGCCATGTTCCTGGGCTGGAACCGGATGGGCGAGGACGGTGCCAGGCCGGCCCCGAACACATTTCGCGACAGCATGGTCGTCGAGATCCTCAATCCCAAGACGGCACTGTTCTTCCTGACCTTCCTGCCGCAGTTCGTGGATCCGTCAGCCGCCCTTGCCGTAGGGTTGCAATTCCTCATCCTCGGCATCGTCGTCAATCTCATCTTCTCGATGGCCGACCTGGCGGCGGTCGGCATCGCCTCGCTCGCCGTTGGCCGGTTCACTGGCGGCGGCGCCGGATGGGTGATCCCCAAGACATGCGGTTCGATCCTCATCGGACTTGGCGTGGCGCTCGTCAGCCATCATATCTGAACCTGCAAATGAAAAGCCGCGGCTTCAGGGGAGAGCCGACTGTGAAATTTTAGCGGCTGCCGACAGCAAGGGCAGTATACCGGAGGGCGGCTGACGGCCTGCTCGCGCATCCGGCAACATATCCCGGAAACCGGCGCCCCTTCAGGGGCCATCACCCGAATTCAACACACTCTGGGCCGCGCGCTTACGCGCCGCCGCCTTCCTTCTCAGCCTCCTGCTTCAGCGTCGCAATGAAGCGCTTGGTCCGCTGCTGCTCCGGATTGTTGAACAGCACCGCGGCCGGTCCCTTCTCGACGACGACACCGGCATCGAGGAACACCACTTCCTGGGCGATCTTGGAGGCGAGGCGCAGATCATGCGTCGCCATCACCATGGTCGTGCCTTCGCTGGCGAGCTTGCCGAGCACGTCGACCACCTCTTGCGCCAGCTCCGGGTCGAGCGCCGAAGTCGGCTCGTCGCAGAGCAGCACTTTCGGTGACGGCGCCAACGCGCGGGCGATCGCCACGCGCTGCTGCTGGCCGCCCGACAAGGTCGCTGGCCAAGCGTCGGCCTTGTGCGCCATCCCCACCTTCTCCAGCAAAGCCAGCGCCCGCTCGCGTGCCCTCTCAGGCGGCCATCTCAGCACCGTCACCAGCCCTTCCATGACATTCTCGATCGCGGTGCGATGCGGAAACAGTTGAAAATTCTGGAACACCATGCCGGTCTGCAGCCGCAGGCGCTGGATATCCCTGGCCGGAACCCTGCCGCCGAGGTGGAATTCGAGCGTCTCGTCGCCGATCCGCACCGTGCCCGAGGTCGGGATTTCCAGGAGGTTGATGCAGCGCAGCAGGGTGCTCTTCCCCCCGCCCGAAGGTCCGACCAGCGCCGTGACGCTGCCTTCGGCAATGGTGACCGTCACCCCCTTCAACACGAGATTGTCGCCGAAGCGCTTTTCGATGTTGCTGAGGCCGATCATGAGCGTGCCTCCAGGAAGCCGCCATAGCGGTTGAGCCGGATCTCCAGCCGCGTCTGCAAGGCCGACAGCACCGAACTCAGCGCCAGATAAAGGATCGCCGCCTCGACATAGAGGATCAGCGGCTCATAGGTGGTGGCGACGATGCGCTGCGCCGCCTGGAACATCTCCGGCACGGTGATGGCGGCGGCCAGCGACGTGTCCTTGACCAGCGAGATGAAGGTGTTGGAGAGCGGCGGCACCGCGACCCGGCCGGCTTGCGGCAGAATGGTGCGCCGCATCGCCTGGCCCCAGGTCATGCCGATCGAATAGGCGGCTTCCCACTGGCCTTTCGGCACCGAGCCTATTGCCGCGCGAATGATTTCCGACGTGTAGGCGCCGATGTTCAAGGTAAAGCCGATCAGCGCCGCCGTGAAGGCGTCGAGCAGGATCCCGACCGACGGCAGGCCGTAGAAGATGAGGAACAGCTGCACCAGGAGCGGCGTACCGCGGAAGATCCAGACATAGAAGCGCACCAGCGCGACCAGCGGCTTGGGGCCGAACAGCCGGGCGAGTGCAGCACCCAGGCCGACCGTCAAGCCGAGAGCAAAGGACAATAGCGTCAGCGGCACGGTGAAGATCAGCGCCGCCCACAGGAGCGAAGGCAGCGACTCCAGCATCAGTTGCAGCCAGTGCGGCACGTAAGACCCTCCAGATTGGTCGAAGCAGCTTGGTCAAAGCAAGAATGCGTCGGCCATATCACGACAAAAGCGGCGGGCCGTCAAAGACGGCTCGCCGCTCGATAGTCTCATGGGCGGCGGACCGGCCCGCCTCCCGGATTACTTCGAAACGTCCTGGCCGAAATAGGTGTCGGAGATCTTCTTGTAGGTGCCGTCGGCCTTGATATCGGCCAGCGCCTTGTTGATCGCGGCGACCAGCTCCGGGTCGCCCTTGCGCACGATGACGCCGGAATAGTCGGCGTTTTCCTCTTGCGCGGCGATCCTCACATTGGCGTCGGGCTTGTGCTTCTTGAAGTCGAGGAACGACAGACTGTCATTGATCGTGGCGTCGGCGCGGCCGGTCAGAAGCAGCTGGATCGACTGGTCGAAGCCATCGGTGCCGACCAGTTCGGCGCCGTTCGTTTCGGCCAGCTTGCCGAAATTCGAGGTCAGCGACTGCGCCGACTTCTTGCCCTTGAGATCGGCGAAGCTCTTGATGTCGGTGTTGTCGCCGCGCACGATCAGCACCGCCTTAGAGGCGATGTAGGGATCGGAGAAGTCGTACTTTGCCTTGCGGGCGTCGGTGATGCCGACCTGATTGATAACGGCATCGTAGCGATTGGCGTCGAGGCCGGCGATCAGTCCATCCCACTTGCCTTCGAGGAACTCGGCCTTGACGCCAAGCTTGTCGGCGATCGCCTTGGCGATTTCGACGTCGAAGCCGACCAGTGCACCGGACGTGTCATGGTAGGTGAACGGCGCATAGGTGCCTTCCGTGCCGACCTTGATGACACCGGCGTGCTTGATCTGGTCGAGATTGGGGCCGGCATGGCCTGCAGTGACAGCCAGGGCCTGCAGCGTTCCGGCGATAATGAGCGACTTGAGCCATTTCATTTTTCTGTGATCCCGTCCTTGGCCGGCTGGCCGGCATATTTGTGAGCGCTGGAAACTGACAGATGCAAGCCGAAAAAATAAGGAACAGAATTTCAAAAACAACCGATTTATGAAACCCAGTTCTCCAACTGGAACTTTCTGCTCGTCATCGCAGCCATCACGAACCGTCCTGGGAATCCTTCAGGCAACACAATCCCGCCGCCACGGTCGCGGAACCTTTCCCGCGCATGGCAGTTCTGGCTGTTGTAGGGCACGACGCCGCCATTTCAACCCGGGCGCCAGCCAAGTTTGCAAAGTCATCCGCACCACCCAGGGAGCGCCTCATGATGGAAGACACGGCAGGACGGATCATGGTCCGCGCGGCAATGAAGGCTCCCTACCTCGAGCGTGACGAAGAGCATCGGCTTGCATTGCTCTGGAAAGAGGACAACGACCAGAACGCGCTGCACAGCATCACCGTCGCCCATATGCGGCTGGTCATTTCCATGGCCTCCAAATTCCGCCATTACGGCCTGCCGCTCGGCGACCTGGTTCAGGAGGGTCATGTCGGACTGCTCGAGGCCGCCGCCCGCTTCGAGCCGGAGCGCGAGGTGCGGTTCTCGACCTATGCGACATGGTGGATTCGCGCCTCGATGCAGGACTATATCCTGCGCAACTGGTCTATCGTGCGTGGTGGCACCAGTTCGGCCCAGAAGGCGCTGTTCTTCAATTTGCGACGCCTGCGCGCGCGGTTGGCGAATGGCACGGAGCCGCTCTCCAACGCCACGCTCTATCGCGAGGTGTCGGAGGCGCTTGGCGTCTCCGAAGCCGATGTGGCGATGATGGATTCGCGGCTCTCGGCGCCCGACTCCTCGCTCAACATGCCTATTGCCGACGATGCGGGTTCGACCGAGCGCATGGATTTCCTGATTTCGGACGATCCGCTGCCCGACGAGATCGTCGGCGACAAGATCGATGTCGCGCGCCGCTCGCTCTGGCTGAGGGAGGCGCTTCGCGCGCTCAACGCACGGGAACTGAGGATCATCGAGGAACGGCGGCTGAACGACGAGGGCGCCACACTCGAAGCGCTCGGCGAAACGCTCGGCATCTCCAAGGAACGCGTCCGCCAGATCGAGGCCCGCGCCATGGAAAAGCTCAAGGTCGCATTGGTGAAGCAGAATCCGGAGTTCATGGCGACTGCCCCCGGAACGGCGGCATGCGTCCAGCGGCGCCTACTTGTCGGTGACGATCTTGACCTTGTCGCCGGCCGAAACGGCGGCACCCGGCGACAGCGCATTGAGCACGCGGAACAGGTCGAGCTTGCGGTCGACGCCGACCATCTGCGCCGAAAGCGAACCCATCGTCTGCCCAGGCTGGACGGTGACGACGCGGATGTGCAGCGGCTTCAGCGCCGCCTTTTCGGCAGCGCTCAAAATCCGGAACGAGCCGCTGACCGAGCGGGCGATCGTGTCCAGCGACGTGCTGGCGGAAGGGGCCGCGGTCAGCAGCCGGTAGACCTGGCCGCCGGCGCGGATGACCGCAATGTCGAACTGCCAGCCTTCGGCGCCGGCATGCGCGGTCGCCGCCTCATTGCCGTTGATGGTTTCCTGCTTGACGCTGCTGTCGACGAGACCAGCCACCCAGCCGCTGCGGATATAGTCCGTCAGCGCCCGGTTCTTGTCGATGGAAACGCCATCGAAACGGATCGCTATGTCGCCGGGGCCGGTGGCCGTCACCGCTGCCGCCGAATTGTCGATGATGAAGCCGTCCGGCACCGTGAACGACACGCCGAGGCCCGGGTGCAGGAAGGTTTCGCCGCGCACATAGCCTTCCTCGGGTGTGTCGCCATAGAGCAGGCCGTCTATGCCGGCGAGGAAGGAATCGCGGTCGCGCGTGCCGACGCCCGGCGCGCCGAACTGGCGGGCATGGCGCTGCGCCAGATCGATGCGCTGCGGCGTGTTTGGGTGCGTGGCCAGGAAGTCCAGGCTGGCGTCGGTGGCGCCACTGATCGAGCGGAAATCGGTATAGGCCGACATCGATTGAAGGAAGCGGCCTGCGGCGAAAGGATCGTAGCCGGCCTCGCCGATCGATTTGATGCCGATGGCGTCGGCTTCCAGCTCCTGGTTGCGCGAAAATTGCGCCAGCCTCAGCTTGCCGCGGATCAACGCCGCCTTGGCGGTTGGGCTGTCGCCGAGCACGTCCGAAACCACCTTGGTGGCCAGGCCTTCCTCGGCCTCCAGTTGCTGGCGCTGCAGGCCGTGATTGGCGGTGACGTGGCCCATCTCATGCGCGATGACGGCGGCAAGCTCGGCCGAATCATTGGCCAGCGCCAGGAGGCCGCGGGTGATGTAGAGATAGCCGCCCGGCAGCGCGAATGCGTTGACGTTGGGCGAATTTAAAATGGTGATGCGATAGGTCTGTGTCGGGTTGGCGGACACCACCGTCAAACTACCGACCACCTTGGCGACCATGCGTTCGAGCTTGGGGTCGGAATATTCACCGCCATAAGTCGCCAGGATGCGCGGGTGCTGCGCCTTGGCCAATTCGGCGAGCTTGTTGTTGGCGCCGACATTGTCCACCGTGATCGGCTTGTCGGAAGGCTGGAAGCCGGATTCCTGAACTTCCGGCGGCGTGAACATCTGGCAGCTTGCCAACGCCACGGCAAAACCGGCCAGCGCGAGAAAACGCGCCAGCGGTTTCATTCCCAATGTGTTAGCGCCGATCGCCAGAACGGCTTCCTTTCGGGTCCCGGCGCATGACCACGAAAATCGGGGGCGATCTTCGGAACGTGTCATGCGCTATCTCAAACTGCTGCAGCATCCGTGCCCGTCCCTTAGGGCGGCGGCGGATACTGCAGGCAAATCACGGCCTGTGCCGGACCGGTAGGGCGGACCTAGCCACACTCCCCCGGTCATGGCAAGCAAACGCCACATCGCCTGGAGCCGGTTTGACCGTAAATTATGTCCGCTTCCGGGCAACATCGCGTGATGTGGAATATCCAGTACCCGCGCCGATATAGCGCCGGAACGCCTCCGGACCAGCCCCGGTAAAGAAATCATCAGCCTTGCCGGTTGCGGCCACCAACCCATTGTCGACAAACACCATGTGCTCGCCGATGCGGCGTGCATCCTCGGGCTGGTGGGTGACAAATAGCACCGTCATGGCGCGTTCGGCATGAACGGCAGCAACCAGATCCAGCATCTCGTCGCGCAAAGCGGGTCCGAGCGAAGCAAAGGGCTCGTCGAGCAGCAACACCGGTCGGTCGCGCACCAGCACGCGGGCCAGTGCGACGCGCTGGCGTTCGCCCCCGGAGAGCTCGCGCGGTAGGCGTTTCTCCTTGCCCGCGAGACCGGTGCGCGCAAGCGCCTCGGCGACCGCGGCGCGGTCCGCCTCGGTCAGTCCCAGGGAGGGCGAGCGGCCGAGCCCGACATTCTGCTCGACGGAAAGATGCGCGAAGAGATTGTTCTCCTGGAACACCATCGACACCGGCCGCGCCGAGGCCGGCTCGGTGCTGACATCGGCCCCGCCGATCAGCACGCGGCCCGATTGTGGGGTCTCGAAGCCGGCG
Source organism: Mesorhizobium sp. M0715 (assembly GCF_040320355.1). Classification (NCBI taxonomy): domain Bacteria; kingdom Pseudomonadati; phylum Pseudomonadota; class Alphaproteobacteria; order Hyphomicrobiales; family Phyllobacteriaceae; genus Mesorhizobium; species Mesorhizobium sp. M0715. Next base: position 373,407 of record NZ_JAMYPL010000003.1, on the reverse strand, counting down.
ACCAGATTGAGCAGTGTCGACTTGCCCGAACCGCTCGGACCCATGATGGCGGTGATCTTCGCCGTGGCGAACTCGACGTCGAAGACAAGTGGCGCATCGCCATAGCTGCCATAACTGAACGACACATTGTCTAGCCGCACCGGCGCGCCCTTTTCGAGCCTGTTGGCCGCCCTCTCACGCATCGCGGACCTTCTCCCTTCCCAGCCAGTGCGCCGCCACGATCAACGCGAGACAGACGAAGCCGAGCAGCAGTGCCAGGCCGGCGGCATCCTCGGTGCGGTAGCTGCCCATCCGTGCCAGAAGAAGGTAGGGCAATGTCTGCACGGAATCACTGCCGAACAGGGCAATGACACCGAGATCGCCGAGCGACAGCGCCATGGCGAAAGCGAAGGCCGTGGCGAGCGGTCGCCGCAGCGACGGCCAGTCGACCAGCATCAGCCGGTTCCAGCCCGCAATGCCGAGCAGTGCGCAGAGCCGTTCGTGACGCTCGCTCGCCGCATCATAGGCGGGACGCACGGCGCGCAGGGCGAACGGCATCGCCATCACCGCATTGACGGTGACGACCATGACCGGGGCGATGGCAAAGACATCGCCGGCATGGCGCAGCAACAGGAACCAGCCGGCGCCGACGACGGTCGGCGGCACGACAAGGACAAAACCGGCGCCTGTATCGGTGGCGCGTTCGAGCAGTGTCTTTGCGCCGGCACGGCGGTTCAGCGCCAGTGCCCGCCGCGCCATGGTCAGCGCCAGCGACAGCATCACCGAAAGCAGCGCCGACAGGAAGGCGAGCGCCGCGCTGGTCAGCGTTGCCTGCCGGACAGTGGCCTCGCTGGCCAAACGGCCGAGGTCCGCACCCAACCCGGCCACCACGGTTGCCGCCATCGGCCCAACGACGAACAGCAGCGCCAGGATGATGACTAGCGCGTTCAACCAGGTCTCGCTCCGATTGACCGAGAGATAGCGGCGTTGCGCGACCGGCAAATTGGTGTCGCCGACCACATTGGCGCCCAGGCGCGTCAGGGCCAGCACAACGATAAAGGTCAAGGCGATCTGCAACAGCGTCAGTGTAACGGCCCGCGCGGGATCGAAATCGAAGCGCAGCGCCTGGTAGATGCCGACCTCAAGCGTCGTCGCGGCCGGCCCGCCGCCGAGCGTCAGCACGATGGTGAAGGATGTGATGCAGAGCATGAACACCAGCCCGGCGACGCCGGGCAGTGCGGCGCGCAGCGTTGGCCATTCGATCAGCCGGAACGCCGGCCGCGCCGCCATGCCGAGCTGGCTCCCCAACCGCCATTGGTCGGCCGGTATGGTCTGCAGCGCCTCGAGGAACAGCCGCGTCGCCAGCGGCAGGTTGAAGAAGACATGGGCGACGAGGATGCCGGACAGGCCATAGATGCCCGGCCAGCTTCCCCCGCCCATCACAGCAAACACGACGGCGAAATAGCCGGCACGGCCATAAAGCGCCAGAATGCCGAGCGCTGCGACAATAGCCGGCAGCGCCAACGGCACGGCGAATATCTGCAGGATGAAGGCGCGACCGAAGAAACGTGGATGTCGCGACAGAGCGCGCGCCACGAACAGCGCCGGGATGACCGAAAGCAGCGTCGAGAGAGCCGCTTGCCAGAGCGTGAAGCGAATGACGCGAAGCAGATAGGGATCGAAGGCTGCCCAGGCGCCCGAGAAATCATGGGCGCCCTCGAAAAGCAGGCCAGCAAACGCGCCGCCGATCAGCAGCGCGATTGCGGCGAGCGCGAGGGTGCCAGCAGTGATGCGGGGGTCAGACGCGCGTTGCACGCTGGACCACCATTCTTTCCATCGCGGCAATTACAAAGGATTGCGTTCCTTGGCGCCCCCCTCTGTCCTGCCGGACATCTCCCCCTCCAGGGGGGAGATCGGCCGCCACCCATGCTTCCGCTAGTCTCCAACGTTGCCGGACTATAACCAGCAACGACGCTGCCAATCTCCCCCCTTGAGGGGGAGATGGCCGGCAGGCCAGAGGGGGGTGGAGTGGCGCGAACATCAAAAGAACTCGCAAGCCTACTTGCTCATCACCGCCAGCCACTCATCGACCCAGGCCTTGCGGTTGGCGGCGACCTCGTCGGGGCTGAACAGCAAGGTCTTGGTCGGCTTGACCAATTTGTCGAAGGCCGGATTGAGCGGCTTGTCGGTCTTGCCGGCCGGGAACATCCAGTTGGTCTCGGGGATGGCATCCTGGAATTTCGGCCCGGTCATGAAGGCGATGAACTTGGCCGCCAGCGGGTTCTTGGCCCCCGCCGTGGTGATACCCGCGACTTCTATCTGCAAATACTCGCCCTCCTCGAACGACGCTGCCTGATAGCGCTCTGTCTTCTCGGCGACCATGTGGTAGGCCGGCGACGTCGTGTAGGACAGCACCATCGGCGCCTCGCCCTTGGTGAACAGCCCATAGGCCTCGCTCCAGCCCGGCGTCACGGTCAGCACTTTCGCCTTGAGCTTGGCCCAGGCCTCGGGCGCCTTGTCGCCATAGACCGACTTGACCCACAGAAGCAGGCCGAGGCCCGGCGTGGAGGTGCGCGGATCCTGGATGACGATCTTGTCATCGGCACTGCCCTCGACCAGTTCTTTCAGGCTTTTCGGCGGGTTCTTCAGCTTCTCGGAGTCGTAGACGACGGCGAAATATCCGTAGTCAAAGGGGACAAAAGTATCGTCGCTCCAGCCACCCGGCACGTTGACATCAGTTACGCCGCCATGCGGCGCGAACAAGCCTGACGCCTTGGCATCGGCGGTGAGATTGGTGTCGAGGCCAAGCACGATATCGGCCTTGGTCGACGCGCCTTCCAATCTGACGCGGTTGAGCAGCGCGACGCCGTCGGCGACCGAGACGAACTCGACATCGCAGCCGCATTCGGCCTCGAACTCCTTCTTCACCACGGGACCCGGACCCCAGTCGGCGGTAAAGCTCTCATAGGTGTAGACGGTGAGTTTGTCCTTGGCCAAGGCCGGTCCGGACAGGACCACGGCCATTGCTGAGACTAGAGCGTATAAATGCGTGCGCATCGGCGCCTCCTTCGTTCGAATTGAAAGGAATTGAGGCGTCGGACTGTCCGAAACGTCTAATCCCTCCGCCGGTACAAACCGGATCAGGTTCAGCGGGTTGGCGAGACTGCCTCTCAGCCGGTCCGCGAAGATCGCGTCCGGCACCCCGTTAGAGCGTTTCGACACATAGGCCGGGCCGATCCCCCATGCAAGTGGGAGTTTGCCGCCTTCCGTTTCCCGTGCCGGGCTGGTAAGGGCCACACGATATGAGCACATTCACCATCCTGCTTGGCGGCGATCTCATCCGCACGCCACGGCTCGACCGCCAGGCCGAAGGCTCCCGCGTCATCGCCGCCGACGCCGGCATCGGGCATGCGCGGCTGCTGGGTCTCGTGCCCGAACTGTGGGTGGGCGATTTCGATTCCGTGCCAGCCAAGCTGCCTGACGATCTCGCTTCCGTGCCGCGCCGGACCTTCCCGGCGGAAAAGGACCAGACCGATGGCGAACTGGCCATTGCCGCCGCACTCGAGCGCGGCGCGACCCGCCTGGTGCTCGCCGGTGCTTTCGGCGGCAAGCGCGCCGACCACGCTTTCCTGCATCTGGCGCTTGCCCTCCGGCTGGCCGAGGCCGGGACTGATGTGCTCCTGACCAGCGGCGCCCAGGAGGGCATTCCCCTGCTGCGCGGAACGGCCGGCTTCGACTATGCCGATGGCACGCTGTTTTCGGTGCTCGGCTTTTCCGAGCTCGCCGGCCTGACCGTCACCGGCGCCAAATGGCCGCTGAACCACGTCAAGGTGGCGTTCGGTTCGTCGCTGACCATCTCCAACGAGGTCAAGGGCCGCCTCGAAATCGCACTGGACCATGGCCGCGCGATGCTGCTCGCTCATCCCTATCCCTTACCTGAAAGCTGACATGGCCCCGCCTCTTCTCAACCTCGACGGGATAAAACTGACCTTCGGCGGCACGCCGCTGCTCGACGGCGCCGCCTTGACGGCTTCGGCCGGCGACAAGATTGCACTGGTCGGCCGCAACGGGTCGGGCAAGTCGACCCTGCTGAAGATCGCCGCTGGCCTGATCGAGCCGCAGGACGGCGAGGTGTTCCGCCAGCCTTCGGCAACTATCCGCTATTTGCCGCAGATGCCCGACATGGAGGGCTTTGCGACTGTCCGCGCCTATATCGAGGCCGGGCTTGGCCCTGCCGACGATCCCTACCGCGCCAGCTATCTGATGGAGCATCTCGGACTGTCGGGTGAGGAACGTCCGAACGATCTGTCGGGCGGCGAGGCGAGGCGTGCTGCCCTTGCCCGCGTCATGGCGCCGGAGCCAGACATCCTGCTGCTCGATGAGCCGACCAACCATCTCGACCTCTCGGTCATTGAATGGCTGGAAGAAGAACTCATCCGCACCTCCTCGGCACTGATCGTCATCTCGCACGACCGCCGCTTTCTCGAACGTGTGTCGCGCGCCACCATCTGGCTCGATCGCGGCCAGACCCGCAGGCTGGACAAGGGCTTTGGCCATTTCGAGGAATGGCGCGACCTGGTCCTGGAGGAAGAAGAGCGCGAGCAGCATAAACTCGGCCGCCAGATCGTTCGCGAAGAGCATTGGCTGCGCTACGGCGTGACGGCGCGGCGCAAGCGAAACATGCGCCGGCTCGGCGAGTTGCAGACCATGCGCCAGCGTTTTCGCGGCCATCGCGGTGCCGAAGGGTCGGCGACCATGGTGGCGAGCGACGCCGCCGAGTCCGGCAAGCTGGTGATCGAGGCGAAGAACATCGAGAAGAGCTTTGGCGATCTCACCGTGGTCAAGGGGTTTTCGACCCGCATCCAGCGCGGCGATCGCGTCGGCCTGGTCGGGCCGAACGGCGCCGGCAAGACGACGCTCTTGAAGATGCTAACCGGCGAGATGAAGCCGGACGCCGGTTCGGTGCGGCTCGGCACCAATCTGGAGATCGCCACGCTCGACCAGAAGCGCGAGGCGGTCGACCCGCAGGAGACGCTGGCGCAATATCTCACCGACGGGCGCGGCGAGAACCTCGTCATCAATGGCGAGCAGCGCCACGTCGTCTCCTACATGAAGGATTTCCTGTTCAAGCCGGAGCAGGCACGCACGCCGGTGCGCGAGTTGTCCGGCGGAGAACGGGCACGGCTCTTGCTGGCGCGGGTGCTGGCGCGGCCGGCAAACCTTCTGGTGCTCGACGAGCCGACCAACGATCTCGATATGGAGACGCTGGAACTGCTGCAGGAACTGGTCGCCGGCTTTGCCGGCACCGTCATCCTGGTCAGCCACGATCGCGATTTCCTCGACCGCACCGTGACCAGCCTGATCGCGCCGGATGGTGAAGGCCGCTGGATCGAATATGCCGGCGGCTACTCCGACATGCTGGCGCAGCGCGGCGGCACCAGGCTGGACGACCGCCAGGCGCGCGCGAAGGCCGAAAACGGCGAAGCGCCAGTGACGACCAGAAGTGAAGCGGCCGCGCCAAAGGGGCCGGCGAAGAAACTGTCGTTCAAACAGAAATTCGCGCTGGAATCGCTGCCCAAGAAAATTGAGGCTGTGACGGCTTCGATCTCAAGGCTGGAGAACAACATCGCCGATCCGGCCTATTACGAGCGCGACCCGGCCTCCTTCCAGAAAACCATCGCCGCCCTCGACAAGGAGCGCGCCACGCTGGCGGCGCTGGAGGAAGAGTGGCTGGAACTGGAGATGCTGCGCGAGGAGATGGAAGGGTAAGGGATTGTGTGTGAACTTTTATGCGCCTATATTATGCGCATAAAAGAGAGCGATTTCCATGCTTCAATCGACACCAAAACCTCAACGGCAATCCGTCAACACGTCCATCGATTCCCAGTTGATCAGCGACGCGAAAGCGTTGGGCATCAACATTTCCCGTGCCGCCGAGGCGGGGATCGCGAAAGCGATTGCGGCGGAAAAGACGCGTCGATGGCAAGAGGAAAACAAACAAGCCATTGAAAGCTCCAATGAATATGTCAGGCGCAACGGACTGCCATTAGCCAAATACCGGCTGTTTTGATGGCACGTTACGATCTTTATCGGAATGCTGAAGGCGGCGGCTATTTTCTCGATGTTCAGTCCGACCTTCTTGAAGGACTGAGCACAAGAGTCGTCATTCCGTTGATGCCGCCCAACATAGCACCGGTTCCGGGCCGCCGACTAAATCCGACCTTCGCTATCGATGGCAAAGATCATGTAATGGTCACGCAGTTCATGTCAGCCTTGATGGCCTCTGAATTGCCGGATGCCGAGGGAAATCTCTCCCGGCACCACGACGACATCGTCGCCGCGCTCGATATGTTGTTCCAGGGCTTCTGAGTCAACGAGGCTTCGGGCCGGCTTCCTTCTCAGCCCGCCGTCTTCGCCTGCCAGGCCTTGATTGCCTCGTCGAACACCTTCTCGCCGGGAATGCCCTTTTCCATGGTCAGCAGTGCCCGCCGTCCGGTCTTGTAGACGACCGGTACGTCGATCCAGTCCTGGCCGCGAAGCAGGGTCATGTTGGCGTCTTCGTCGGCCTTGGTATCGTTGAGCGCGACGAGGAAGAAGCCGTCGGCGATCTTGGCCGGAATGCCGATCAACGGGCTGCCGGCATCCTGCTCCGAACCCTTCATGGCGACGCGCAGGATGTTGTCGACACCGCCGCCCTCGAAACCGTCGGGCGTCAGGAAGATCATCTCGATGATATGGCTGGCCGGCAGTGTCTGGTCGGTGTTGCGGCGGATGGTCATGCGCAACTGGATGTCCTTGCCGGGAATGGTGGCCTCGGCGCGGATCGCCGGCTCCGGCGGCAGGTCGCCACCGGGCGATTCCTGCACCAGCGACCAGACGATGTTGCCGGGCTCGGCGGAACCCTGGGCAGTGCTGGTACGCTCCTCATAGAAGATCGCCTTCTGGCCGACAGGCAGAGCGGCTTCCGCAGGCGCAGCTGCCGTGGCGGGCGGCGCGGCGCCGGCCGGTGCGGTCGGCGTGCCGGCAGCATCGGCTGGCGCTGCCGGGGCAGCTCCGTTGGCAGGCGGTGTTGCGGGGGCGGCACCTGTAGCGGGGGGCGCTGCCGCGGCAGGTGTGCCTGCGGCCGGAGCGGAAATCGCCGGTGGGTTCGTCGCCGAGGGCGGCGTGGTCAGCGCGGCGACCGATTCGCCTTCGCCGATGCCGCTTTGGCCACCGGCCGGACCCGGGTCGACTTCACTGCCCTGCGGCGTCAGCCGCTGCGTGAATTTCGTGCTTTCGGCTTCCGTGCCGCCAGCCGCGGGCGCCGGAGGCGTTGCCGCGGCATCGGTTGCCGGCTTGGCAGGCGCTGGTTTCACCGGCTCGGTCTTGGCGACCTGATTGCCGCCAAGCCCAAGCATTTTGCCGAACGCATCCTTGTTCAGCCAGATTCCGTAGCCGCCGCCGGCTACGACCAGAAGAGCGACGACGGCCGTGATCAGCCCACCATAGCTGCGCTTGCGCTCGGCGGGACGCAGGCGCTGGAAGGTATCCGACACCGGCTCTTCGTCGCTGGAAAAGACATCTGCCTCGTCCTCCTCCTCGTCGGCATCCATACCTGGAAGAGGCGTGTCGGCGCGAGCCAGCTGGGAAGGCGCCGGCGTCGCCCTTTGCCAGCTCGGCTCGACCTTGGCGGCAGGTGGTGGCGCGGGCTGATAAGATTCAGGCTTTGCAGCGGGCGGTGCCGGCCAGGCCGATTCGGCCTTGGCCGGCTGCCGTGTATGGCTCGGCTGATTCTTGTTGCGATCGATCGACGAAAAGATGTGTTCCAGCTCCGCCAGCGGATCGGTCTCCGGCAGGCTCTTGGCATAGTCCCGCTCGACACTCGCGATCGCGTCTTCCAGCGAACGCATCTGCGTGGCTATGGCTTCGGCGGCCGGCGGCGGCGAATATTCCTCAAGCTTCTTCGCCAGCATGGTGCGAACGCTGGCATAGATGCGCGTACGCTTTTCCGGCGTCTCGTCGCCATGCTTGCCGAGCGCCTTTTTCAGAATAGCAACGTAATCTGCCATGCTTCAGTCGACCTGTATTTTGTTTCCGCGCCGGCCCCCGCAAATCGGCCGCGATGCCCGGAAAAGGCTTCAGAAACTAGTCTTGAAACGGATCGGTCACAAGTATCGTGTCGTCCCGTTCCGGGCTGGTGGAAAGGAGTGCGACCGGGGCGCCGATCAGCTCTTCGATGTAGCGGACGTATTTGACGGCCTGGGCCGGCAGATCGTTCCAGCTGCGCGCGCCGGCAGTGGTGCCTTTCCAGCCCTCGAGCGTCTCGTAGACCGGTTCGACACGTGCCTGCGCACCCTGGCTTGCCGGCAGATAATCGATCATCTCGCCGTCGAGATGATAACCTGTGCAGACCTTGATCTCGTCCAGCCCGTCAAGCACGTCGAGCTTGGTCAGCGCGATGCCCTTGATGCCGTTGACAGCGACGGCCTGGCGTACCAGCACCGCGTCGAACCAGCCGCAGCGGCGCTTGCGGCCGGTGACGACGCCGAATTCATGGCCGCGCGTGCCGAGGAATTCGCCGACCTCGTTCTTCTGCTCGGTCGGGAACGGACCCTCGCCGACGCGTGTCGTATAGGCTTTGGTGATGCCGAGCACATAGCCGATAGCGCCTGGGCCGACGCCGGAGCCGGCGGCAGCCTGTCCGGCAACCGTGTTCGACGAGGTCACGAATGGATAGGTGCCGTGGTCTATGTCAAGCAGCGTGCCCTGCGCGCCCTCGAACAGGATACGCTCGCCAGCCCGGCGCTTGTCATCGAGGATTTTCCAGACCCGGTCCATATAGGGCAGGATGTCGTCGGCGACCGAGGTCAGTTCCTGCATGATCGCGTCATGCGTGACTTCCGCATGGCCAAGCCCCCGACGCAGCGCATTATGGTGCGTCAGCAGCCTGTCAACCTTCACGGGCAGTGTTTCCAAATCCGCCAAGTCCATCACCCTGACCGCGCGCCGGCCCACCTTGTCCTCGTAGGCGGGGCCGATGCCACGACGGGTCGTGCCAATCTTCGTCCCGGAATTGGATGCGGCGTCCTCACGGAATCCGTCCAGCTCCCGATGCAGGGACAGGATAAGCGCTGTGTTTTCGGCTATTTTCAGGCGATCCGGCGCCACTTCGACACCTTGCGCCTTGAGCTTGGCCACCTCGGCGACGAAAGCATGCGGGTCGAACACGACGCCATTGCCGATGATGGACAGCTTGCCCTGGCGCACGACGCCCGACGGAAGCAACGACAGCTTGTAGACCTTGCCGTCGACGACCAGCGTATGGCCGGCATTGTGGCCGCCCTGGAAACGCACCACGACATCGGCCCGCTCCGACAGCCAGTCGACGATCTTGCCCTTGCCTTCGTCACCCCACTGCGAGCCGACGACCACCACATTGGCCATGTTTCTTTTCCCTTGAGACGCCGCCAAGCGGCTTGAATATGGTTCGAAACGACAGGCCTCTATAACGTCAAGACCTCGCGAGCGCGACCTTTCTTTGCCGTCGAAAATGCCCTGAGGCACAACAATTTTCGGCTTTGACATCATTTACTTGGGCGAGCGAGGGCAATAGGCCGGCAAACACCGCAGCTCCGGCGACTGGAATCCCGCGATGCATCGAAGCGCCTACATATTCCTGCTGCTCACCACCTTGCTCTGGGGCGGAAATTCGGTGGCCGGCAAGCTGGCGGTCGATCACGTCTCGCCGATGACGCTGGTCTTCCTGCGCTGGGTTCTGGCCGTGGCGATCATGCTGCCCATCGGCTGGAAGACCATCCAGAAGGACTGGCCGGTCGTCCGCAAGCACTGGTTCGTGCTGGTCGCCCTCGGCGCCAGCGGCTTCACCCTGTTCAACACCATCTTCTACACGGCGCTCAACTACACGACAGCGATCAATGTCTCGATCGAACAGGCGGCGATGCCGATCCTGATCATGACTGCCAATTTCGTCTTCTTCCGCCTGCGCGTGAACTGGGCTCAGATTGTCGGCGTCGTGCTGACCATCGCCGGCGTGATCCTCACCGCCTGCCATGGCGACCCGCGCCGGTTGTTGACGCTGGAACTCAATTTCGGCGACGCCATCATGCTGGTCGCCGTGTTTCTCTACAGCGGCTATTCGGTCGGACTGCGGTTGAAACCAGTGATGCATTGGCAAAGCCTGATGCTGGCCCTGTCGGTTGCGGCACTCGTCACTTCGCTGCCGTTCTTCCTGTGGGAGGTCGTCGCCGGCAAGGTCATCATGCCCGACGCGCGCGGCTGGACCGTCATCGTCTATACGGCGATCGGCGCCTCCGTCGTTTCGCAGATCTTCTACATCAGAGGCAACGAACTGATCGGCGCCAACCGCGCCGGCCTGTTCATCAATCTGGTGCCGATCTTCGGCACGCTGCTATCGGTGCTGATCGTCGGCGAGACGTTCCACCTCTATCAGGCATTGGCTTTGGTGCTCGTGCTGGGCGGCATCGGACTTGCCGAATACAGCGGGCGCAAGATGGCGTTGGCGGACCACCGCGGATGACATGTGGCGGCTGACGCCCTCCGCCGTCGCGGCAATTCACGCGAACGGCCTGGACTTCGCCAATGGCCGCGGAACGGCGGCATAAACCCTGCCGCGTCCCCACTTGGAACATTTCACCTCCAGCGGAGTTTGAACGGCAGGGAGGCGACATGATGAGCCACAACCCTCGCAGCACGGCAAGCATCGCTGGTCACCCTATCCATCCCATGCTGATTCCGTTTCCGATTGCTTTTTTCGTCGGCACCTTCGTTTGCGATCTTATCTTCTGGCGAACAGCCGATCCCGGATGGGTCACCGGGTCGCTTTGGCTTCTCGGCGCAGGCCTGATCATGGCTGCCCTGGCTGCGCTTGCTGGCCTGACGGATGTTCTCGGCGATGTTCAGATCCGCAATCTCACGACGGCATGGCTCCATGCCGGCGGCAATGTACTCGTCGTGTTGATCGAGCTTTACAACTGGTACTCGCGGTATGCGGGCGGAGCGGCGGCCGTGATGCCAACCGGCTTCGTCCTATCGCTGATCGTGGTTCTCATCCTGCTGTTTACGGGCTGGAAGGGCTGGGAACTGGTCTACCGACATCGCGTGGGTGTCTCCGATGGCTCGGACGAGTTGACCTGAACCGGCCGCCGCGGCGGCCGGTTCAACGAGGGCGACCCCTGTCCTCGATCACATCGCGTTGACGTCGAACTGCAGCCGCTTGGCCGAGTCGATCGACTTATGCGCCTTGACCTTTTCCAGCACGGCTTCCGGGAACGGCGCGTCGAGATAGAGCAGCGCTATGGCATCGCCGCCCGGCCGGTTGCGGCCGAGCTGGAAGTTGGCGATGTTGACGCCATTCTCGCCGCAGACAGTGCCGAGCAGCCCGATAATGCCCGGCGCGTCGGCATTGGTGGTGTAGAGCATGTGCTGGCCGACCTCGGCATCAAGGTTGATGCCCTTGATCTGGATGAAGCGTGGCTTGCCATCCGAGAAGCATGTGCCGGCGATCGAACGCGTCATATGCTCGGTCTTCACGGTCAGCTTGATATAGCCGTCGAACACGCCCGATTTGTCGCGCTTGACCTCGGCGACGATGATGCCGCGCTCCTTCACCATGATCGGCGCCGACACCATGTTGACGTCCGAGACCTGAGGCCGGATCAGCCCGGCGAGTGCGGCGCTGATCAGCGCGCGCGTGTTCATCGTCGCGGTGGAGCCGTCGAACAGGATCTCGACCTCCTTGATCGGATCCTCGGTGACCTGGCCGACGAAGGCGCCGAGCACCTCGGCAAGCTTGACGAACGGCTTCAACCGCGGCGCCTCCTCGGCGGTGATCGACGGCATGTTGATGGCGTTGGAGACGGCGCCCTTGATCAGATAGTCGGCCATCTGTTCGGCAACCTGCAGCGCGACATTCTCCTGGGCCTCCGTCGTCGAGGCGCCGAGATGCGGCGTCGCCACCACATTCTCCATGCCGAACAGTTCGTTGTTCTCGGCGGGTTCGACCTCGAAGACGTCGACGCCGGCGCCGGCGACCTTGCCGCTCTTCAGCGCCGCGATCAGGTCGGCCTCGACGATCAGACCGCCGCGTGCGCAATTGATGATGCGCACGCCCTTCTTCATCTTGGCGATCGCCGCGGCATCGATGATGTTGCGCGTCTTGTCGGTCAGCGGCGTGTGCAGGGTGATGAAATCGGCGCGGGCGAACAGTTCGTCGAGTTCGACCTTGTCGACGCCAAGCTCCTCGGCACGGCTGTCCGACAGGAACGGATCGAAGGCGATGACGTGCATCTTGAGGCCAACGCCGCGTGTCGCGACGATCGAACCGATGTTGCCGCAGCCGATGACGCCCAGCGTCTTGCCGGTGATCTCAACGCCCATGAAGCGGTTCTTTTCCCATTTGCCGGCATGGGTCGAGGCGTTGGCTTCAGGGATCTGGCGCGCCAGCGCAAAGATCATCGCCACCGCATGTTCGCCTGTGGTGATCGAGTTGCCGAAGGGCGTGTTCATCACGATGATGCCCTTGCGGCTTGCCGCCGGGATATCGACATTGTCGACGCCGATGCCGGCGCGGCCGATGACTTTGAGATTGGTAGCGGCGTTGATCAGCTTTTCGGTGACCTTGGTCGCCGAACGGATGGCGAGGCCATCATACTGGCCGATCACTTCGGCGAGCTTTTCCTTGTCCTTGCCGAGATCGGGCAGATAGTCGACCTCGACGCCACGATCCTTGAATATCTGCACGGCGGTGGGGGAGAGTTTGTCTGAGACGAGAACGCGGGGCGCCATGGCGACCTCCTTGAAATGGATTTGATCCTGATGGGAATGGGCGGCCCGGAGGCCGCCGCGAATGATCTCAGGCCGCCGCTTTGAGCGACGCCTTCTGTGCGGCGAAGGCCCAGTCGAGCCAGGGCAGCAGCGCTTCCAGATCCGACGTCTCGACCGTCGCGCCGCACCAGATGCGCAGGCCGGGCGGTGCGTCGCGATAGGCACCGATATCGTAGGCGACGCCTTCCTTGTCGAGCACCGACACCAGCCCCTTGGCGAAAGCCGCCTGCCCGTCGGCGTCGAGCTCGGACACGTCCGGATCGGTGAAGGACAGGCAGACGGACGTGTTCGACCGTGTCGCCGGCTGGACGGCGAGATGACCGAGCCAGGAGGATTTGCCGACAAAGCGATCGAGGACGGCCGCATTGGCATCCGCCCTGGCGATCAGCGCGTCGAGGCCGCCGGTCGACTTCGCCCAGTTGAGCGCATCGAGGTAATCCTCGACGCACAGCATCGAGGGGGTGTTGATGGTCTCGCCCTTGAAGATGCCTTCGATCAGCTTGCCGCCCGAAGTCAGGCGGAAGATTTTCGGCAGCGGCCATGAAGGCTTGTAGGTCTCCAGCCGCTCGACGGCACGAGGCGACAGGATCAGCATGCCGTGAGCGCCCTCGCCGCCCAGCACCTTCTGCCAGGAGAACGTGACGACATCGAGCTTTTCGAAGTCGAGCCTCTGCGCGAATGCGGCGGAAGTCGCATCGCAGACGGTCAGGCCCTTGCGGTCCGCGGGAATGAAATCGCCGTTCGGCACGCGCACGCCCGACGTGGTGCCGTTCCAGGTGAAGACCACATCGCGGTCGAAATCGATCCTGGTAAGATCAGGCAGTTCGCCGTAGCCGGCTTCGATCTTGCGCACATCGGCGAGCTTCAATTGCTTGATCACGTCGGTGACCCAGCCGGAGCCAAAGCTCTCCCAGGCGACCATGTCGACGCCGCGCTCGCCGAGCAGCGACCACAGCGCCATCTCGACCGCACCGGTGTCCGACGCCGGCACAATGCCGATGCGATAACCCGCCGGGACCTGGAGAATCTCCCGCGTCAGCTCGATCGCCTGTTCGAGCTTGGTCTTGCCGATCTTGGCGCGGTGGGAACGGCCGAGCGCGGCATTGTTCAGCGCCTCGACCGACCAGCCGGGACGTTTTGCACAGGGACCTGAGGAAAAATTGGGGTTTGCCGGACGGAGTCCGGGCTTCGTATGCGTCGTCATCGTGGTCTATCCTTCCAGATAGTGGCCCCTCGTTGGGGAGGGGTGGCCCACGGACGGCGATATGCGTTCAGACTTCGGGCGTCAAGAGGAAAGTTTTTGTCGCTGCCGGGATACCGGCGATCCCTGATCGGGATGTCGTGACTTCAAACGCAAACGGCGGACCCCGAAGATCCGCCGTCCTGAACCTCGTGCTCGCCGCGCCTACCAGAGATCGTAGCGCAGCCCGAGCTTGACCTGATGGTTGCTGATACCTTTTTTGACCGGATAGGAGGTCAGGCTCTCAGCCGTCACATATTCAGCGTCCGGGGCGGAGAAATACTGATAGCCCAGGTCGACGGAAACGTTCTTCGATACCTGATAGGCGAGGCCCGCATTCAGCGTGTAGGCCAGCGAGTACTGGGTCTTGCTGTCACTTACGGCGAAATCGTCCGTGTCGTCGCCATTGTCGGTGAAATAGCTTGCCGACAGGCTGCGCTTGCTGCGAACGACCCCGATACCGGCGCCGAGATAGGGTGTGATGCCGACATAGGTGCCAAGATCGACATAGCCGTTGAGTATGCCCGACAAGGCGTAGTTCTTCAGGGATGCCGACGCCACGGTCGGCTCTGCCGCAGTCGCTGAATCGTCATAGCCGACGCCGATCTCGTTGCCAGGCAGATAGCCGAGATTGAGGTCGGCGCGCAGATAGTCGTTGAAATGGTAGCCGAAGCCGATGCTGGCAAAGATCGGATCTTCTTTGTCGCTGAAGCTTGCAGGTGGCGAAGGTGTGAAGGCGAAATCCTCATTTTTGAAGCTCTTCTGCGCCAGATAGGAGACGTCGCCGCGCAGGTACCAGCCGGAACCGACCTCGACCGGGACGTAGTCGGGCGCCTGGTCGACGTAGATCGGCGGGTCATAATCGGCCGCGTGCACCGGCGTCAGCGGCAGGAGGGCTAGTGCACCGAGCGCCAGCGCCATACGCGATGTAAGTTTCATGGTCCCCGACTCCCGAATTTGGCTCAGCCCGCAATCGCAGCGGCAGCCATCGTTTCAAGGAGCATTGTTAACCATAGTGGTTAAGTGCCGGTTAAGGCTAACAGAGCGTTAGCGAATTCATTTCCCCTGTCGATTCCAGGCGGCCCAAACGAAAAACCGCCCGGCTTGAGGCCGGACGGTTTTCGAAGAATTCAAGTGATGTAGATGGCGTTACTTGGTGTAGATCGGCTCGGGTTCGGGCTGGTAGGCCACGACCGGCGCGGCGCAACCATTGCTGCCACCGAACTGGTAGCGCAGGCCACCGCGCACTTCGTGCGTGTTGATGCCACGGTCGAAGCCGGGACCGGAGCTGGTGATGTTCCAGTCGAACATGCGGCCGCCCTGAATATGGGAGAAGCGGTAGCCGGCATCGAGAATGATCTTGTCGGTCAGGCAGTACGAAGCGCCGGCCATCAGACCGTAGGCGAAACGCCAGCTTGATCTGCCGGGATTGAACTCGGTGGTGTTCGGGTCGTAGACATCATCCCACTTGACGCGGGCGCCGCCGATGCCGGCGCCAACGTAAGGCGTGATGCCATGGTAGGTGCCGAGATCGACATAGGCATTCGCCAGCAGCAACAGGGCGCTCATCTTCGATACTTCGGTCGAAGTACCGTTGATGTCCGAGGTGCCCCCGTTGAAGTTCGACTTGAACCAGTAGTCGGCGGTCAAATCGGTCCGGAAGTGATCGTTGATCTTGTAGCCGACGCCGGCGCCGAGCGAGAAACCGCCCTTGAGTTTGCCGAAATCGAAGCTTCTGGTGCCGGGCGTAACCGTACAGTTACAGGGATCGACGGTGTAGGTCATATAGTCGATGCCGCGCACGGTCGACTTGTGATAGTCGATGTCGCCGCGGATGTACCAGCCGCCGACCTCGACCGGCTGCTCGTAGACAGCCTGAGGCGGAGCCTCTTCGACCATCGGTTCCGGCAGGTCGGCTGCGAACAGCGGTCCTGCCAGGCCTGCGAACAGGAAGGCGAGCAGGACCTTTCTTGCTGTCTTGAACATGCTTGTCACCCCTGAGAAGCTCGGAACGGCGAATCCGTCCGAAATGCGATTGGCTTTCAGTCGTGGATAATGAATTGCAAAGGTTAAAAGGCGTTTAACCCTGTTGCTTAACCACGAATCTCGAAACTCTAGGGATTGGCGCGAGATTTACGGGCACCGAAAAAAGTGGCGGCTGACAAGAAAAAGCCCGCCGAGGGGCGGGCCTTGGACCGGTTAAGGGAGCGCGGCGCGCCTGGTTGTCCGATCCACGTCCTGCTGGACGCGCTGGGGTCAGGCGGCGCTGCGCGTTTCCGAGATGACTTCAACGATGCCGTTGACGACGGACTCGACCAGTTGCGGGTCGTCGCCTTCGGCCATCACGCGGATCAGCGGTTCTGTCCCTGATGGCCGGATAACCAGCCGTCCGGTCTTGCCGAGGCGGTTACGGGCGTCTTCGATGGCGGCCTTGACCGGCGCCTCCTCGAGCGGCTTGCCGCCGGAAATATGGACGTTCTTCAGAAGCTGCGGCACGGGTTCGAATTTCTTCGACAGTTCGCTGACCGGCCGGCCCTGCCGCTTGATGCAGGCCAGCACCTGCAGCGCCGAAACCAGGCCGTCGCCGGTGGTCGAGAAATCCGACAGCACGATATGGCCCGACTGTTCGCCGCCGACATTCAAGCCATGCGCGCGCATATGCTCGACGACATAACGGTCGCCAACCTTGGTGCGGTGCAATTGCAGCTTCATGCCGCCGAGGAAGCGCTCGAGGCCGAGATTGGACATCACCGTCGAAACGACGCCGCCGCCCGCAAGCCGCCCGCTCTGGTGCCAGGATTCGGCGATCAGCGCCATGATCTGGTCGCCATCGACGATCGCGCCGTTTTCATCGACGATGACGACGCGATCGGCGTCGCCGTCGAGCGCGATGCCGATGTCGGCGCGCACTTCGTGCACCTTCTTTTGCAGGCCGGCCGGATGGGTCGAGCCGCATTCCTTGTTGATGTTGAAGCCGTTGGGCTCGACATTGATGGCGACGACTTCGGCGCCCAGTTCCCACAGCGCCTCGGGCGCCACCTTGTAGGCCGCGCCATTGGCGCAATCGACGACGATCCTCAAGCCCGCGAGCGACATCGAGCGCGGCAAGGTGCGCTTGGCGAATTCGATGTAGCGGTCATGCACGCCATCGACGCGCTTGGCGCGGCCAAGCCCGTCGGAATCGGCGAGCGCCAGTTCGATATCCTTGTCGAGCATGCTCTCGATGCGCTCCTCGATTTCGTCGGAGAGCTTGTAG
Organism: Mesorhizobium sp. M0715; assembly: GCF_040320355.1. Classification (NCBI taxonomy): domain Bacteria; kingdom Pseudomonadati; phylum Pseudomonadota; class Alphaproteobacteria; order Hyphomicrobiales; family Phyllobacteriaceae; genus Mesorhizobium; species Mesorhizobium sp. M0715. Next base: position 356,089 of record NZ_JAMYPL010000003.1, on the reverse strand, counting down.
CCGTCGGGTCCGAACAGCTTGATGCCGTTGTCGTAATAGGGGTTGTGCGAGGCCGAGATCATGACGCCGATATCGGCGCGCAGCGAACGCACCAGCATGGCGACAGCCGGAGTCGGGATCGGGCCGAGCAGGAACACGTCCATGCCGGCGGCACAAAGACCGGCGACCATGGCATTCTCGATCATATAGCCGGAAAGCCTGGTGTCCTTGCCGAGCACGACACGATGTCGATGGCTGCCGCGCTGGAAGGAAAGGCCGGCGGCCATGCCGACCCGCATCGCGATTTCAGCCGTCATCGGAAACTTGTTGGCGCGTCCGCGAATGCCGTCCGTGCCGAAATAATTCCCTGCCATGCTAGTCAGCTTCCTCGACGTTTCTTCCCCGGCACGTCATGCCACAATTGGCCAGGGCGCTATGATCACATTGTGTGATTATACGTTACCAATCCTTAGAAAACCATTGTTGTGCACTGCACACATGTGGCCGCAACCTGACATGCCCAGACTGCCATGTTGCAATATACAAGTCATGCGAGCCTTTCAGCGCGGATGCACCAGCAAAATCTTGCTTTGGACCAGGCAACAAACAACGATTTCATCACCTTATCGGGAGAAACCGGTCTTCGGCGATATATACGCCACTTAGCATCTGGCGCAACCGCCCGTTGAGCGGTATTGATTTGCAGGGACGTATCATGGGCTGCTGCAACGGAGAAACGCTATGCTCATCCACCGACTTGCCACTTTGACCGGCCTCGCCGTCGCGACCTTGTTCCTGACCGCGCCAGCCAACGCACTGACGATGGCCGAGTGCAGCACGAAGTACAACGCCGCCAAGGATGCGGGGACACTCGCCGGCGCGACCTGGAACCAGTTCCGCAAGGCTCAGTGCGGCACCGACGCCGCCGCGACGACCGACGCCAAGCCGGCCGATACCAAGAAAGCAACTGACACCACGAAGGCTGCCGAGACGAAGCCGGCCAAGGCTGCCGCCGCGACGGACGACAGCACGGCCAAGGGCCTGACGGCGAAGGAATGCAGCACCAAATACCAGGCGGCGAAGGCCGCCGGCACGCTGAACGGCATGAAGTGGAACGACTTCCGCAAGTCCGAATGCGCCGCCGGTGCATCCGCCGCTGCCGCCGCCAAGCCGGCAGCCACCAAGGCAGCCGCGGCTCCCGCCGACGGCAAGGGCCTGAGCATGGCCGAATGCAGCACCAAGTATCAGGCTGCCAAGACGGCCAACACGCTGAAAGGCATGAAGTGGAACGACTTCCGCAAGGCCGAATGCGGTACCGGCGCCTCGGATGACGACAGCGTGCCGGCCGCCGACGAGGCGAGCTACACCAAGGAGCCGGCGAAGCCGACGACGGCTGCGCCCAAGGGCGTCGCTTTCCCGTCCGCGATCTCGGCGAAATATGCCAGCGAGACCCCCGGAAAAGGCCGCATGCACACTTGCCTCGACCAGTACTATGCCCTCAAGGACGCCAATGCGCTTGGCGGCCTGAAGTGGATCCAGAAGGGCGGCGGCTTCTACAGCCTGTGCAACGCCAAGCTCAAGAGCTGATCGCTTAGCCATAGTCTCCAAACAAAGGCCCGCGCATCGCAAGATGCGCGGGCCTTTTTTGTTGCGCGAAGACGCACACTGCCTTGCTCGCATCTGCATGTCGCCGGGCTGCCGGCATCATCAATTCGCCTACACTGCCCACCGCCAAGCTCATCGGTAGTCCGAAAAGATTCTGTTGAACATATAAAGAACAAACCATATACAAAAAGACGTCAAACTTATTATCAACCAGGAGGGTCTTATGCACAGTTTGAAATTGGCGGTATTGGCTGCGACCGCATTTGTCGCTTGGAGCGTCGCCCCCGCAAGCGCACTGACGATGAAGGAATGCGGCGAGACCTATCGAACAGCCAAGGAAGGCGGCACTCTGAACGGCATGGACTGGACGGCTTTTCGCAAGGAGAAGTGCGCGACATCAGCAGCGGACAGTGTCAGCGAGGATACGGTCAAAACCGAGCCGCAGACGAAAAAGGAAACCAGCGCGGCGGTCGCCCCCACTGTAGCGCCCGCGGGCGTGACATTCCCAACCACGCTGGCCGCCGAGTTCAAGACCGAAAAGCCCGCGAAGGCGCGCATGAAGACCTGTCTCCAGGGCTACCATGGCAACAAGGACGCGGGCACGTTGAACGGCCTTCGCTGGATCCAGAAGGGCGGCGGTTATTACAGCCTGTGCAATGCCAAGCTGAAGAGCTGAGCGACAAGACATCTGAAGAAGAGAAGGCCTGCGAACCGCAGGGTTCGCGGGCCTTCTTTGTTGCCTTCGAGGGCACGCCCGTGGCGACGTTGCCAATCTCCCCCGCAAGGGGGGAGATTGGCTATCACCTAGGCTTTCGCCAATCGTCATCGTCGCAGATGCGAGGTCGCGGACAACTCCTCCCCAACGCCAAAAACAAAAAACGCCGCGGAGCAAGCCGCGGCGTTCGATGAAATCAGTGGTCAAGCTCAGCTCGATGGCTGCGGTTCCATGCCGCCTTCGGGCTCCGGCCCCTTCTTGCGCCGGCCGCCGGACTTCGGCACGGCAGAGCCACGGCTCGGCGGCGTGTCGTCGCCAAGGTCGCGCGCTGGCTTGTGGCCGGCGATCAACTGCTTGATCTCCTCGCCGGACAGCGTCTCGTATTCCAGCAGGCCCTGCGCCAGCGCGATCCATTCCTTCTTCTTCTTGGTCAGGATGGACTTCGCCGATGAGTAGGCCTCGTCGATCAGGCGGCGCACTTCGGCGTCGATGATCTGCGCCGTTTCTTCCGACACGTTCTGCGTGCGCGCCACCGAGTGGCCGAGGAACACTTCTTCCTGGTTGTCGCCATAAGCGACATGGCCGAGCTTGTCGGAAAAGCCCCAGCGTGTGACCATGGCGCGCGCCAGTTTGGTCGCCTGCTCGATATCCGAAGAGGCACCCGAGGTGATGTTTTCCTTGCCGAACTTGAACTCCTCGGCGACACGGCCGCCCATCATGATGGCGAGCCGCGAGATCATGTATTTGTAGCTCATCGAATAACGGTCGCCTTCGGGCAACTGCATGACCATGCCGAGCGCGCGACCGCGTGGGATGATCGTGGCCTTGTGCAGCGGATCGGCCGACGGCACGTTCAGCGCGAGAATGGCGTGGCCTGCCTCGTGGTAGGCGGTCAGCTCCTTCTCGGCCTGCGTCATGGCCGACGAGCGGCGCTCGGCGCCCATCATGATCTTGTCCTTGGCGTCCTCGAATTCGGCCATGGTGACGAGGCGCTTGTTGCGCCGTGCCGCCATCAGCGCGGATTCGTTGACGAGGTTCATCAGGTCAGCGCCGGAAAAGCCCGGCGTACCGCGCGCGATCACCTTGAGGTCGACATTGGGCGCCAGCGGCACGTTGCGCACATGCACCTTGAGGATCTTCTCGCGGCCGACGATGTCGGGGTTCGGCACCACGACCTGGCGGTCGAAGCGGCCTGGCCTGAGCAGTGCCGGATCGAGCACGTCGGGCCGGTTGGTGGCAGCGATCAGGATGATGCTTTCGTTGGACTCGAAGCCGTCCATCTCGACCAGGAGCTGGTTCAGCGTCTGCTCGCGTTCGTCATTGCCGCCGCCGAGGCCGGCGCCGCGATGACGGCCGACAGCGTCGATTTCGTCGATGAAGATGATGCAGGGCGCGTTCTTCTTGGCCTGGTCGAACATGTCGCGGACGCGGCTTGCACCGACGCCGACGAACATCTCGACGAAGTCAGAACCGGAAATGGTGAAGAACGGCACATTGGCTTCGCCGGCAACCGAGCGGGCGAGCAGCGTCTTGCCGGTTCCCGGAGGGCCGACAAGCAGCACGCCGCGCGGAATCTTGCCGCCGAGCCGCTGGAATTTCTGCGGATCGCGCAGGAACTCGACGATCTCTTCCAGATCTTCCTTGGCTTCGTCGACGCCGGCAACGTCCTGGAAGGTGACGCGGCCATGCGCTTCGGTGAGCAGCTTGGCCTTCGACTTGCCGAAGCCCATGGCGCGACCGGAGCCGGACTGCATCTGGCGCATGAAGAATATCCAGACGCCGAGGATGAGGATCATCGGCAGCCACGAGATCAGATAGCCGAACAGCGAATTGGAACCGTCTGTTTCAGGCCGCGCATTGATGGTGACGTTCTTGTCCTGCAGCCGCGAGACCAGCGAAGGATCGCCGGGCGAATAGGTCTGGAAGCCGCTGGCATTGTCGGTGTAGGTGCCGCTGATACGGGCGCCCGCGATGGTCACCGTCTTGACCCGGCCCGCCGCGACATCCTGCAGGAACTGCGAATAAGGCACATCGCTGGAGGCCCCTCGCGTCTGCGGCGTCTGAAACAGATTGAACAGGGCTATGAGCAGGACCGCTATGATCGCCCAGAGCGCGAGGTTGCGATAGTTCGGATTCATCAATTGTCCCGTTGGCGTCCGCGGGGCGGACACGCGTCATGAGAGGAAACTTGCGCCTAACATAGGGAGAGCGTCCCCCCTTGCCAAGCAGAACAGCACGTCTGGGTTAAGCTTTCGCGCAACCATCAGCCGGCACTGTGGCCGCTGAAAGGCAAGGGCGGCACCGGGGCCGCGCCAATCAGCCCGGCCACGGCCCGCGCCGGCGCCAGGTCGAAGGACGGCAGGAAGCGGGCAAAGGGCGCAACGACCGGCCGCACTTCAACCGCCATTGGCGCCCGGCTATCCCCCGACAAATCAAGGCATTCACCGGCCTGCCACAACGCCGGCTCGGCGGCGAGCGCGGCGCGCATCAGGCTCGGCGGGGTTTTTCCATCGCCCTTCGCCAGCCGCTTCGCCGCTGCTGCGCCGAACGGGGCAATCAACAATGCGCTGCTGCTGTCGTTCAATGTGATGCGCCGGCGGCCATCCCAGACGGTGCCGTCCGTGATGGCAGCGGCGGAGGGCAGGCCGCGCGCCTCGCGGCGCAGGAAGATGCCGGAGCGCCGGGAATCCACAACCGTCCGCGACAATGTGGCGCAAAGAAATCCAGCCCTCAGCCGACCGAACAGAGTCTCGCTGCGGGCCTGATCCGGCAGGAAGGCAATTCCGCCGGCCATGGCCAGCAGGATACGCAACGCATAGACGGCCGCTCGCTCGTCACCTGTGTTCAGCAAAAGCGGATCAAGACGAATGAGCCCGCAGGACAGCCGGGTCGCGAAATCGCCGATCAAACTAGCGGCGGCGAGGCCGAGTTGACTGCGCGCGCGGCCCTCATGCGCGGCCAACGCCAGTGCATCGCCGATGCGCTGTGCACCGTTGCCGTCGGCAAGGGCTGCCCGCATGCGCGGCCGCTCGAAAGCCTCGTCGGCATTGGTCGGGTCGTCGGCCCAGCCGACATTCTCACGCCGCAGGACATCTCGCAGCGCCGCGCGCCGCAACCCGAGAAGCGGCCGCACGATCCACGCGCGAGAGTCATACAGGGTGGCCGGCGCCATGCCGGCAAGTCCCCGGCCTGCCATTTCGGCATGGCCTTGGCCCTCGTCCCGCGCCAATCCTTCTGCGCGCGCTTGCCGCATCAACACCGTCTCCGCCTGGTCATCGGCGGTATGGCCGGTGAGGATCATGCCGACGCCTTCGGCTTGTGCCGCTTCGGACAACAGCCGGTAGCGCGCCTCGCGAGCGGCGGCGGGCAGGCCGGTCGATGGCTTGGGGCCCGACCATGTCAGGATGCGGTGTGAAATTCCGAGTCTGGCGCACAGCTTCGCCACTGCTTGCGCTTCCGCAGCCGAACCGGACCGCAAACCGTGGTCGATCGTCACCGCCAGCAGCTTGGTTGCCGGCGCCGTACGGTCGAGATGGTGTCTGAGAAGAAGGAGCAGGGCGGTCGAGTCGCTGCCGCCGGACACGGCCGCAACAGCGCCGCTGGTAAAATCGATATGCGAAAAAGGGTTAGACGAAAGGTCCGGCTCGGTGTCGAGCATAATGCATGTCGCCCAAAAGTGATCCCGGTTTCAGGACAACGACATGTAGGACAAGGATCAGCAGGCAGCCAGAGCCTTCTCTTGCTTGACGCGTTCCTTGAGCGCACTGGAAATATCAGGGTAGCGCTTGCCGACCTCGCTGAAGGTGGCACAGGCAACATCATGCTGCTTGAGGCCGACCAGCGACACGCCGAGCTTCAGCAACATGTCGGGAGCTTTCTTGGCCTTGGGGTAGTCCTTGCTGGCGGCAAGGAAAGTCTCGGCCGCATCGCGGTATTTCTGCTGGCCGAGCAATGACTCGCCCAGCCAGTAATGCGCGTCCGCCGCCTTCGCATCCCTGGGGAAGCGGGCGATGTGGTCGCGAAAACCCTGCTCGGCGGTGCCGTAGTCGCCCGAGAGGATGAACTGGTATGAGTTGCGGTAAAGCTCCTCCGGGTTGTTGGTGGCGGGCAACGCCGCGACTACCGTGTCGGACTTGCCGGCCTTGGGCGCCGCCCCGGCGACTGGCGCGGTGTCCTGCGCCGGCGCGGTCGATTGTGTGTTGCCGCCGGCATCGATGACATTGCCATTTTTGTCGACGGTGATGGTGCCGAAATTCTTTTCCGGCGCTCCCGTACCGGGAATGACCTTGCCGGGGTCGCCATCGGGAGATTCGACGATGACGTCCTCGACCGTCTTGCCGCCTGCCGACTGGTCGTTGGCGGGCGCGGCGCCGGCATCGGCCGGCGCCCGTATTGCCGGGGCCGCCGCCACGTCGTTGTCGGGGCCGGTGGTGGCGTCCGATTTCTTCTGCGCCGGGGGCTGCCCGCCTTGCGTGCCGCCACCTTCCAGCTGCTGGAAGCGGAATTCATTATCTTCCTGCTGCTTGCGAATCTGCTCCTGCATCTGCAGGACCTGGAAATTGAGTTCCTCGATCTTGCCGTTCATCTGCCGCAGTTGCTCTTCCAGGCTGGTGACAGCGGCAGGATCGGACTGCACCAGCTGAACCTGGTCCGGTTTCTTCTTTTGACCAAAAAACCCCGGCAATTCGATACTGGGAAGATGGAAGGTAAAGCCGCTGTCGGTTGATTGCCCTGTGCCACTAGCCAAGGCGGTGACGCCTGATAGGAGCAGCAGCGCAAGCGTGCCGCTCAGAACCGATCTCAAATGCATGTGCCTCTCGCAGTGATTTCGTTAGCTTGTTCGCGCCTTCCAATCAGAATGGGACCAGCCAAGCGCCCTCGGCTCATAGCAGGAGCCGAGACTTCGGCCAAATTTTGTTTCGAGCATCCGGATATGAAAAAGGCGGCCCCAGGGCCGCCTTTCGCACAGGTATGTTGCATTTTTACCGCTAGACGGCCGCGCGTTCTTTGACGCGCCGGTCGGCTGCGTGATGCCTCAGGAGCCAGCACCGCTAAGCGTGGTGACCGCGCGGCGATTCTGCGACCAGCAGGAGATGTCGTCGCAAACCGCGACCGGACGTTCCTTGCCGTAGGAAATGGTCTTGAGACGGCTGGCCGATACGCCCTTGGCGACAAGGAAGTCACGGGTAGCGGCGGCGCGGCGGGCGCCGAGCGCCAGATTGTATTCGCGAGTTCCGCGTTCGTCGGCATGGCCTTCGACGACGATGGCATACTGCTTGTACTGATTCAGCCACTGCGCCTGGCGCGAGAGCGTCGTCTGCGCGTCGGCGCGGATCGAGGTCGAGTCCGTATCGAAGAAGATGCGGTCGCCAATGTTGACGGTGAAGTCCTGCGCCGATCCGGGTGTTGCGGCACCGGCGCCGTTAAGGCCAAGATCGGCCGCGTTGTTCGGCGTCTTCTTCGAGGCGCAACCTGCGATGGCGAGCATCGCCACCAGCGCGATCATGACCGGGTTTCTGGTAAGTGCTGCGATACGGCCCATGCCGCCTCTCCTTCGTATTTCGAGTGATCTAATTTGAGTGATTTCGTTGATCACCCAGTAACCACGTTTGGGTTAACCGGCATTCAAGAAACACGGTTAATTTTGGTTTAAGCTGCCCGTCCGCAGCCGTTTGGCCATGAGCCACAGTTGGCGCGGACCCTAGGCGGAAATGCGGCCAAAACGCGACCAAGGCATGGAAAGGGGCCGAAACGGCCCCTTTTCAGCATCTGTGGCAATTCAGCCGAACTTACTCCAGCAGCGGCGACCAGGCCGGGTCCGAAGCGAAGTTCGCCGTCGGGATCGATTGCTCGTTGCGTCCGGTAAGATCGACCGAAACCAGTTTGGGGCCACCGGCGGAATCGCGGAAGAACATCAGCACGCGGCCATTCGGCGCCCAGGTCGGTCCCTCCTGCTGGAAGCCGGAGGACAGGATGCGCTCGCCCGAACCGTCGGTCTTCATGACGCCGATCTGGAATTCGCCGCCGGTCTGCTTGGTGAAGGCGATCAGGTCGCCGCGCGGCGACCAGACCGGTGTCGAATAGACGCCGTCGCCAAAGGAAATGCGGGTCTGGCCCGAGCCGTCGGCGCCCATCACGTAGATCTGCGCGCGGCCGCCACGGTCGGAGGTGAACACCACCTTGCTGCCGTCGGGCGAATAGGACGGCGAGGTGTCGATGGCGGTCGAGTTGGTCAGCCTCGTCGTCGAGCGGCTGCGCAGGTCCATGGCGAAGATGTTGGAATTGCCGTCGTCGCGCAGCAAGCTCATGATCACCTTCTGGCCGTCGGGCGAAAAGCGCGGCGCAAAGGTCATGCCGGGGAAATTGCCGACCAGTTCGCGCTGGCCGGTCTCGATCTGCAGCAGGTAGACCCGCGGCTGGCCGCTTTCATAGGACATGTAGGTGATTTCCTGCCGGTTCGGCGAGAAACGCGGCGTCAGCACGATCGACCTGCCGTCCGAGAGATAGCGCACATTGGCGCCGTCCTGGTCCATGATCGCAAGGCGCTTCTTGCGCGCATTCTTGGCGCCCGATTCGTCGATGAAGACGACGCGGGTGTCGAAATAGCCTTTTTCGCCGGTCAGCCGCTCATAGATGGCGTCGGCGATGATGTGTGCGACCCGCCGCTGATTGGCGTCGTTGGCGAAGAACTGCTCGCCGGCCATCTGCTGGCCGGCAAAGGTATCCCACAACCGGTACTGGGCGCGGATGCGGCCGTCGGCTTCCTTGCTGACGCTGCCGGTGACCAGCGCCTGTGCGTTGATCACCTTCCAGTCGTCGAAGCGCGGGGCTGCATCGGGGTTGGTGATCTTCTCGATAAAGGCGCTCTTGTCGATCGGAGCGAACAGACCCGAACGCTTCAAATCGGCGGTGACGATCTGCGAAATCTGCGCCCCAAGCGCGTCGCCGCCCTGGAAATCCGTGATGGCGATCGGCAGCGGCTCGACATTGCCCTTGTTGACGTTGAGCTCGACGAGCGCCAGCGCCGGCACCGTGCCTGCCGCGGTCATGCCCATCGCCATTGCTGCGACCATCAGGAGCGGCTTGAGGATTGATTTCATGTCTTCTCGCTTCTCGTACTGATTTTCGGATACGCGGGCCGCCTTAGAGGCCCAGCATCTCCCTTGGATCGAAGGTGACGCGGACGTCGGCCCAGATGTCCTGCTTGCCGGCGGGAACTTGCAGGCCGGTGACATCGCATTTTTGCACCGCACGAACGGCACTTTCGTCGAACTGGCGATTTCCGCTCGACTTTTCGACCGCCGGGCGCCCGTCCAGCTTGCCGGAACCATCCAGGTTGAACCGCACCACGACGACGAAGTTCTCGGAACCTTCCAGGCCCGCGGGAAGGGTCCAGCAGCCGCCAAGCTGGCTTTCCAGGGCGCCCATTTCGGACCTGGAAAGCTTCTGGCCCTGATCCTTGTCGCCGCCGAGCGATGCCTGCTGGGTCGAGCGCTTGGCGCCGCCGCCGGATGGCTTCTGCTTGTCGAGCAGCGCGGAGATCTCGTCGGCGTTGAATTGCTTGTCATCGGACTTCGGCTTCGACGACGCTTCCTTGACCGGCTTGTCGGCGTTCTTGCGCTCCGGCGCCTTGGCGCTTTCGGCCTGCGCCGGCTGCGGCTTCGGCCGTGCCTCCGGCGCGGGCGCCGAGTCGGGCAGCTGCGTCGCCTCGGCGGGGGGCTCCTGCGCTATGGCTTCAGCGACGGCGTCGGGCTTGACCTCGGGTGTCGGATCGATGGCAGCGGTCTTGTCCTGCGGCGGCGGGGTTGGCGCCGGCTTGGCCGGTGTCGGCTTGGGGTCGGGCTGCTTGACCGGCTCGGGCTTGACCTCTTCCTTGGGCGTCGGCGCCGGCGCCACTTCCGTTGCCGGGGTGGGCTTGGGCTTCTCCTGCGGCTTCGGCACGTCCTCGGGCTTCGGCTTTTCGATCGGGGTCGGCGCGGGCGGCGGAGCCGAGGTCATGTCGACGGGCTTGGGCTTGGCTTCCGGCGTTATCGGCTTGTCCGTGTCGACGCTGTTCTCGCCCACCTTCTGCGCATCCGGAACGATGTCCGGGCGCTGCGTCGGCACGGGTGCCGGCTTTTCATGCATCACGGCCTTCTTGTCGCCCTGCAACGTCTGCGCGATGGCTTCCATCGGCACGATATCGACCGCGACCGACTCGACGTCGGACGACGGAAGCGCGGCCGGCGCCGTCAGCGTGAACAGGCCGAAGGTCAGCGCCGCCGTATGCAAGATCACCGATGTGGTGAGGCCGGTCTTCATCGCGCGTCTATTGGTCCTGTTCCTGCAGTGAAACCAGCCCGATGTTCTTGTAGCCAGCGGCCGAAATGCGGGCCATCACCTTCATCGCCGTGCCATAGTCGGTGGACTTGTCGCCGCGGATGAAGATGCGCTCCTCATAGCCGGTCTTCGAGATCGCCTGCAGCTTGGCTACCAGCTCCTCGATCGGGATCTCGGTTTCCTGGAGATAGATCTGGCCGGCTGCGTTGATCGAGACGGTGATCGGCTGCGTGTCGGCATTCATCGCCTTCGCCTGCGTATCCGGCAGGTCGATCGGAACGCCGACCGTCAGCATTGGTGCCGCGACCATGAAGATGATCAGCAGCACCAGCATCACGTCGACCATCGGCGTGACGTTGATCTCGGACATCAGTGCATGGTGACGGCCGCGCCGCCTGTGGCCGCGCCCGCCGCGTCCTCCCATGCCCATGGACATACCCATCTGCTACTCCTCAGGCCTTGGGGGCCACTTTTTCATCGATTTGGCGCGAGAGTATGGCGGAGAACTCGTCGGAGAACCCTTCCATGCGCACGGCTATCTTGCTCGCGTCGGACGACAGCTTGTTGTAGGCGATGACGGCCGGAATGGCGGCGAGCAGGCCGATGGCCGTCGCCAGCAACGCTTCGGCAATGCCGGGCGCAACCACCGCGAGACTGGTGTTCTTGGAGCCGGCGATCGCCTGGAACGAGGTCATGATGCCGATGACGGTGCCGAACAGGCCGATAAAGGGTGCCGCCGAGCCGGTGGTGGCAAGGAAACCGAGGCGCCCTTCCAGCTTTTCCATCTCGCGGGTCAGCGCCAGGTCCATTGCCTTGTCGATGCGGGTCTGCAGGCCGAGCGGCGACTTGGCGCCCTTCTCGAAACTCTTCTTCCACTCGCGCATGGCGGCGACGAAAATGGCGCCCATGCCGGTGGTCTTGCGGTCGGCGAGCGTGCGGTAAAGCTCCTCCAGCGACTGCCCCGACCAGAACACCTGTTCGAACCGGTTGAGCGCCAGCCGCATGCGGGCATAGGAAACCAGCTTGTCGACGATGATCGCCCAGGTCCAGACCGAGGCGCAGAGCAGGCCGATCATGACCAGCTTGACCACCCAACTGGCCGAAACGAACAGCGACCAAACCGACAATTGCGCGCCCGGATCGGCGAGTGCGATATTTTCCATCGTTACGTCCTTAAGATTTTCCGGGCGAAGCTGGCGGCTGGCCCCTGGCATCCCTTGTGGTCGGTTCGCACGAAGCTACCGGAACAACCCCAAACTGTGCCGTTATCGGCCTTTTCGGGGCAAATATTGGTGAAAGGAAGGCGTTCGATAACGCCAATCTTCGCCAATCTCTTCATGAACCGTTATGGTTAAGGATGGGTTAGTATATAAGGCGCGGCGCATTGCCACGCCCCACGGCAAGGCCATCAATTCAATGGCTGCGCCTAGGGTGTGCTGAGATTCAGGTCAGGCCGAGCCGAAAACGGTAGATTCCGAGAACCGGAGCGGAGCGTACTTTTCGTACGCGAGCACCGGAAGCGCAGGAAGCTGCTGTTTGCAGGCCGGCATCACCTGAATATCAGCGCACCCTCGGCATGAACGCCGCCACCCATTCCTTGGGAAAACGCCTTGGGCGGCCATTCTCGCCGATGATCGCCGCCTCGACCTTGGCCTTGACCAGCACCTCGTCGCTGCGCTTGAGCTGCTGCGCCATGAAGATGCGCGCGCCGGAAATCTCCTCGGTGCGGGTGTCGACCGTCAGGATGTCGTCAATGCGGGCGGGGCCGCGAAAGTCGATCTCCATGCGGCGCACCACCCAGACTATTCTTTCGCCATGCTTGCCGTCGGCAAGCTCGGTGTGGTGCACGCCGGTCAGCCGGAGATAGTCGGAGCGGCCGCGTTCGAAGAATTCGAGATAGCGCGCATGGTAGACGACGCCGGAGAAATCCGTGTCGGCATAATAGACCCGCGCCATCAGCCGGTGGCCGAACGCCGTCAGCGCACCGGAAAGCCCAGCCAGCAGCGTCGCCGATTCACCATGATCGCCCATTGCGCTTCCTTTTTCAGCCCCGACGAGGCACCTGTTTCCCGCGTGGCACAGCATCGGATGGCACTGTTGACGGCGATGATCAAGACCTTGATGGCGGCGCTGCTTGTGCTCGCGGCCTTGGCGTGGCCCAGCCAGGCGGCGAGCTTTTCGATGAAGCGCGGCCTCAATCTCGACCAATGGGTCACATGGCCCGGCGAAGACCAATGGGGCGACGCCAAGGCCATCCTGCCCTATCCGGAGTGGCGCAAATTCCTTGGGGAGAACGATCTCAAGGCACTGAAGGATGCCGGCCTCGATTTCCTGCGCATGCCGGTCGACCCTTCGCCTTTCCTGTCCGACCAGACCGTGGCCTTGCGTGACGACCTCTATGCCAGCGTGCTGGACTCCGTGCGCATGATCAACCGCGCCGGACTGAAAGTCGTCGTCGACATGCACCTGATCCCGGCCGGCGGCAGCCGCAAGATCGGCATGGCGCAAGTGATGGAAGACCCGCGGACCTTCGACGCCTATCTCGAGATGGTCCGCAAGATGGCCCGCACGCTGGCCGGCGAAGATCCCAGACAAGTTGCCTTCGAGCCAATGAACGAACCGATCGTCGACTGCGACAGCGATGGCACCAGCCTGTGGCCGGACCGCCAGCGTAAACTGTTCGCGGCGGTGCGATCTTCGGCTGGGAAATTGACCCTGGTGCTGACCGGCGCCTGCTATTCCGCCGCGAGCTCGCTGGACAAGATCGACCCGAAGACGATCCCGGACGACAACGTCATCTGGACATTCCATTCCTACGATCCGTTCCTGCTCACCCATCAGGGTGCGACCTGGGCCGGCGACTTCATCCCCTACGTGACCGGCCTGCCTTACCCGCTGAGCGCGGTGCCCAAGGCACAGCTCGACGTGACGCTCGACACCATCCGCGCCAGGATCAAGGCCGAAGCTCCGTGGACTCGGCAGAGCGGCCTGCTTGCCTATCTCGATGAACAGGTAGCCAGCATGGACAGTCCCGACAAGCTGCTCGGCTTGATGGATGCGCCGTTCAAAAAGGTCGAGGCATGGGCGAAGGCCAACCGCGTCAAGCCGGAAAACATCACGCTGGGCGAGTTCGGCATGATCCGCCAGGAATATGGCAACGCCTATGTAATGCCCGCCGAGTACCGGGCCGCCTATGTCAGGGACATGATCGGGCGTGCCGAAGCACATGGCTTCTCATGGTCGGTGTGGAGCTATGGCGGTGCCTTCGGCCTCGTCGACGCCTTCAACGGCGACAAGGCCGAGCCGGATGTAATGGACGTGATCGGCGGGCTGCGTTGATCGCTCACGGACGGCGCGCTGGAAAATTACTCTTCCTGGAACAGGTTGATCTGCTGCTGCGCCAGATCCTTCGGCGCGTCGAGGCCGAGATGGCGCCAGGCATTGGCCGTCAGCATGCGGCCGCGCGGCGTGCGCTGGATGAAGCCCTGCTGGATCAGATAAGGCTCGATGATGTCTTCGATGGCGTCGCGCGGCTCTGACAGGCCGGCGGCGATCGTCTCGATGCCGACCGGCCCGCCGCCGAAATTGCGCGCGATCATCGACAGGTAACGGCGGTCGAGCGCGTCGAGGCCGAGCGCATCGACCTCCAGCCGAGTGAGCGCCTCGTCGGCGATCTTGCGGTCGACATGGCCGTCGCCGGCCACCGAGGCGAAATCGCGCACACGGCGCAAGAGCCGGCCGGCGATGCGTGGCGTGCCGCGCGCACGCCGCGCGATCTCCAGCGCACCGTCGTCGCCAAGCGGCATTTGCAGGATGCGCGCGCCGCGCCGCACGATCTGCTCCAGCTCCTCGACCGTGTAGAAATTGAGCCGTACCGGAATGCCGAAACGGTCGCGCAGCGGATTGGTGAGCAGGCCGAGCCGCGTGGTGGCGGCGACGAGCGTGAAGCGGGCAAGGTCGATCTTGACCGAACGCGCCGCCGGTCCTTCGCCGATGATCAGGTCGAGCTGGAAATCCTCCATCGCCGGATAGAGGATCTCCTCCACCGCCGGGCTCAGCCGATGGATCTCGTCGATGAACAGCACGTCGCCTTCCTCGAGATTGGTCAGCAGCGCGGCAAGATCGCCGGCCTTGGCGATGACCGGGCCGGAGGTCGAGCGGAAATTGACGCCGAGCTCACGCGCCATGATCTGCGCCAGCGTCGTCTTGCCCAGACCGGGTGGCCCGACGAACAGTACGTGGTCGAGTGCCTCGTTGCGGCCTTTGGCGGCCTCGATGAACACTTTGAGATTGGCCCGCACCGCCGCCTGGCCGACGAAATCGTCGAGCGTCTGCGGCCGCAAGGTCTGCTCGGCATCCTCGCCGCGTTTTTCCGGCGCAATCAGGCGGGGCGACAGGCTCATGCGAGCAGTTCCATACTGGCAATGGACTTGGCGGCCCGCTGATCGAACGTGACTGTATGCGAGCAACCCAGATTTCGATTGTGCTCGGCGATCAGCGCATCGGCAAAATCTACCTGCGGCAAATTTGATCTTTCGAGCGCAATCACGATGGCATCGAAATCTTCGAACAACAGTGTCTTGACCTTCAACAGTCTCTGGATTGCCGCCTGCATCTGCTCTTTCGGTAGTCTGTAGCGCGAAATCAACGACCAGCTGAATTCCACCAGCACGATCAAGCTGACGAAGCCGGGAGCATCGTCGCTGAGGCCTTCGCCGAATGCGAGGGCTTTCGCCCGTTGCTCTGCATCGTCGTTCAGCACCATTCGAAGCAGAACGTTCGTATCAATGCCGATCGACGTCACTCGTCGCCCTCTCGTCCGCCTTGCGATCCGTCTCCGACAACATGCCTACCAACTGCATCCCGCACCGCGAGGTCGATTTCCTCCAGTGACGCCGGACCGCCGGGCGGATCGCCCAGAAATCCGGCGAGGTCCGCAAAGTCGAGATTGCGCGGTGTTCCAATCAGGTAGCCATCCATGACCGTCCAGGCGATCATGTCACCCGTTTTGAGTGACAGCGCATCCCGGACATCTTTTGGAATTGTAAGCTGACCCTTCGAGGTCAGACTGGCGTAAGCACCCATTTTCTTACTTTCTAAGAAATTTCCTACCAATCATATGATAGTTGGAATTTTCTTTTCCAACAACCATATCACTGCGCCAGTTCCTTCAGCCCGAAGCGGATCAGCTTCGGCGCATCGGCATCCTCGCCCGCCGTCTTCAGCGCCGCCGCCACAGCATTGGCGGCGGTGTCGCGCGAATAGCCAAGATTGACCAGCGCCGAGACCGCGTCGGTTATCGGCGCGGATGCCACGCCGTCGCCGAGCTCCTGTTTCAGGCCGATGGTGCCCGAGGCGGTGCCGGCATAGGCCGGCGCCTTGTTCTTCAATTCGGTGACGATGCGCTCGGCCACTTTCTTGCCGACGCCGGGCGCGCGCGAAACCATGGCGATGTCGCGCAGCGCAATGGCGTTGGCGAGATCCGCCGGCGCCAGCGTCGACAGGATGGCCAGCGCCACCTTGGCGCCGACGCCCGGCACATTGTTCATCAGCAACCGGAACCACTCGCGCTCGAGCTGCGACTGGAAGCCGTAGAGGCGCAGCATGTCCTCGCGCACATAGGTCTCGATGAACAGCACCACCGCTTCGCCGGGCGAAGGCAGCGCGGCCAGCGTGCGCGCCGAGCAATAGGCGACATAGCCGACGCCATGGATATCGACGAGACAATGGTCCTCGTCGACCTCGTCGAGCGTACCCTTGAGCTTGCCGATCATGCCAGACCTTTCATGGAAGATGGGCTCTCATGGGTGCGTCTCAGGAGAGATGATGTCGAGCTCCGGGAAGTAACTGCGGTAACGCGCGGCGTCGCGGGTCAAAAGACGATGTCCAGCGACGGTCGCGTGAGCGCCGATAAAGAAATCGGGCAAGGTTCTTTCCCTGATGCCACCGGCCCGGCGATAGCGGGAATGCGTGACGCCGGCAAGGAATGCCGCGTCCCAAGGTACAAGTTCGCGATCCATCTCAAGCATGTCGACTGCTTTTCGAAGCGCCGTTTCCGTCGCTATCAGTGGCGCGAGTTCGGACCAAATGATGGTGTTGACCACCAAGGCTCCATCACGGCGGCAGGAAGCAATCGCCGACGCCGACCATGTTGTCAGCGGTCCGGCCGGTCCCCAGACGTCGATCAGGACATTTGTGTCAATCAACGTCGAGATCTTCACGCGGCCCCCTCAACCACTCCATGTACTGATCGGTGGTCATGCCTCCCAGATCCAACGTCCCCTCCATCCGGTCGAGGACATCGCTGAACCTGCGCAATTTGTCTTCCTGGGAGAGGTTCTCGTTGACGGCAACCAGCCGAACGCCCTCGTCGGTGGCCACAAACTCCACCTCGGAGCCCGGGGCGATGCCCAGACGGTCCCTTATCGGCTTGGGGATTGTAACTTGCCCCTTGGTGGTCACGCGCATGGTAATACCTCTGCGGTATTACTTATCCCTGCAACGTGAACAAGTCAAGAACATAGCTAGCCGGCCAGCGCCATCCTGTAGGCCACGCTTTGCCGATGATGCGCGTGGCAGATGGCGATGGCCAGCGCGTCGGCGGCATGTTCGGTGTCGAAGACGGCTTTTGGCAACAGCACCTTCACCATCATGTGGATCTGCTTCTTGTCGCCATGACCAACGCCGATCACCGCCTTCTTGACGGCGTTGGGCGCATATTCGGCAACGACGAGACCGGCACGCGCCGGCACCAGCATGGCGATGCCACGTGCCTGGCCGAGCTTCAGCGTCGCCACGGCGTCCTTGTTGACGAAGGTCTGTTCGACCGCCGCCTCGTGCGGCATCGCGCTGTGCAGGATATCCGCCAGCCCGTCATGCAGCTGGCACAGCCGCGTTGCCAGCGCCGCCTTGTCGTCGGACTTCACAGTGCCTGAAGCAATAAAGCGCAGCGAATTGCCGAGGCTTTCGACGATGCCCCAGCCGGTGCGCCGAAGCCCCGGATCGATACCGATGATGCGAATCGCTTCCGCCATTTGCCGACTTTACCTCCGGCCCACAGCGATGCCAGCGAAATGTGAACAAACCGGAAACAGAAAGACAGACCGAGGTCTAACCCCGAGCGAAAGCCGTGTTGAGCAGGCTGATCTGGTCGGAAACCGGATTGAGGCGGCGCGCCATCGGTTGCATGTCGACCAAGGCGCCCGAGCCATAGATCTCCTCGTCCATGCGGCGCACCAGTGCTTGCAGGCGCAGCGAGCGGGTGACGAGGTCGAGGAAATCCTCGGGCAGCTCGGCCCAGCCGGTGGCTTCGTCATGGGCGGAAGCGGTGTCGAGGCGCACCTTGGACTTTTCCGACGCGACCTGGTCGCGGGTCATCTCGCCGGAATTGGCGGCGCGCTGCAAAAGCAGCCAGGACGCAACCTGCATCAGCCTGGTGGTCAGCCGCATCGATTCGGCCGCATAGAGCGTGGCGCCCAGCCGCGACAGTTTCTTTGCCTCGGCCCGGCCCTTGCCGTCGAGATATTCGGCGGCCTGTTCGACCAGGCCCATGCCTTCCTGGTAAAGCGGCTTGAAGGATTGCGAGAAAACCCGGCGCTCCGCCAGCTTGACGGTTTTCGCACTGCCCTTCGAAGGCTCGTTCATTGATACGCCCCTGCACTTGCAACCGGCCGATCCGGCTCCCTGCCGATACACCCGGAACCCTATCTGACTGAAGCTTGAAAATGCGCTTCGTCACTGGCGAAGGCAAGCACATGTTTAACAGAAGGTTAACGGCGAGCCGCCATTGGGCGGCCCCCTTCGAGATGCGGACAAAAAGGGAAATGAAGACAAAAAAAGAGCCGCGGATAAGGCGGCTCTCAGGAGTTTAACAGGGAGGCGTCAAACAAAGTGGCTCCAACCACTCGGTAAGAATCCAGATCACTGGATGAACATAGTAAACACCTGTAAAGCTTAATGAAGCCTTAACGGCGCGGATGTTTTTTGACCGAACGCCGCCATACTGTGCCGTAACAGCACAGCATCTCCTACGTCAGGCTAGCTCAGGCTGTCCTCCAGACGGCGGGCAAGGCGATGAAGGCAAACAACAGCATGGCCGCGTAGAAGCCCATCGAGGAGGCCGCCACCAGCGGTTCGATCGCGGCATTGCCGGCAAGCAGGAAATAGAGGCCGATCAGCAGGCCGATACCGCTGATTGCGGTCAGCCAGAAATGAACGGTAGCGAGCGTCTTCTGCCCGATTGCCGGAAACAAATGGTAGAAGAAGGCGAAGACCGCCGACATCAGCCATCCGGC
The DNA here is from genome assembly GCF_040320355.1 of Mesorhizobium sp. M0715. Taxonomy (NCBI): domain Bacteria; kingdom Pseudomonadati; phylum Pseudomonadota; class Alphaproteobacteria; order Hyphomicrobiales; family Phyllobacteriaceae; genus Mesorhizobium; species Mesorhizobium sp. M0715. The sequence continues at coordinate 337,177 of NZ_JAMYPL010000003.1, read as the reverse complement.
CACCATCGTGTGGGCGTGGGTCGGCATCTGTCCGTGATCCTGGCTGATCGCCATGTACAGGCCGAGCGCCATGCCGCACAGCGAATAGATGATGGCCAGCGTGAAGAAATTCCGTGCTATCCCTTGCATAATGGTCCCCCGAATTGCCTTTTCCCGTTTGCGGGAATGGGTTGATCGTCAGGCGATTGTTGTCGCCACCGGGCTCCCGGCACTGGCGCACTAGCATCGGCAGCGTATCCGGACGATGTCGCGCCAACCCCTCCCGACATCCGTATATTAGCAGAAAATCAGATAGTGCATTCACAATCTCGGCGACTTCGTACGTTGAGGGAAGGCTGAAACAGAGCCGGATTTTTCGCGACATCGTTCCGAAACAGGCGCCACGCTAAACGCCCGCTCCTCTGACGGCCGGCGCAAATCAGCGCTGCCGCAAACCTGACCGGACACTGCAGGAGCAACCCATGGACTGGTACTCGATCGTCAAATTCCTCCACGTCACTACCGCCATTCTGTGGGTCGGTGGCGGCTTCGTGCTGTTCCTGCTGGGCATGCTTGCCGAGCGGGCGGGCAACATAGAGGAAAAACTGCAGGCAATGCGCGCCAGCGGTCAGCTGGGCGGCAGATTCTTCGCGCCGATGTCGATGCTGACGCTGATTTTCGGCCTCATCATGTGCTGGTTCTGGGTCGGCTTCTCCGACCTATGGATCCTCATCGGCCTGGCCGGCTACGCCACGACCTTTTCGATCGGCATGTTGATCTTCAAGCCGACGGGCGAGCGCATGGGCGAGATGATCGCCAAGGAGGGCGTCACACCGGCTGTTCTTGCCATCGGTCAGCGCATGATGAGCGCGGCACGCTTCGACTATGCGGTGATGCTGGTGATCATCGCCGACATGGTGCTCAAGCCGACCGCGCATGATATCGGCATCCTCGCCGGCATGGTGCTGGTCGTCGTGGCCGGCGCCACGCTGGCCTTTGGCGGCAACCGTCGCCTCGTGCCGAGCGCCGCGTGACCCCCGGATAAACAGGGCGGCTGCGCGGCCGCCTTTCTACATCAAGCCAGCGATGCCGTCCCAAAGCAGCTTCAGCGCCACGACCGCGACGGTTGCGTAGGTGAAGGGATAGAATGTTTCCCGGCGCATCCGTCGCACCAGCCACGCCCCGGCGATGGTCGACAGCGGCGCCAGCGGCATCAGCACCGCCGACGCCGTCAGGTTGGCGGTGTCGAACTGGCCGAGCGCGAAATAGGGCACGAGCTTCAGCGCATTGGTGGCGGCAAAGAAGATCGCCGCCGTGCCCGACAACACCTTCGGGTCGAGCCGGATCGGCAAGGCATAGACCTGGAAGGGCGGGCCGCCGACATGGGCGACGAAGCTGGTGAAGCCGGCGACCGTGCCCCAGACGGCGGCGGCGACACGGTTGGGCTTGGCCGCGTGGTTGGCGCCATGGCGAAACTGCAGATAGAGCCAGCGCAGGACGAAAATGATGGCGACGGCGCCGACGATCAGCCGCACCGCTTCTTCGGTGACCAGTGCCGCCGTCAGCCAGCCAAGGCCGATGCCGATGACGGCGCCCGGCATCATGTCGATCAGCATCTTGCGGTCATAGACCCCCCACCATGTCCACACCGAGACGATGTCCATCAAGCACAGGATCGGCAACAGGATGGCGGCTGCCTGCACCGGTGGCATGGTCAGCGCCATCAGCGGCACGCCGACGAAACCGACGGCGCCGCCGAAGCCGCCCTTGGACAGGCCGACCAGAATGACCGCCGGAAGGGCGGCCGCGTAGAACCACGGATCGAGAAGCAGGCCGGACATGGGAGGGGGACTGGTCTGGAGGGAAAGCGTATCGACGCTTGAATAGCCCAGAATCCCGAGCGGGGCGACAACAAATATCGGCAGGGCCGCCCCATCCCTTGGCTGTCGGCGCCTTTGCCTATCGGCGGGCCGAGACCAGCAGGAACATCGGCCGCTCTAGCTCCTCAGCCAGTTCGGGTTTGGCCGCAATCTGTGCGTCGGTCGGGCGGAATTCCTCGACATGGTCGATGGTGAAGCCGGACCGGATCAGAGCGTTGAGCGTGGTGCCGATCGTGCGGTGATGTTTCACCACACCCTTGGCCAGCCAGTCCGTCCGGCGCGGTCCTTCAACCAGGTACTGGTCGACAGGCCATGTCTTGCGGCCCTCGGCATCGATTGCCCAGCCGGGATTGGTCGGCGCCATGAAAATCGGATGCTCGGTCGAGAAGACGAAATGCCCGCCGGGCGCCAGCGCCTGATGCACGGTCCTGAACAGACGCATCACGTCCTCGACATAGTGCAAGGCGAGCGAACTGTAGACGAAATCGAAGCTGGCTTGCCGCAGGCTGAGCTGATCGAGGTCGGCCGTCTCATAGGTGATGCCGGCGTCCGGGCCGGCCGCTCTCGCCCGGGCAAGCATCTTTTCCGACAGGTCCAGGCCAAGCACATGCACCGCCCCGTGCTCGTGCGCCCAGCGGCAGAACCAGCCGAATCCGCAGCCGAGATCGGCGACTCTCGAGCCGCTGACATCGGGCAGCATCGCGCGCAGCGCCGGCCACTCGGCGGCGCCATCCAGACCTTCGACGGAACGGCCGAGCTGGCTGTAGCCTGCGAAGAAATCCTCCCGGTCGTATATATTCTGCGCCATGACGGTCTCGATTCGTTTGGCCGGCACCCTAACCAACCGGCCCGGCTTTCCACCCGGCTTCGATCGGCCCTCTGAAAACATGGCCGAGCCCAGCCTGGCTCAGGAAGCCTGCAAGGCCTTTACCCTGTCACGAGGCGCGGTTGCATCGAGCGGCGGCGGCCGCCGCCGGATCGGCTGCGCCTTGATGATGGCGGTGCTGGTCTCGGCCTTGTCGGCGATGCGGTCGAGAATCCCGTCGAGATCACCGATCGAGCGCACGAACAGCCGGGCGACGAAACAGTCATCGCCCGTCACCTTGTCGCATTCGCCGAATTCGGGGATTTCCTCGATCAGCTTCTGGACGATGTGCAGCTTGCCCGGCAGAGGCCGGATGCGCACGATTGCCTGCAAGGTATAGCCGAGCGCCAGCGGATCGATCTCGACAGTGAACGCCCGGATGACGCCGCGCTCCTCGAGCCGTCGAAGCCGCTCCGAAACGCTTGGCGACGACAGCCCGACCTGGCTGGCCAGCTCCTTCAGCGAGGTGCGCGCATCCTTGACCAGGATTTCAAGGAGATTTCGGTCGAGATCATCAAGCATTTTACATTTCTCGCTGATTTGGAACCACCGCCTAATATAATTAGGTAACTTATTCATACATCCTTTCTGATCGGATGGAAAGCCGCGTTTCCGCATGAGATTATGACGGTTCAACTGATACGGAGGTTTGTTGTGAACGATACAGTGCGTGGCACGGTCGAAATGTCCGCCGCAATGGCGATCCTGGGAACGATCGGATGGTTCGTCGTCCTGTCCGGCCAGCCGATCATGGATGTGGTGTTCTGGCGCTGCGCGTTCGGCGCGCTGACGCTGCTCATCATCTGCGCCGCCCTGGGGCTGCTGCGCAACCGACTGTCGTTGCGCATCATCGGCATCGCCGCGCTCGGTGGCGTCGCCATCGTCGTCAACTGGCTTTTGCTGTTCAGCGCCTTCTCCCGCGCGTCGATCTCGATCGCCACCGCCGTCTACAACACGCAGCCCTTCATGCTGGTCGGCTTCGGCGCGCTCTTCTTCGCCGAGCGGCTGACCTTGACCAAGCTGACCTGGCTGGCCATCGCCTTCGCCGGCATGGTGCTGATCGTTGAGGCCGCTCCCGACGCCGGTGATGTCGGGACGGATTACTTTACCGGCATCGTCATGGCATTAGGCGCGGCTTTCTTCTGGGCCGTCGCCGCCATCGTCACCAAGAAGCTCAAGGGCACGCCGCCGCACCTGATCGCGCTGATCCAGGTCTGCGTCGGCGTCGTCATGCTGGCGCCCTTCGCCAATCTTTCCCAGCTTCCAGCGGATGCATGGAGCTGGACCATGCTGGCGACGCTCGGCATCGTCCACACCGGCCTCATGTACATATTGATGTACGGCGCCATCCAGAAGCTGCCGACGCATCTGCAGGGGTCGCTGTCCTTCATCTATCCCGTCGTCGCCATCCTGGTCGATGTCGTCGCCTTCGGCCATCGGCTGCATCTGAGCCAGGTCGTCGGCGCCACCGCCATCCTGATCGCCGCCGCCGGCATGAATCTCGGCTGGACGCTGTGGAAGGGCAAACCGCCCGTGGCGAGCCCGCACCCGATCAAATGAAGCGCCCCGCCGGCTGCCCGGCGGGCCAACATCGCGATCCCGGCTGCCCGCCTGTTCAAAGCGGGCACTTTGCTCTATGCCGCAATCCAACCATCTTCGCCCGGCATAGGCGAAACGCGGGACCCGAAGAACCATGAATGACGCAACGCCCCCCAACCGCTGTCGCATTGTGCTGATCGCGCCGCCCGGCGTGCCGGCGGCCCGAATCGCCGCGGCATTCGAAGGCGGCGACGTCGCTTCGCTGATCCTGCCCGAGAACGGCATGGATGAGGCCTCCTTCCAGGCTTTCGCCGAACAGATCGTGCCGGCAGCGCAAGCCGCCGGTGCGGCCGTTATTATCGCCGGCGACACCCGCATAGCCGGCCGCGTCCAGGCCGACGGCATCCATGTCGAGGTCTCCAAGGCCGAGCTGGCCGAGACGATCGAACACTTCCAGGCAAAGATGATGGTCGGCACCGGCGGCGCCAAGACGCGTGACGACGCGCTCGAGCTTGGCGAGACACGGCCCGACTACATCTTCTTCGGCCGCTTCGGCTACGACAACAAGCCCGAACCACACCCGCGCAACCTGTCGCTCGGCAGATGGTGGGCGGATATGATCCAAATCCCGTGCATCGTCATGGCCGGATCCGACATCGCCTCGGTCGAAGCCGTGGGCGCCACCGGTGCCGAATTCGTGGCGCTGTCGAGCGCCGTGTTCGCCGACGGCACCGATCCTAGGACAGCGGTCGCCAGCGCCAACGCGCTGCTCGACGAAACCGCGCCACGCTTCGAGGACTGACGTGCCCTCGGCGAGGCTTCCCCTCCAGGCCCTGCTTGCGATGCTGATGGTCCAGGCAGCGGCCGCGGAGACCATCCCGCTGCCGCAGCCCAAGCCGGAAATCGGCGTGCACACCGACAAGCCGATCGACAAGCCGCTGCCGCAGCCCGCCACCACGGCAGAACCGGCGCCGCTGCCGTCGGCCGACACGGTCAATCCCGACCGCTTCGGCGCAAAACCCGCCGACGCGGCCTATGGCGCCTTCCAGCGCGGTCTCTACAAGACAGCTTACAATTTGGCATTGGTCCGGGCGCAAAACGGCGATCCGGCGGCGCAGACCTTGGTGGCCGAGATCCTGTCGCGGGGGCTCGGTGTACCGGTCAATTCGGCGCAGGCGGCGAAATGGTACGCGCTGGCCGCCGAACAGGGTGTGCCGGAATCGCAGTTCCAGTATGCGCTGATGCTGCTCGACGGCCGCTATGTCAAAAAGGATGGAAAAGAAGCCTACGCCCTGATGCAGGCCGCCGCCGAAGCCGGCAACCGGCTGGCGCAATTCAATTTCGCGCAGATGCTGGTCCAGCAGGACCCCGGCGATGCCGGCATGGCCAAGGCGGTCTCCTACTATGAGCGCGCCGCCGCGACCGGCCTCGCGGACGCGCAATATGCGATGTCGCAGATCTACGCCAATGGCGTCGGCGGCAAGCCACGCGACGACGCCCAGGCAAGGCGCCTGCTGGCGCAGGCAGCCAGGCAGAACTACGACACCGCGCAGATCGATCTCGCCGCCTGGATGATCGAAGGCCGCGGCGGTGCGCGCGACCTGAAATCCGCCTTCGGCTGGATGAAGCAGGCGGCGGAAGGCGGCAATGTCGCCGCCCAGAACCGCCTGGCCAAGCTCTATATGCAAGGCATCGGCACCGATCCGGACCTTGTGCTTGCCGGCGCCTGGTACGTCGTCGCCCGCCGTGCCGGCCTCATCGACCCCCAGATGGACGACTTCCTGCAGGGGCTGGACGACGACCAGACCAAGCAGGCGCTGCAGAAGGCCAACCGGCTGCCTTGACGGCGGTTCTCGCGGTCAAGGCAAGTGTAACCCCGGCTCCCTGGCCTGGTTCCAACCTGCCCGCTCCCTTGCCTCTTCTGGCGATTTGTGGTCTTGGGAGCCCGAAATCGCTTTCCCTGCGAACATCCCATACCAACGGCGTGGCCGTTGGCATCATTCCGGATCATCTCATCATGGCCAAGATCAATGGCAACGAAATCCGTCCCGGCTATGTCATCGAGCATGATGGCGGCCTTTGGGTGGCGGTCAGGACCAACACCGTCAAGCCCGGTAAGGGCGGCGCCTACAATCAGGTCGAACTGAAGAACCTCATCAACGGCACCAAGCTCAACGAGCGCTTCCGCTCGGCCGAGACGGTCGAACAGATCCGGCTCGACCTGAAGGATTTTTCCTTCCTCTACGCGCAGGAAGACGCACTGGTGTTCATGGACACCCAGAGCTACGAGCAGCTCGAATTGAACAAGGACTTCGTCGGCGATCGCGCCGCCTTCCTGCAGGACGGCATGATGGTGACGGTCCAGCTCTACGAAGAGCGGCCGATCGGCATTTCGCTGCCCGACTATGTGACGCTGACCATCACCGAGGCCGACCCGGTGGTGAAGGGTCAGACGGCGGCATCGTCCTACAAGCCGGCGATCCTGGAGAACGGCATCCGCGTCCTGGTGCCGCCCTTCATCGGCGCCGGCGAGCGCATCATCGTCGACACCAACGAAATCACTTACGTGCGCCGCGCCGACTGACGCATGTCGCCCAAAAGTGGCCCCGGTTCTGGGTCACCGACATGCATCGAGGCGGAGTTTAAAGCGCAGCACCGGGAAAAAGCACTATGGCACGCTCAGCCCTTCTCAACGTCATGGTCCAGGCCGCAATGAAGGCCGGCCGCTCGCTGTCGCGCGACTTCGGCGAGGTGCAGAACCTGCAGGTCTCGATGAAAGGCCCCGGCGACTATGTCAGCCAGGCCGACCGCAAGGCAGAGGACATCGTCTTTGCCGAACTGTCCAAGGCTCGGCCCGGCTATTCCTTCCTGATGGAGGAGCGCGGTGCGGTCGAAGGCGACGACGGCCAGCATCGCTGGATCGTCGACCCGCTCGACGGCACCACCAATTTCCTGCACGGCATTCCGCTCTTTGCCGTTTCGATCGCGCTGGAGCGCCAGGGCCAGATCGTCGCCGGCGTCATCTACAATCCGGCGATGGACGAACTCTACACCTGCGAACGCGGCGGCGGCGCCTTCATGAACGACCGCCGCTTGCGCGTCGCTGGCCGCATCAAGCTGGTCGACACCGTGATCGGCTGCGGCATGCCGCATCTCGGCCGCGGCCACCACGGCAATTTCCTGGTCGAACTGCGCAACGTCATGGCCGAGGTTTCCGGGGTCCGCCGCCTCGGCTCCGCCTCGCTCGATCTTGCCTATGTCGCCGCCGGCCGCATGGATGGCTTCTGGGAAACCGGCCTGTCGGCCTGGGACATCGCCGCCGGGCTGCTTTTGATCCGCGAGGCGGGCGGCTTCGTCTCCGACATGGACGGCGGCCAGGACATGCTCGACAACGGTTCGGTCGTCGCCGGCAACGAGGTCATCCAACGCGCTTTGCTTAAGGCCGTCAAGAAGCCGCTCTCGGCGCGCTGACAGGCACGCCGCGCTGATGCGCCGCAGTCGCAAAACCGCAACGAAAGCTTGAAATACTGCCCGGCATGCGCCCAAATTGGAGGGCGCGGTGCAGGAACCCGGCTTAGTGAGAGACAACGAACCCTACCCCGATATCCCGTTCATCGGACGCTGGCACTATTCGCGTGCCGAGATGATCGCAGACGGTGTCGTCCACGCGGTCGGCATCGTGCTGGCGATATCGGCCGGTTCCGCACTGCTGGCGCTGGCGGCGTTTCGTGTCGGACCGGGCGAATACATCGCCGCCGCCTTCTACGTGGTTTCGCTGCTCACCGTGCTCTCGGTGTCGATGACCTACAATCTGTGGCCGGTGTCGTCTCCGGCAAAATGGGTGTTGCGGCGTTTCGACCACGCCGCGATCTATCTGCTGATCGCCGCGACCTATACGCCTTTCCTGGCGCAGCTCGAAGGCTCGCCGCTGGCGCGCTGGATGATCGTGCTGGTCTGGACCGCGGCAGTGCTGGGCATTGCCATCAAGGTGTTCTTTCCCGGCCGTTTCGACCGGCTGGCGATCGGCTTCTATCTCGCCATCGGCTGGAGCGGCATCATCCTGGTCAAGCCGCTTGTCCAGACGCTACCGACGACATCGATAGCGCTGATCGTCGCCGGCGGCATCGTCTATTCCTGCGGCGTCATCTTCTTCGCCTGGAAGGGGCTGCGCTTCCACAACGCGCTGTGGCACGGTTTCGTCGTCACCGGCGCCGGCCTGCATCTGGCCGCCATGGTCGACTGTCTGGTCATCAATCGCCTCTGACACTATCGACGCGGCAATATTGCCAAGCGCCATTCAATTTGGTCACAATTCCGTTTAGAGTCGCGGCTTACGTGATCGGCGGCGGCATCGGAAACGGGGCACGGATGGCTTTTCTCAGATCCTTCGGCATGGGCAGACGTTCTGATGTCCTGATCTACGACCCGCATAAACTATCGAGCCCGCAGGTCTTTTTGCTGACCATGGTGATCTTCCTGGTCATCGTCGCCTTCATCGCCGCCATTCTGACCCGACAAATCTCGACCGCCTTTGGCAGCAATCCCGGCCTCAATGGCCTGATCGTCGGCGTGCTGGTGGTCGGCATCCTTTTGGCCTTCGCCCAGGTCGGGCGACTGTTTCGCGAGGTGCGCTGGGTCAACTCCTTCCGTGCCGGCTCTGAGACGACAGAACCGGTGCTGCTGGCGCCGATGAAGGCGATGATCGGCCGTTCCTCGGCGATGGCCTTCTCGACCACTTCGATGCGCACCATGCTCGATTCCATCGCCACCCGCCTCGACGAAAGCCGCGACACCTCGCGCTATCTCGTCGGCCTGCTGGTGTTCCTCGGCCTGCTCGGCACCTTCTGGGGCCTGTTGAACACCATCGGCTCGATCCGCGAGACCATCGAATCGCTCGATCCCGGCACCGGTGACGCCGCCGCGGTGCTCGATTCCCTGAAGCAGGGGCTTTCCGCGCCGCTGGCCGGCATGGGCACGGCCTTCTCGTCCTCGCTGTTCGGCCTCTCCGGCTCGCTGGTGCTCGGCTTCCTCGACCTGCAGGCCGGCCGCGCCCAGACGCGCTTCTACACCGAACTGGAAAACTGGCTGTCCTCGGTGACCGACCTGTCGTCGGACATCGTCGTCGCCGACCCAGCCAAGACCGAATCCTCCGACGAGATCCGGGTGCTGTCGGAACGGCTGCGCAGCATGCAGGAGAATGGCGGCGGCTCCAACCCGCGCGTCGCCACCGCCATGGCCAATCTCGCCGACGGCATTTCCGGCCTGGTCAAGAACATGCGCTCGGAACAGCAGATCATGCGCGACTGGGTCGAAGCCCAGTCCGACGAGCAGAAGGCGATGCGCAACACACTGGAAAAGATCGCCGATGCCCTGAAGAAGCCCGGAGTGCACTGAAGTGGCACTCGCCAGGGGCCGGCGCACCGATCGCCGCATCGACTACTGGCCGGGCTTCGTCGACGCGCTGTCGACGTTGTTGCTGGCAATCATGTTCCTGCTCACGGTCTTCGTGCTGGCGCAGTTCCTGCTGGGACGCGAAATCTCCGGCAAGGATACGGCACTCTCGCGCCTCAACTCCCAGATCAACGAACTGACGCAGTTGCTGGCGCTGGAGCGCTCGACGGCGCAGGACAAGGATGACTCGCTGGCCAATCTGCAGGCATCGCTGTCGGCGGCGGAAGCGGAAAGGAGCCGGCTCCAGCAGTTGCTGGCGCAAGGTGCGGGCGCCGGCGACGCCGCCAACCAGCGCGCCGCGGCGCTCGGCGGCGAACTCGACAGCCAGCGCCAGATCAGCCAGCAGGCACTGAGCCAGGTCGAGATCCTCAACCAGCAGATCGCGGCACTGCGCAAGCAGATCGGCGCGCTCGAGGATGCGCTCAACGTCTCCGAAATCCGCGACCGCGATTCAAACACCAAGATCGCCGACCTCGGCCGTCGCCTCAACGTCGCACTGGCACAGCGCGTGCAGGAGTTGAACCGCTACCGCTCCGACTTCTTCGGCCGCTTACGCGAAATCCTCGCCGACCGCGAGAACATCCGCATCGTCGGCGACCGCTTCGTCTTCCAGTCGGAAGTGCTGTTCCCGACCGGCTCCGAGGTGATCAACGATGCCGGCAAGGTCGAGATGAAAAAACTCGCCGACGCCATCATCGAGCTGCAGAAGGAAATCCCGCCCGAGATCAACTGGGTGCTGCGCGTCGACGGTCATACCGACAACAAGCCGCTCTCCGGCGCCGGCCGTTACCGCGACAATTGGGAGCTGTCGACGGCCCGTTCGACCTCGGTGGTGAAATTCCTGATCGAGAACGGCGTGCCGGCCAACCGCCTCGTCGCCGCCGGTTTCGGTGAGTTCCAGCCGCTCGATCCCGCCGACACCGAAGAGGCGCGCAACAAGAACCGCCGTATTGAACTGAAGCTCACCGAACGTTGATCCATCATCACGCGAACTCACGCGAACTTGTTCGTCGGCTCAACTCTAGGGCGCATATCGAGGCCGGCAAGGCCTGAAAAGATTATCTTTTTTAATTACACATTGTCGCGGGGCGGTCCTAGCTTGCCGCCCGGGCCGAGAACCGCCGGCGATGAATCCCCCTCATCGCGACGCGACGGAACCGGACGGCCCAAGGCCGGAAGGCAGGCGGACAACCGCCGCTTTCCTCTACAAGAGGAGACGCGTGATGCGCTCTTTCAAGACCTCGCTTAGAACTGCGACACTCACGGCGTTCCTCATCGCCGTTCCGCTTGCCGGTGCCTATGCCGCGGGCCATCACAAGGGCGCTCTCGACGCGACCGATCCGACCGACATGACTGGCCCGCGTGTCGAGGCGCTTATCGCACAGGTGCAGGGCGTCCGGCAGGGCATCGTGGACGCAAGACAGGCCAACAACATCACCCCGGCCGTGGCGGAACGCCTGGAAATGCGCACGGCCCACATCAGTCAGGCGGCAGAGAAAGTCGCCGCGTCCTATCATGGCAGGATACCGGCCGCGCAATACCATGACCTGTTGCGTCGTCTCGACAATGTCGACCAGCGGTTGATGGTCGATACCGGCAGTGGTTTCCTGATCGGCGACGGCGCCGACGGCGGCAATTACCCGAACGGCTAAACGGTCCAAGAGGACGGCTGAAACGGTCCAAGAGGAAGGGACGCTGACGCCTTCGGGGAGCCATCCCGCGGGCGTCCTTTTTACCAGCCGAGCCACACCGCGATCAGCGCAACCGCCGCCGGCACGGTCTGGATGAACAGGATCTTGCGCCCGACCGTTGCCGCGCCATAGAGGCCGGCAATGGCCACGCAAGCCAGAAAGAAGACTTTGACCTGGAAACCGGCCGCACCAAGGTATAACCCCCAGATGAGCCCGGCGGCGAGGAACCCGTTGTAGAGTCCCTGATTGGCGGCGAGCACTTTCGAGGCACTGGCGAATTCCCGGGTCAGGTTGAAAGCCTTGTGTCCGCGCGGCGTGTCCCACAGCACCATCTCCAGATAGACGATGTAGGCATGGATCAAGGCCACCAGCCCGACCAGGATGTTGCCGATCATTTTTTCCCCCCTTGATGTGTTGCCGGCAGCATTTCATGCGCGGCCTCGCCTGCGCAAGGTGCATCTGCTGGACGGCGTCTGAGGGTTGCCAACGCCTTTGCGTTGGTATCTTTTCGCGCCGTCCCCAATCACGGAAGCCGCCATGTCCTTTCAGAAACTCGATAATCTCGGTCACAAGCTCGAAGCACTCGAGCATGCGCTGGCCATCCTCGGTGCCGACGAGGCCACCCACATGGCCGTCGGCGGCGGCGAGAAGCGTGCCGAGGCGATGTCGGCACTGGCCGGCATGTATCACACCAGGGCAACGGCGCCGGAGATAGCAGACTGGATCGCCGCGGCAGAGCAGGAAGCGTTGGGTGAAGAGCAGCGCACCGCGGTCTCGGAACTGCGGCGCCAATATACCAACCTGACCTGCCTGCCGGTCGAATTCGTCGAACGCCAGACGACCGCGCGCATGCGTTGCGAGCAACTGTGGCGCGACCTGCGCGCCAAGAACGACTGGGCGGGCTTCCAGCCGGCGCTGGAGGGCGTCGTGGAGTTGGTGCGCGAGGAGGCGGCGCTGCGTGCCGACATGCTCGGCCTCGCCCCCTATGACGCGCTGATGGAGCAATACGACCCCGGCAACCGCACCGCCGACATCACGCCAGTCTTCGCCGACCTGAAGGCTTTCCTGAAAGGCTTCGTGCCGGAGGCGCTGGCTATCCAGGACGCACGGCTGCGCAAGCGCCCGCTGAAGCCGCTGTCGGGCACCTATGCGATCGACCGGCAGCGCGAGCTCGGCCTTGCCATGATGGCGTCGGTCGGCTTCGACCTGACGCACGGGTCGTTGTCGGTGTCGCACCACCCTTTCTGCGGCGGCGTGCCGAGCGACGTGCGCATCACCACCCGCTACAAGACGTCCGACTTCCTGTCGGCGCTGATGGGCGTGCTGCACGAGACCGGCCATGCGCTCTACGAACAGAACCTGCCCAAGGCATGGTCGCACTGGCCGCTCGGCAAGGCGCGCGGCATGGCCGTGCATGAAAGCCAGAGCCTGTTCGTCGAAAAACAGCTCGGCCGCAACCCGGCCTTCTGGAACTGGGCGCTGCCGGTGGTTGAAAAGCATCTCGGTGAGGCCTGGTCGCTCGACGATATCCTGCCGCATGTGCATCGCGTCGAGCGCGGCCTGATCCGTGTCGATGCCGACGAGGTGACCTACCCCCTGCATGTCATCCTGCGCTACGAACTGGAGCAGGAGCTCGTCGCCGGCCGGCTGGAGGTCGCCGACCTGCCCGAAGCCTGGGACGCCAAGATGCGCGATTACCTCGGTCTTTCCACCATCGACAATCCGGCCGACGGGCCGATGCAGGACGTGCATTGGCCAGGGGCCGCCTTCGGCTATTTCCCCTCCTATACGCTGGGCGCGATGATGGCGGCGCAGCAATGGGCGGCGCTGACGCGGGATCATCCTGCCGCCGATGACGATCTCGCCAAAGGCAATTTCGAGGCGATCAACGAGTGGCGCCGCAAAAAAATCTGGTCGCAGGGATCACGCTGGTCGACGCCGGATCTGCTCGAACGCGCCACCGGCGAAAAGCTCAACGCCACCTATTTCGTGAACCATCTGAAGCAGCGCTACGGAACCGCGTAGAGCGCACATCAGGAACGTAGTTGGTTCTGACTACTCCGCCGCGCCCCTGAAAGCAGTGGCGCCGGTTTCGAACTGCAGCTTGGCCAGCCGCGCATAGATGCCGCCCTTGGCGACAAGGCTTTGATGCGTGCCTTCCTCGACGATCGAGCCGCCATCCATGACCAGGATCCTGTCGGCCTTCAGCACCGTTGCCAGGCGGTGGGCGATGACGATCGTGGTGCGGCCCTGCATCAGGCGTTCCAACGCCGTCTGCACCAGCGTCTCGCTTTCGGCGTCGAGGGCGGAGGTGGCCTCGTCGAGCAGCAGGATCGGGGCGTCGCGCAGGATGGCGCGGGCGATCGCAACCCGCTGGCGCTGGCCGCCTGACAGCGTCACGCCGCGCTCACCGACCTGGCTGTCATAGCCTTTTTCCAGCTTGAGGATGAATTCATCGGCAAGTGCATCCTTCGCCGCCGTCTCGATTTCGGCCTTGCTGGCTCCCGGCCGGCCGAAACCGATATTGTCACGCGCGCTTGCCGCGAAAATGGTGACGTCCTGCGGCACGATCGCGATGCGCTGGCGGACCGAAACGGGATCGGCCTCGCGCACGTCGACACCGTCGATCAGGATCTTGCCTGTTTCGGGATCGTAGAAGCGCAGGATCAGTGAAAACACCGTGCTCTTGCCGGCCCCTGACGGCCCGACGATCGCCACCGTCTCGCCCGGCATGACCTGAAAGCTCAAGCCGTGCACGGCGGCGCGGTCGGGCCTTGCCGGGTAGGAGAAGGAGACATTGTCGAAGACGATCGCGCCCTTGGCGACGGCCGGCAGCGGCTTCGGATCGGCGGGAGCCTGGATCGCCGGCTTCTCGGCCAGGATCTCGGTCAGCCGTTCGGCGGCACCCGCCGCTTGCGCAAGCTCGCCCCACACTTCCGAGAGTGCGCCCAGCGCGCCGGCGGCGAACACCGAATAGAGCAGGAACTGGCCGAGCGTACCCGGCGATATCGAGCCTTCGAGCACGTCGCGCGAGCCGAACCACAGCACCGCCACGACGGACGAGAAGATGGTGAAAATGGCGAAGAAGGTAAGGAAGGAGCGCGCGAAGATCGAGGAGCGCGCTGCTTCGAAGGCGGCTTCCACCGCGGCCGAGAAATGCCCGGTGACCAGCTTTTCATTGGTGAAGGCCTGCAGCGTGCGCACCGCGCCGATCTGCTCGCTGGCATAGGCGGTGGCATCGGCCAGCGTATCCTGCGCCTGGCGTGATTTGCGCCGCACCGAACGGCCGAAAGCGACCAGCGGCAGCACGATGACGGGTATCGCTGCGATGACCAGGCCCGACAGTTTCGGACTGGTGATGACCATCATCCCCACCGCGCCAAGACCAAGGATTACGTTGCGCAGCGCCACCGAGGCCGTCGCTCCGACCGCCGACTTGACCTGCGTCGTGTCGGCGGCAAGCCGCGACACGATCTCGCCCGACTGGGCGGTGTCGAAAAAGGCAGGCGACAGCGTCGTCACATGGGCAAACACATCGCGCCGGATATCGGCGACGACGCGCTCGCCCAGCGTGATGACGAAATAGTAGCGGCCGGCCGATGCCGCCGCCAGCAGGGCGGCCATCGCCACCAGCGCTGCGAAATATTCGGCGATGAAGGTGGTGCTGGCCGACGAGAAGCCATGATCGATCATGCGTCGCACCGCCAGCGGCAGCGCCAGCGTGGTTGCCGCCGCGATGACCAGCGAGATGATGGCGCCGACGACCAGTGTGCGATAGTGCGTGATGTACGGGAACAGGCGCCGGAGCGGCTTGAGCGAACGCCGGCGCTCGTCTGCGCTGGTGATTTGCGCCATCCCGATGTTTCCTCCAGCCGCCCTTGGGGTCTACGCCTCAATGCGCTTGCCGCGGCCTTGTGATTCAATTCCGGCTGATGTATAGGCTCGCCGACCGTTTTAGAAGCCGTGGCTCCTCAATAGCTGCGGCTTCGAGTTTTAAAAAGAGGCGCATCGACGCAGGCTTATGCCCGTCGGCAGCGCCGGCAAGCCAGGAACCGAGCCATGAAGAGCGCTATTCATCCCGACTACCACACCATCAAGGTCGTCATGACCGATGGCACCGAATACACGACCCGTTCGACCTGGGGCAAGGAAGGCGATACGATGAACCTCGATATCGACCCGACCACCCACCCGGCCTGGACCGGCGGCCAGCAGACCCTGCTCGACCGCGGCGGCCGCCTGTCGAAGTTCAAGAAGCGTTTCGAAGGTTTCGGCATCTAAGCTCAACGAGCTTTCACGGATCAAAAACCCGCCTCCGTGGCGGGTTTTTTGTTGCGGCGCGGCGCTACTCGGCCAGCAATTCCCTTAGCGCCATGCGCTTGTAGGCGGCGACCAGCCTGTCGCCCTCCTGGCGCTCGACCGAGATCGCCAGCCGCATGGCGGCCTCGCCCATCTGCCAGACCAGAAACGCCGTGGTTTCCAGTGTCGCCGGATCGACCGCCGGCCGCAGCCGTTTCAGCACCGCGGTGAGGAATTCGGCGTTGGCGCGGCTGTCGGCGAGTTCGAGTTGGCGCAGCGCCTTGTCGGCCTGCGTGCCCGACCAGATGTCGCGCATCACCGGCTCGGCCAGGAACAGCCGGTAATAGATGTCGACTAACTCTGAAAACGCGGACTGCAGGCCTTCGGCGTCGCTGACGCCGGCGAGTGCCGCCGAGATGCAGGCTTGGCTTTCGGCGGTGTAGCGCTCGGCCAGCGCCCAGACGATCGCCCGCTTGTCGGGAAAGAACTGGTAGAGCGAGCCGATCGACACACCGGCCCGTTCCGCCACTTCTCCCATGCGCATGGCATCGCTGCCTTGCTCGGCGATCAGCGCCGAGGCAGCGGCCAGCATGCGCTCGACCCGCTCGCGGCTGCGCTGCTGGCTCGGCGCCCGGCGCGGTGAAGCAACCTGCTCCTGTGCGGAAACGGGGGCTGCCGTGTCTTCCAATGACTGACTCCAAATGCAATCAAGATCGCTTGACTCACAAAATACGAGGGTTTATCACGTTTTGCAAATGTGAGGATTGTTCATATTTTGACGCAAAGGAAAACACAACGGGCATATGGAGCAAATGACATGATCGCGAAACTTCTTCCCACCCTCATCTTCATTGCCGCACTCGGCTCAGGCGTCGTCGGCGGCGTCTTCTTTGCTTTCTTCAGCTTCGTCATGCCGGGCCTCGCCCGCATGCCAGCCACAAGCGGCATTGCCGCGATGAATTCGATCAATGTCACAGCTGTGACCCCGCTGTTCATGACAGCGCTGTTCGGCACGGCGCTCGTCTGCGTCCTTGTCGCCATCGGTGCGGTGATTGGCTGGAGCCAGCCGGGTTCGCTCTGGCTGATTGCCGGCAGCCTGCTCTATCTCATCGGCATCGTGGTGGTCACGATGATCTTCAACGTCCCGCTCAACGATGCGCTCGCCGCCGGCGATCTGGCCAGCAGCAATGGCGCAGGCCTGTGGCCACGCTACCTCAATGAATGGGTGATGTGGAACCATGTCCGCGCCATCAGCGGCATAGCCGCGCTGGCATCCTTCTGGTTCGCCACGCGTTGACGACGATGGATGGAGCGACCGATGAAGGATCAATACGCAAAGATGGCCTTCGGCATGGCAATCGGAGTTGGTGTCGGTGCCGCGATCGGCACCGCTCTGGATGAGCTTCCGATGGGCGTCGCCGTGGGTATTGCGATTGGTGCCGCCGTCGGTGCGTGGCGACGCAAGTGACGGCAGCGCTGGCGACCCCTATGCCTTTGTCTTCCGATCGGAATGGCCGAGGTCGCGATCCGGGTCGATGACGTCGCGGACCAGTTGCTTCAGTTTGGCCGCGTCCGGAAAACCGCCGTCGCGCTTGCGGTCCCAGACCAGCACGTCATTGCAGCTGATGGTGAAGATGCCCCCAGTGCCGGGCACCAATGTCACCTCGCCGAGATCGGTGCCGAAGGTCGACAGCAGTTCCTGAGCCATCCAGCCGGCGCGCAGCAGCCAATGGCACTGCGTGCAGTAGGTGATGCGGATGGCGGGGAGTATCTGCTCGCTCATGCCGGGCTTCCGCTCATGCCGCGCTGAGCTTGGCCATGGTCTCGTCGTCGACTTCAAAGTTGGCGTAGACGCTCTGCACGTCGTCGTCGTCCTCGAGCGTGGCAACCAGCTTCATCAGCGACTGTGCCCGGTCCTCGTCGACCGGAACATTGTTTTGCGGCTTCCAGATCAGCTTCACCGATTCCGCCTCACCGAGTGCGCCTTCCAGCGCCTTCGAGACCTCGCCGAGATTTTCGAAGGCGCAATAGATCGTGTGGCCTTCCTCATCCGACTCGACATCATCGGCGCCGGCTTCGATTGCCGCGTCCATGACCTTGTCGGCACTGCCTGCGGAGGCCGGATAGTAGATCTCGCCGGCACGGTCCCACATGAACGACACCGAGCCGGTTTCACCGAGCGCTCCGCCGGCCTTGGTAAAGGCGGCGCGCACATTCGACGCCGAACGGTTACGGTTGTCGGTCAGCGCTTCGACGATGACGGCGACGCCGCCCGGGCCATAGCCCTCATACCGCACGGCTTCGTAGTTCTCGGCGTCGCCCATCGAGGCCTTGTTGACGGCACGCTGGATGTTGTCCTTCGGCATCGACACCGCCTTGGCGTTCTGGATCGCAAGGCGCAAGCGCGGGTTCATCGATGGATCGGGCGTCCCGCTCTTGGCGGCGACGGTGATTTCGCGCGCCAGCTTGGAAAACATTTTCGACCGCACCGCGTCCTGGCGGCCCTTGCGGTGCATGATGTTCTTGAACTGTGAATGGCCAGCCATGGTGTCGTCTTCTCGGCTAGAGCATCCCGAAGCGAAGCGATCTGACCTCGTCTTCCGCATGCCCGAATTCAAAATTTCAGAGCGTCCCAGGTGCAACTCGTGGAAGCACGGCGTTCTCTGTCGGAATGGCCGGCTTATAGATAAATCGGCTCAATTCGTCCAGCCGCACCGCGCATGCGGCGTAAGACATGACCTGCTGCGGCCGCTCACGCCTCGAGGTCCGACTTCAGCCGGTCGATGATGCTGAGCGCATGTCCGGCATACTGGCTGATCCAGCGGTCGTGGATCTGCTTGATCGGCAGCGAGTTGAGATGGTTCCAGCGCTCGCGGCCGTCGCGCCGCGCAACGATCAGGTCGGCCTCCTCCAATACCTTGAGATGCAGCATGACGGTGCAGCGATCGATGTCGGGAAAGGCCTCGCACAGCATGCCGGTCGTCTTCGGCGCGTCCTTCAGCTGATCCAGTATTTCACGCCGGCGCGGATGCGCCAGCGCCTTGAAAACATTGTCGTCTTGCGATCGGCTTGACATGTTATGTTTCTATAACATATTGTTGGGCCGATCAAGGGAAGGAGTTGTGGATATGTCACTTGGATTCAGTGTTTCCGGACGCATCGGCAAGCCGGTCGCCGACGTCTTCGACGCAGTCGTCAATCCGAAGAAACTGAGCGGCTATTTCACCACGATCGGCGGCGCCAGCGCCCCGCTGGAAGCTGGCGCCGGCGTCGTCTGGTGGGGCAAGGTGCCGGTCGAGGTCGACGAAGTGGTCAAGGACAGCCGCATCGTGCTGCGCTGGGATGCCACCGACGCCGACGGCAAACCCGCCTACAAGACCCGCATCGAGATGAATTTCGAGCCGCTCGACGATGGCGGCACCTTCGTCACCATCGCCGAGAGCGGTTGGCAGGAAGGCGCGGTCGGCCTGAAGAAGTCCTACCTCAATTGCGAGGGCTGGTCGCAGATGCTGGCCTGCATGAAGGCCTATGTCGAATACGGCATCAATTTGCGCGACGGCTACTACCGCAGCGAGATGAAGGGCGAACCCGCCAACGAGACCAATATCTGAGCCACCATGGGGAGGATGGAGATCCGCGATGAAGAAAGTAACGCCATTCCTGATGTTCGAGGGCAAGGCCGAAGAGGCAATGACGCTCTATTGCGAGACCATTCCCGGCAGCGGCGTCCTTGACGTCACAAATTACGGCCCCGGCGAAGATGGCCCGGACGGAACGGTCAAGCTGGCGCGCGTGTCGATCGCTGGCCTGGAAGTCATGGTCTTCAACAGCCCCGTGCACCACGCCTTCACGTTCACGCCGTCGGTCTCGCTCTATGTGGACTGTTCCTCTGAGGACGAACTGAACCGAATTGTCGAGACACTGGCAAAGGACGGCGGGTTTCTGATGCCGCCCGACAATTACGGCTTCAGCCGCCGTTTCGCATGGCTCAACGACAGGTTCGGGGTCTCCTGGCAGATCAATCTCGCATGACTGGTCTGGGCAAGGGCGACCACCAACAGCCGAACACGACAACGGAGCCAGCAATGACCACGAAAATCACCGGCGGCATCAACATCGCCATGAAGGTGCCGCCGCACCAGTACGAGGCGACGATCGCCTTCTACCGCGACGTCGTCGGCCTGAAGCCTTTCACGGACAAGGCGCCGGCCATCGGCTTCGAGCTTGGCCCCAACCGTCTGTGGATCGATGAGGCGCCAATGATGAGTCAGGCCGAGGTGTGGCTGGAGCTGTTCACCAAGGATTTCCCCATGGCTGCGGATCATTTAGCCAAGGCTGGCGTTGTGCGTTGCGATGCCATCGAGCCCCTGGGCGAGGGCTTCCGCGGCGGCTGGATCACCAACCCCGCCAATATCATCCACATGCTGCGCGAACCGGACGCCTGGTGAGCGCCAAGCCACGAAAGGAGCATCCGATGGACATCCAGAAAAACCGACCGCCGAAGCCGGCATGCTGATCCGGCGGCCTGTCGCCGAGGTGTTCGAGGCCATCGTCGACCCCGCCATTACAACGAAATTCTGGTTCACTCATGGCAGCGGCCGGCTGGACAGCGGCAAGCAGATCCGCTGGGAATGGCGCATGTACGGCGTGTCGACGACGGTCGACGTCAGCGAGATCGTCGCGAACGAAAAGATCGTCATGCAATGGAGCGATCCGCCGACCACGGTGGTCTGGACCTTCACCGAAATGCCCGACGAGACGACTTTTCTCGAGGTTCGCAATTTCGGCTTTGCCGGCAATGGCGACGAGCAGGTGAAAGAGGCCGTCGGCTCAACCGGCGGCTTCACGCTGGTACTGGCCGGCGCCAAGGCGTGGCTGGAACAGGGCCTGACGCTCGGCCTGATCGGCGACCGTCACCCGAAGGGCGTGCCAGGACATTAGGTATTCAGGGTCTGCCTAATGCCCGCCGCCCGACTTCTTACGTCGCCGCGCCAGCATGTTGAGCCCCTCGACCAATGCCGAAAAGCCCATCGCCGCATAGATGTAGCCCTTGGGCACATGGTAACCCATGCCGTCTGCGATAAGCGTCATGCCGATCATCAGAAGGAAGCCCAGCGCCAGCATGACAATGCTCGGGTTCTTGGCGATGAAGTTGGCCAGCGGCCCGGCCGCCAGCATCATCACGCTCACCGCCACGATCACGGCGATGTACATGATGGCGATCTCGTCGGTCATGCCGACGGCGGTTATGATTGAATCGATCGAGAAGACCAGGTCGAGCAGCAATATCTGGAAGATCGCGCCGGCAAGGCTGATCTGCAGCGTCTCGCCCATCATCGTATCCTTGTGGTCGTCGGGATCGACCGTGTGATGGATCTCCTTGGTCGCCTTCCAGACCAGGAACAGGCCGCCGGCGATCAGGATCAGGTCGCGCCAGGAAAAACCGTGGCCGAAGGCCGTGAACACCGGCGTGGTCAGCTGGACGATGATCGAAATGGTGGCCAGCAGCACCAGCCGCATGATCAGCGCCGCCGAGATGCCGAGCCGGCGGGCACGGGCCCGTTGTGCTTCCGGCAGCTTGTTGGTCAGGATCGAGATGAAGATCAGGTTGTCGATGCCGAGCACGACCTCGAGCACAATCAGCGTCAGCAGCGCGACCCAGGCGGTCGGGTCGGACACGAATTGGAAATGCGGCGCCAGGAATTCGATGAGCTGCATGGAGGTCGTCCCCTCTTTTAACGATCTAGAGCAGTGTCGCCGGCAGTTAGGTACTAAGCGTGCCTATATCAATGTCAGGACCAGAAGGACGGTGCGGTTTCTTCCAGCCGTGGCCCGCGACGAAACGGCGCGATCCGCTCGGTCAGCCCTGTGCGGTCGGAAATATCGACGCCAACGCCGCACAAGGTCGCCGGTCCGGTCGCCGCCTCGAAGCGGCCTTTCGGCACCTTCGACAGGAACCGGTTGAGCGGCTCCTCCTTGTCCATGCCGAGCGAGGAATCGTAGTCCCCGCACATGCCGGCGTCGGACATATAACCGGTGCCGCCGTTGAGGACCTGGTGATCGCCGGTCGGCTGGTGGGTGTGGGTGCCGACGACGAGGCTGGCGCGGCCGTCGACGAAATGCGCGAAGCACATCTTTTCCGAGGTCGCCTCGGCGTGGAAGTCGATAATCACGGCATCCGCCTGCTCGCCGAGCGGACAGGCGGCAAGCTCGCGTTCGCCGGCCTGGAACGGATCGTCGAGCTCGGGATGCATGAACACCCGGCCCATGATGTTGGCGACCAGCACGCGCGCGCCGCTCCTGGCGATATAGACACCGGAGCCGCGCCCGGGCGTGCCCTTGGGAAAGTTGGAGGGACGCAGGAAGCGCTCTTCACGCGGCGCGAAGGCGAGCGCGTCGCGCTGGTCCCAGACATGGTTGCCGGTGGTGACGACATCGGCACCGGCGGCGATCGTCTCGCGAAAAATATCTTCGGTGATGCCGAAGCCCCCCGCGGCGTTCTCGCCATTGACGATGACGAAATCGAGTTTGAAGTCGGAGATCAGGCCGGGCAGTTGTTCCCACACCGCCGTCCGTCCTGTCTTTCCAACCATGTCACCGAGGAAGAGAAGTCTCATATGATCCCGCACCGAAGGTCAGCGAAAGCTGCATGACGCCAGTGAAGATCATGCGTCCCTTGTACTTATCTACAATTTTGGCGCGAAGCGGCGCAACCCGCTCTCGGTCAGTATTTCCGGAATGACGACGTCATGTTCCTCATCCGGCACCATTGCCACCTCCTGGCAGTCGAAGGCGATGCCGACCAGCCGCGGCGGCTGTCCCTTGTCGATCAGCTTGGCGATGGCGCGGTCGTAATAGCCGGCACCATAGCCGATGCGATGGCCGCGCGCATCGAAAGCGGCGAGCGGCACCAGCATCACAGAGGGGTCGAGCACCTCGGCTTCCTCGTGAGGGCCGACCGTGCCGAAACCCATCTCGACCATCGGCGCGCCGCGCACCAGTTCGCGAAAGACAATGGTGGTCTTGTCGAGAATGGCCGGCAGGCAAAGCCGCGCGCCCTTTTCACGCAAGACAAACATCAACGGCCGAACGTCGACTTCGGAACGCATCGGCCAGAAGCCGGAAACGATCTGGCCTGGCTCGACATGGAGATGATCGCGTGCCGTCTCTGCCATTTCAAGCGCGACCTCCACCCGCCAGAATTCATCGAGCGCATCGCGGCGTCCGAGGGCCTCGCGGCGAAGCTGCTTTTTCAGGTCTTTGAGAGAGGTCATGCAGCCAGGGTAGAAAAGGTCAGATCTGGATGGAGTTTTGGGAGCGACGTTTTCCACCGCAATCATCCACCGAAATGCGGGACGCGTGGCAATAAGTGACGATCCACACAACCGGTGGAGAGAGCGATCCCGGGAACCTACAAAGTAGGTGGGCGCCGTGTGAGAAAACCCACGGGTCTTCCCAGGGACAGCTCCCTAAGGATCGTTAAGGCCCCGGGGAAAATGTTCTCCTGCCGGGAAGCACAGACCGTCCCGCCCAATATAGACTGCCGGCCGGCTAAGCGCCAGTGAGACGGGCATATGTTTCCATCAGGGTTCAAGCCCATTCGTCGCGGCCGGCGCACCCTTGCACAGGGTGAGCCGCGTCCTTACGGTTGCCATGACGAACCGAGGAGCAAGAATGCGTTTCGAAGGCACGGCGGCCTATGTCGCCGACAAGGATCTGATGGTGGCCGTCAACGCGGCGATCGCGCTGGAGCGGCCCTTGCTGGTCAAGGGCGAGCCAGGCACCGGCAAGACGGAACTGGCCCGCCAGGTGGCTGCTGCACTTGGCCTCGACCTCATCGAATGGCACGTCAAGTCGACCACCAGGGCGCAGCAGGGCCTTTACGAATATGACGCCGTCTCGCGCCTGCGCGACAGCCAGCTTGGCGACGAGCGCTTCAACGACATCAGGAACTACATCAAACGCGGCAAACTCTGGGAGGCGTTCGCCGCCGGCAGGAAGGTCGTGCTTTTGATCGACGAGATCGACAAGGCCGACATCGAATTCCCCAACGACCTCCTGCAGGAACTCGATCGGATGGAGTTCTTCGTCTACGAGACCGGCGAAACCATCCGCGCCGCCGTCAGGCCGATCGTCATCATCACCTCCAACAACGAGAAGGAGTTGCCGGACGCGTTCCTGCGCCGCTGCTTCTTCCACTACATCCGCTTTCCCGACGTCGACACGCTGCACAGAACCGTCGATGTCCACTATCCCGGCATCAAGCAGAACCTGGTGCGCGCGGCGCTGACCCAGTTCTACGAAATCCGCGACGTGCCCGGCTTGAAGAAGAAGCCGTCGACCTCCGAGGCGCTCGACTGGATAAGGCTGCTGGTCGCCGACGACATCGCGCCGGAAGATCTGCGCGCCGATCCGAAGAACGCCCTGCCCAAGTTGCATGGCGCATTGCTGAAGAACGAGCAGGACGTGCATTTGTTCGAGCGGCTGGCGTTCATGGCACGAAGGCAGCAATAGGTAGCAGCAGCGCTTTCCCTTCTGTGGACCGTTGCCGGCAGCCGAACAGGCAGGCAGCTTCGGCCAAACCTTAAGAGGAGATGACATGGCTGAGATTATCGTCCGCCCGCTCGCGCAGTCCGACCACGCCGATTGGCGGCGGCTGTGGACCGACTACCTCACCTTCTATGAGACGAAGCTGCCGGAAGAGGTCTACGCCATCACCTGGAAGCGGCTGTTCACCGAGGGTGAGTTCGAGCCGAAAGGCTTCATCGCCACGCTGGACGGCAAGGCGGTTGGGCTCACCCATTATCTCTACCACCGCTCAGCCTGGTCGGAAAAAAACAACTGCTATCTGCAGGATCTGTTCGCCGACCCTGACGTGCGCGGCAAGGGCATTGGTGCTGCGCTGATCGAGGCAGTGAAACAGGAAGCCGAAAAAGTCGGCGTCAAGAACGTCTACTGGATGACACACGAGACCAACACCACCGCGCGCAAACTCTACGATCATGTCGCGCGCCGCACCGGCTTCATCGAATATGATCTGCTGTAGATAGACAATGTTCATCCCCTTCTTCCTCGAACTGAAGGCAGCGCGCGTTCCCGTTTCGCTGCGGGAATATCTGTCGCTACTCGAGGGGCTGGAAGCCGGGCTGGTCGACTATGATGTCGAAGGTTTTTATTACCTCGCCCGTGCGGCGCTGGTGAAGGACGAGCGCCATATCGACCGCTTCGACCAGGTGTTTGCGCATGTCTTCAAGGGCATCGAAGCGCTGGGCGGGCCGGATGCCGTCGATGTCGCTGACATTCCCGAGGAATGGTTGCGCCGCATCGCCGAAAAGCACCTGACCGACGAAGAGAAAAAACTGGTCAAGGCGCTGGGCGGTTTCGAGAAATTGATGGAGACCTTGAAGCAGCGGCTGGACGAGCAAAAAGGCCGCCACCAGGGCGGCTCGAAATGGATCGGCACCGGCGGCACCTCGCCCTTCGGTGCCTATGGCTACAATCCCGAAGGTGTGCGTATCGGCCAGCATGAAAGCCGCAACCGCCGCGCGGTGAAGGTGTGGGACAGACGTGAGTTCAGGAATTTCGATGATGCCGTCGAACTCGGCACCCGCAACATCAAGATCGCGCTGAAGCGGCTGCGTCGCTGGGTGCGCGAAGGCGCCGAGGAGGAATTCGACCTGCCCGGCACCATCCACGCCACCGCCGAACATGGCTATCTCGACGTGCAGACGCGGCCCGAACGCCGCAACGCGGTGAAGCTTTTGATGTTCTTCGATGTCGGCGGCTCGATGGACGACCACATCAAGAGCGTCGAGGAGCTGTTCTCGGCCGCCCGCGCCGAATTCCGCCAGCTCGAATATTTTTACTTCCACAACTGCCTCTATGAGGGTGTGTGGAAGGATAATCGCCGCAGGCATGCCGAGGTGATTCCGACCTTCGACCTCCTCCACAAATATGGCCCGGACTACAAGGTGATCGTCGTCGGTGACGCCTCGATGAGCCCTTACGAGATCGCTCACCCCGGCGGTTCGGTCGAGCACTGGAATCCGGAGGCAGGCAGCGTCTGGCTCGGCCGTCTGCTGCAGCAATGGCCGAACGCGGTATGGCTGAACCCCGAAGACCCCAAGAACTGGGGCTACACCCATTCGATTGCGATGATCCGCGACATCTTCGGCGGCCGCATGTTCCCGCTGACTTTGGCCGGGCTTGAAGGCGCGACCAGGCAGCTTTCAAGAAAGCACTGAAAGACCGACAGGAGATCCGATGATCTGCTTCCTCTGCCTGCAATGCGGCGTCCAGTTCGCGGCGACAGAGACGCCGCCAAGACATTGCCCGATCTGCGAGGACGAGCGCCAATATGTGCGCTGGGAAGGGCAGGCGTGGATCACGCCGGAGGAACTTGCTGAAGGGCATCGGCTTGTGATGAAGGATGATGCCGGCGTTCTCGCCTTCGGCATCGAGCCGCGCTTCGCCATCGGCCAGCGGGCGCTGCTGGCACAGACGCCACACGGCAACGTGCTGTGGGACTGCGTTTCGATGGTCAGCGACGAGGCGGTGGCCGAGATCAACCGCCGCGGCGGCCTGGAGGCGATCGCCATCTCGCACTGCCATTATTATTCGGTGATGGTCTGTTGGAGCGAGGCGTTTGGCGGTGTGCCGATTTATCTCCATGCCGATGACCGCCAATGGATCATGCAACCGCACAAGGCGATCGTCAGCTGGGAAGGCGAGACGCTGGCCATAAACCCTTCGCTGACGCTCATCCGCTGCGGTGGCCACTTTGCCGGCGGTCAGGTGCTGCACTGGAAACGCGATGGCGGCGACGTCTTGCTGGCCGGCGATATCCTGCAGGTGACGCCGACGCGCCGCCATGTCAGCTTCATGTACAGCTATCCGAACTACATTCCGCTCAATGCAGCGGCCGTGCGCCGCATCGCGGCGGCGCTGGAGCCATTCGCGTTCGACCATATCTACGGCGCGTGGTGGAACCAGAACATCATCGGGGGCGCAAAAGCGGCGTTGGCTGGCTCGGTCAATCGCTCTCTGGCGGCGATCGCATGAGAACCCAATCGAAAATGCGGGAAAATGCCGTAACAAATGCCTATCTTGGTGCGAATATGAGGTTGCAATCCGCGCATGACCCCGAACCTCCGGTTCGGAAAGGATCATGCGCAAAACCAAAGTGCTATAGCGTCCCTTGCGCGTCCGATGGACGCGCGGCGCTGTAGGAGCGAGCCGGCAAGGCTGAGGAGATCACATGGACACCCACACCTACCCTGTAACCCGCACCGACGCCGAATGGCGCGCCCGGCTGACGCCGGAGCAGTATGCCGTCATGCGCGGTCACGGCACCGAGCGGCCGGGAAGCTGCGCTTTGCTCTACGAGAAGCGCGCCGGCACCTTTTCCTGCGCCGGCTGCGACCAGCCTTTGTTCGAATCCAAGCTGAAGTTCGAGAGCGGCACCGGCTGGCCGAGCTTCAACGACCCGGTGCCGGGCTCGGTCGAAAACACCGTCGACCGCAGCTACGGCATGGTTCGCACCGAATGCCATTGCGCCCGCTGCGGCAGCCATCTCGGCCATGTCTTCGAGGACGGCCCGCCGCCGACCGGCCTGCGCTATTGCATCAACGGCGTGGCGCTGAAATTCGAGCCCTCGGCCTGAGCCATCCGGGGTTCGACACTATGAAAGGGCGGCATCTGTCGCCCTTTTCGTTTAAATATCCGTCGCCCCCCTCTGGGCAGACGATCAGACCACGATCATCGCCACCAGCCACAGCGTGGCGCCAAGCGTCATCATCCAGGCCTTGGCCCCGGGAATCTTTTCGGTGGTCCGCCACACCGCCAAGGTCAGGAACAGGCTGTAGGGCACCGACGCGAAATGCACTGCCAGCACAAGCCCGAGCGGCAACTTCAATCCGAGCAAGACGAGCGCCAGCACCGATGCGGCGATGCTGACCGCGGTGCCGACGAGGACAAGGTCGCGCCAGAACAGCCGATCGAGCGGCACCTGGCCTTGCCAGCGTGAGCGGAAAAAGGAGCCGATACCTTCTGGCAACACCGGATGTCTATCCCTGCCCCAGGACTTCGGTTACCGCACGCTCGAAGCGCGAACATTCGGTCACCAGCCAGTCGGCCATGGCTGGCCAGTTGTCCTCGGCATAGCAGTTCACCCGCCACATCGAATTGATGCCGAGGCCCTCGCAACTCTGTTCCGGCCTGAGCTTCAGCCTGTCTTCGATTTCACGCTGAAACGGCTTCAGCCGCGACCAGGCTTGCGTGGCGCCGAACTTCTCGTTGCGACCGAAGAAGACGCCGACCTGGCTCTGCGCCGGCGCGACATACATGGAAAGGACCAAGGCGAAGTCGGGCAGCCCGCGCTGCCAGAACCAGGGTCCGCGCCGCGCCATCAGAGCCCTTTCTTCCGGATGCCGCACAGCGAACAGCGTCCAGAAGCCGCGCTGGCGGAATTCAGAGGCGCGGCGGGCGCCGAAGTCGAATTCGCTCATGGCTCGATGCTCGCTCCGGCATCATGCTCGGCCCGAGCCTGTTTCGAAATTCGCTCTGGCGAGTCATATGGTGGTGGTTTCGAGAACCGGAGCGGAGCGTACTTAAAGTACGCGAGCACCGGAAGCGCAGAAAACGCCACCAGATGACCGCCGGAGTAGAATTTCCAGACAGTCTCTACACCATGCCGAGCGCGGCCTTGTACAGATCGAGGATGGTTTCCTCTTCCTGCCGCTCGGCCTGGTCCTTCTTGCGCAGCCGGATGATCGTGCGCATCGCCTTGGTGTCGAACCCAGTGCCCTTGGCCTCGGCGAACACTTCCTTGATATCGTCGGAAATGGTTTTCTTCTCTTCCTCGAGCCGCTCTATGCGCTCGATGAAGGCCCGCAGCTGGCCGGCGGCAACAGTCTGGCTGGTATCGGTGATATCGTCGGCCATATTTTTCTCCAAAAGCATCGGCTCCGCGACTCGCGGACGACTGCGGCAAAATTTGAGCCGGTTCGATGCCCGACCGGCGGCGGCGGGTCAAGCCGTTATCGACCAAGCCACGCGGGCTGCCGCCAGAAGCCGACAACCGGTCCGTTTTGCGAACTCTAATTGAAAGCGATCAGCAGATCCTTGGCATCGATCTGGTCGCCCGCCTTGACCAGCACCTCGGCGACCGTCCCGTCGCGCTCGGCGTGCAGCGCCGTCTCCATCTTCATCGCTTCGATGGAAAGCAGCACGTCACCGGCCTTCACAGCCTGGCCGGCAGCCACCGAAAGCGCCGAAACGACGCCTGGCATCGGCGCGCCGACATGCGCCTCGTTGCCGGGTTCGGCCTTGCGGCGGGCCTTGGCGGCGGACGCGCCATGCGCCCGGTCGGGCACCTTGACACGACGCGGCTGGCCGTTGAGCTCGAAGAACACGGTGACCATGCCCTTCTCGTCGACATCGCCGATGGCAAGGCAGCGCACCACCAGCGTCTTGCCCTTCTCGATGTCGACGAAGATCTCGTCTTCCGGCTTCATGCCGTAGAAATAGGTCGGCGTCGGCAGGACGCTGACCGGCCCATAGGTTTCCTGCGCGCCGGCGAAATCCGTGAACACCTTCGGATACATCAGCCACGAGGCGAATTCGAACTCCGACAGCTTGCGCTCGAGCTTTTCCTCGATTTCCTTGCGGTTGGCCTTGAGGTCGGCTGGCTTGAGCAGCGAGCCGGGCCGCACCGTGATCGGCTTGTCGCCCTTCAGCGCTTTCCCCTGCAGCGCCGCCGGCCACCCGCCTGGCGACTGGCCAAGGTCGCCGCGCAGCATCGAGACGACGGAATCCGGGAAGGCGATATCCTTGTCCGGGTTTTCGACATCGGCAACAGTCAGGTCCTGGCTGACCATCATCAATGCCATGTCGCCGACGACCTTGGAGGACGGCGTCACCTTGACGATGTCGCCGAACATCAGATTGACGTCGTGATAGGTCTGCGCCACCTCGTGCCAGCGCGTCTCCAGTCCGAGCGAGCGCGCCTGTTCCTTCAGATTGGTGAACTGCCCGCCCGGCATCTCGTGCAGATAGACTTCCGAGGCCGGCCCCTTGAGGTCGCTTTCAAAGGCGGCGTACTGGTTGCGCACCGCTTCCCAGTAGAACGAGATTTTCCTGATCCATTGCGGGTCGAGACCGGGGTCGCGTTCGGTGCCCTTCAGCGCCTCGACGAGCGAGCCAAGGCATGGCTGCGAGGTGTTGCCGGAGAAAGCATCCATGGCCGCGTCTATGGCGTCGACGCCGCTTTCCACCGCCGCCAGCACCGTCGCCGCCGACAGGCCCGACGTGTCGTGGGTGTGGAAATGGATCGGCAGGTCGGTCGCCTCGCGCAGCGCCTTGAACAGCACGCGTGCCGCCGCCGGCTTCAGCAGTCCGGCCATGTCCTTGACGGCAATGATGTGGGCGCCGGCCGCCTGCAATTCCCTGGCTAGGCCGACATAGTATTTGAGGTCGTATTTCGCCCGCGCCGGATCGAGGATGTCGCCGGTATAGCAGATCGCCGCTTCGATCAGCTTACCCTCGGCGCCGACCGCATCCATGGCGACGCGCATGTTGTCGACCCAGTTCAGGCAATCGAAGACCCGGAACAGGTCGATGCCACCGCTTGCTGCCTGCTTGACGAAATGCTGCACGACATTGTCGGGATAGTTGGTGTAGCCGACGCCATTGGCGCCGCGCAGCAGCATCTGCAACAGCAGATTGGGCGCCGCCTCGCGCACCAGCGACAGCCGCTCCCACGGATCCTCGGTGAGGAAGCGCATGGCGACGTCGAAGGTGGCGCCGCCCCAGCATTCCAGCGATAGAAGCTGCGGCAAGGCACGCGCATAGGTACCGGCGATGCCGGCAATGTCATGCGTTCGCACACGGGTGGCGAGCAACGACTGGTGGCCATCGCGCATCGTCGTGTCGGTGACCAGGACTTGCCTCTGATCGCGCATCCAGGCGGCGAACTTCTCCGGCCCGAGCACATCCAGCTTCTGCTTGCTGCCGCCGGGCACATTGCCGTTGAGGTAAGGCACCACGGGTGCGGCCGCATCGGCCTTCGGCTGCGGCCGGCCGCGCGTCTCGGGATGGCCGTTGACGCTGACGTCGGCGAGATAGTTGATGAGCTTGGTGGCGCGGTCCTGACGCTTGACCTGCTGGAACAGTTCCGGCGTCGTGTCGATGAACTTGGTCGTGTAGGAATTGTCGGCGAAGCTCGGATGGTTGATGATCGCTTCGAGGAAGGTCAGATTGGTGGCGACGCCGCGGATGCGGAACTCGCGCAGCGCCCGGTTCATGCGGGCGATCGTCTCGGCCGGCGTCGGCGCCCACGCCGTCACCTTCTCCAGCAGCGGATCGTAGAAGCG
Organism: Mesorhizobium sp. M0715; assembly: GCF_040320355.1. Lineage (NCBI taxonomy): Bacteria > Pseudomonadati > Pseudomonadota > Alphaproteobacteria > Hyphomicrobiales > Phyllobacteriaceae > Mesorhizobium > Mesorhizobium sp. M0715. Next base: position 306,102 of record NZ_JAMYPL010000003.1, on the reverse strand, counting down.
GGTGATGACAGCGCCCGAATAGGCGGTGCCGCCATCGAGGCGGATGCCGAAGCCTGTTGCGCCGCGATAGGCGGTAATGCGTCCGTAATCGGGGATGAAATTGTGCTCGGGGTCTTCCGTGGTGATGCGGCACTGCAGCGCGTGGCCGTTCAGCCTTATGTCCTTCTGCGCCGGCACGCCTGATTCCGGTGTGCCGATGGCAAAGCCGTCGAGGATATGGATCTGCGCCTTGACGATATCGATGCCGGTCACCTGCTCGGTGACGGTGTGCTCGACCTGGATGCGCGGGTTGACCTCGATGAAATAGAATTTGCCGGTGTCGGCATCCTGCAGGAACTCGACCGTGCCGGCGCCGATATAACTGGTCTCGCGGGCGATCTTCAGCGCATGGCCGCAAAGCTCCTCGCGCTGCGACATTTCGAGATAGGGCGCCGGCGCCCGCTCGACGACCTTCTGGTTGCGGCGCTGGATCGAACAGTCGCGCTCGAACAGGTGCACCGCATTGCCATGGGTGTCGCCCAGCACCTGCACCTCGACATGGCGCGCGCGTTCGATCAGCTTTTCGAGATAGACCTCGTCCTTGCCGAAGGCGGCTTTCGCCTCACGCTTGCCTTCGGTGACTTCACGGGCAAGGTCGGCTTCGGCGCGGATGGCGCGCATGCCGCGGCCGCCGCCACCCCATGATGCCTTCAGCATCACGGGATAGCCGATTCCCTTGGCCAGTTTCTTGACCGCCTCCATGTCATCCGGCAACGGATCGGTGGCGGGGATCACCGGCACCCCGACCTCGATGGCGAGATTGCGCGCCGCGACCTTGTTGCCGAGCCGCCGCATTGTGTCCGGCTTCGGCCCGATGAAGGTAATGCCGGCTTCGGCACAGGCGTCGGCGAATTCGGGACTTTCCGACAACAATCCGTAGCCGGGATGGATAGCATCGGCACCCGACAGCCTGGCGACGCGGATCACCTCCTCGATCGACAGATAGCTTTCGATCGGCCCCATGTCCCGGGTCAGATGCGGTCCGCGCCCGACCTGGTAGCTCTCGTCGGCCTTGAAGCGATGCAGGGAGTATTTGTCTTCTTCGGCCCAGATCGCCACGGTTTTGAGGCCGAGTTCGTTGGCCGCGCGAAAGACGCGAATGGCGATTTCGGACCGGTTGGCGACGAGGATCTTCGTGATGGCCAAGGACTGGGCTCCAGCAACGGAAGGAAGAGAAATCGGCGCAATGATTAGCGTGAAAATGCTGCAGTGCAAACAAATTTGACGCGCATTTAAACCGATTGAAATGGAATCATTGCGCCAGAGGCCATCGCATTCATCCAAACAGCCAGAAAAAGCGCCGGCTCTGCCGTGACGCACGATCATTCCCGGCTAAGGGACCCGGCTCCATCGGTCGCCCCCTGAATGGCAAAAGAAAATGCCCGGCGCGAGGCGCCGGGCATCCGCAAACGGTCTGGAGACTGACGAGTCTTACATCTTCTGGATGTAGGTGTACTTGCCGTCGTCGCCCTTCTTCCATTCGTACATCACGTAGCCGGGCAGCGTCGGGTCGCCCTTGGCGTCATAGGACAGATCGCCGAGCACGGTCTTGAACGGGCCGTTTTCATGCAGCGCCTTGGCAACTGCCTGCGGGTCGTTCGACTTGGCAGCGGTCGCTGCCTCGGCGATAGCCTGTACTGCGGCGTAGGAGTAGAGCGTATAGGCTTCCGGTTCGAAACCCTGCGCGCGGAACTTCTCGACGAGTTCCTTGTTGGCGGGGATCAGGCGCGGATCCGGACCGAACGTGTTGAGCGTGCCTGCAACAGCGTCGCCCGCGATCGAAGCCAGTTCGTTCGACACGATGCCGTCGCCGGAAATCAGTGTCGCCTTGAGGCCCTGGTCGGCCGCCTGGCGGATGATCAGGCCTGCTTCGGTGTGCAGGCCGCCCCAGTAGATGATCGAAACGCCGGCTTCCTTCATCTTGGCGATCAGCGCCGAGAAGTCCTTGTCGCCGACATTGATGCCTTCATACATGACTTCCGTCAGGCCCTTGGCATTCATTGCCTTCTTGGTTTCGTCGGCAAGACCCTGGCCATAGGTGGTCTTGTCGTGGATGACGGCGATCTTGGCGTCCTTGAAGTTCGCGGCGAGATAAGCACCGGCAATGCTACCCTGCTGGTCATCGCGTCCGCAGGTGCGGAACACATTCCACAGGCCGCGCTCGGTGAACTGCGGGTTGGTCGCGGCCGGCGTCACTTCGACAATGCCGTTTTCCGCATAGACTTCCGAAGCCGGAATCGAAACGCCCGAGTTGAAGTGGCCGACCACGAACTTGACGCCGTCGCCGACGAACTTGTTCGCAACCGAGATGCCCTGCTTCGGATCGGAGACGTCGTCGCCGACTTCGAGCTTGATCTGCTCGCCGTTGATGCCGCCCTTGGCATTGATGTCGGCGACGGCCGCTTCCGCACCCTTCTGAAGCTGTGCGCCGAAGGCGGCGTTCGGACCGGTGATCGGACCGGCGACGCCGAACATGACGTCAGCCCACGCGTTGCCGCCGAACGCGACCAGCGCGGTCAGGGCGACGGCGGACAAAAGTGACTTTTTCATTTAAACGCTCCCATTTACGGAGTGGGCGTGGATGAAGCTTTCATGCGATGCCCACCCTTATCGCAGAAAGCATAGTTTGCCGATTTTCAGGCACTTGTCACGCCGATTCAATTTCGAGACGGCGTTAATGATGAACGTCAGCCTTTCGGTTTCCAGCTCAAGAGTGAAGCTCTTTCGTAGAGCCAATTATACTGTGTCACCATCTGGTTGGTGCGCGTGTATTGATAGCCGACGAAGCCGAGGATCATCAGCACGATGGTGTCGACGACATAATAGTGCAGCGAGAACATGGTGCCGCCGAACAGCGCGTGATGGATGAAGCGGATCGCGATGCCGAGGCCCAGCATATAGGCGAACAGCTGGATGAAGCTGCGCCACGTCTGAGCACTGGCCTTGCCGGTCATCCACGCCGCCCAGCCGCCGAGCAGACAGGTGACGAAGAAGAACTGCCAGATCGAGGGTTCCTCGTAAAGAATGCCCTGCATGGTGAAGTCTCCTTAGCATGATCCCGAAAAGTTGCGGACTTTCCGGACAAGATCATGCGACAAACAAACAATCTGGAGCGGAATGGCGAATGCACGCATTCCGCTCCGAACTCAGTGGTGTCCGCCTTCGAGATAGGCGGCGCGCACTTCCGGATTGGCGAGCAGCTCCTTGCCGGTGCCGCTCATCGTCACATTGCCGTTGACCATGACGTAGCCGCGCGTGGCGAGCTTGAGCGCGCCGAAGGCGTTCTGCTCGACCAGGAACACGGTCAGCCCCTGGGTGCGGTTCAGTTCGCGGATGGCGTCGAAGATCTGCTTGACGATCAGCGGCGCGAGACCCAGCGACGGCTCGTCGAGCAAAAGCAGCTTCGGTCGTGCCATCAGCGCGCGTCCGATCGACAGCATCTGCTGCTCACCGCCCGACAGCGTGCCGCCGCGCTGGGTGATGCGCTCTTTCAAACGCGGGAACAGCGTGAACACCTTCTCGACGTCCTCGTCATAATGCTTGAGGTTGTCGAGGCTGGCGCCCATCTGCAGGTTTTCCATCACCGTCATGCGCGGAAAGATCCGCCGGCCCTCGGGCGACTGGGCAATGCGCATGCGCGCGATCTCGTGCGTCGGCATCTGGGTTATGTCGGTGCCGGCAAAGGTGATGGTGCCGGCGCGAGCCCGCGGCGCGCCGAAAATGGTCATCATCAGCGTCGACTTGCCGGCGCCATTGGCACCGATCAGCGCCACGATCTCACCTTCCTTCACAGTGACATCGACGCCGTTCAAGGCTCGGATGTTGCCGTAGTAAGTCTGCACGCCCTTGATATCGAGCAGCGTTGTCGCGGCCATCACTTGCCCCCTCCGCGCTTGCCCGCCACGGGCTTGGCAGCGGTCTTGCTCGCGGTCTTTCCGGAGGCTGCCTTTGCAGTCTTTGCGGAAGCATGGCTTGTCGCCACCTTGCCCGCATCGACGCGGCGCGAGAATTCCGTGTCCTTGCCTTGGCCGAGCAACCTGGCCTGTTTGACCCATTCCTCGCGCGCGATACGTCCGTCAAAGGCGAGATAGGCTTCGGCGGCCTCGACGTCGGCCTTTTTCCAGGCGCCGATCTGGTCGAAGTGGAAGATGCCGTGATCGTTGAGCTTCTTCTCGTTGACCGTACCGATGCCCTTGATGCGGGTCAAATTATCGGCCTTGCCGCCGCGAGGCGCCGCCAGCCGATTGGAGATCTCTCCAGCCTTCGCCGTGGCCTTGACTGCCGGCTTGGCCGACGCGGTCGACTTCGCCGCCGTGCCGGTTGCCGCCTTTGACGCCGCTTTCGGTGCAGGCTTTGCCTTCGTCGCCGGCACGGCTGCCAGCGAGGCTGCCTTGTTTGCCGCGGCGAGCGACCGGGCGTCGACCTGACCGGCCTTTGACGCTCCCTTGGCCACCGTAACCCGCTCGCCCGAACTATGGCCGACCGTGTCGGTCACCGGCCCGGCGAGATAGGACGACGATGTTCCCGGACCATGCGCGGCATCCGGCCCTGTATCGAGCTGTTCGATGACATCTTCGTCGCCGACTTCGGTGAGGACGGCTTCGACTTCCTCGTCGTCGACGCCGAGATAGGCGGCGATGACGCGGGGATCTGTGCGTACCGACTGCGGACTGCCGTCGGAAATCTTGCGGCCATACTCCAGCACCACGACATGGTCGGAGATTTGCATGACCACCGACATGTCGTGCTCGATCAACAGGATCGAGGTGCCGGATGTGTTCTTGATGTCGATCAGCAGCTCGTTGAGCGCCGCCGATTCCTTCGGATTGAGGCCGGCCGCCGGTTCATCGAGGCACAGAAGCTCGGGTCCCGTGCACATGGCGCGAGCGATCTCGAGACGGCGCTGCGCGCCATAGGGCAGGTCGCCGGCCGGGTCGTCGGCACGGTCGACAAGATCGGCCTTTTCCAGCCAATGCTTGGCGAGCTCCACCGATTCGGCCGAGGCCTTGCGATAGCCGCTGAAGCCGAACAGGCCAAGCACCGTGTAGCCCGATGCCTTCATCAGTTTGTTGTGCTGGGCGACCAGCAGGTTCTCCAGCAGGGTCATGCCGGAGAACAGGCGGATGTTCTGGAAGGTGCGCGCCACCTTGGCGCGCGCCGGGATCTCATGGTTGGGCAGCCGCTCGAGCAGGAAGGTCGAACCATCGTTCCGGTTGAGCGTGATCATGCCTTCCGAGGGCTTGTAAAAGCCGGTGATGCAGTTGAACACCGTGGTCTTGCCGGCGCCGTTGGGGCCGATCAGCGCGGTGATCTCGCCGCGCTTGGCGGCGAAAGACAGATCGCCGATGGCCACCAGGCCGCCGAACTTCATCGACAGATGATCGACCTGCAGGATAGCGTCGTTCACGCCGGAATTGGCCTTCTGAACAGGGTTCGCATTCATCAGCCGTGTCCTTCCTTGGTGAAGGAGCTTGAGACAGCCTTTCGCTCCTTGAGGAAGGCGGTTGGTTCACGACTGCCGACGAAGCCGCGCGGCTTCCACAGCATGACAATGACCATGGCCATGCCGAACAGAAGCATGCGGTAGAGTTCCGGTGTGAAGTCCGGTCCGAAGACCTGCTTGAGGAAGTCGAGTTCGCGCAACGCCTCGGTACCGCCGATCATCACCATTGCGGCGACCGCGATGCCGACCAGCGAGCCCATGCCACCGAGAACGACGATGGCCAGGATGATGGCCGATTCCAGGAAGACGAAGGATTCCGGGCTGACGAAGCCCTGCCGTGCGGCGAAGAACGCGCCGGCGAAGCCGCCGAACATCGCACCCGTGGCAAAGGCTGTAAGCTTCGTAGTGGTGGTGTTGATGCCGAGCGAGCGGCAGGCGATCTCGTCCTCCCGCAACGCTTCCCAGGCACGGCCGACCGGCATGCGCCGCAGCCGGATGGTGACGAAGGCTGTCAGCAGCGCCAGCGCCAGGATCAGGTAATAGAGGAAGATCTTGTAGTAGGCGCTCGATGTCGCGAGATGCAGCACCTTGGCGATGTAATTGGGGTCCGACACGTTGAAGGTCATCAGGCCGAAGAAGGTGACCTTCGGAATGCCGGAAATACCGGCCGAACCGTTGGTGACCTCGCGCCAGTTGATCAGCACCAGGCGGATGATCTCACCGAAAGCCAAGGTGACGATCGCCAGATAGTCGCCGCGCAGGCGCAACACCGGAAAACCGAGCAGCACGCCCCAGAAGGCGGCCATGGCGCCGGCGGCCGGCAAAAGAATCCAGAACGACAGGCCGTACTGCGTGCCGAGCAGCGCATAGGCATAGGCGCCGACCGCGTAGAAGGCGACATAACCGAGGTCGAGCAGGCCGGCGAGGCCGACGACGATGTTCAGGCCCCAGGCCAGCATCACATAGATCAGGATCTGGATGCCGAAATTGTCGACCCATTTCAGCGAACCTTGCAGCCCGCCGACGAACGACCAGGACATCAGCGACAGGATAGCCACCACCAGGATCGGATAGAGGATCAGCGCGGCAATGCCGAGTTTGGTGAAGTTGGCATGGATGAAGCCCCGGAAATAATAGATCACGCAGGCCAGCACATAGATGACTGCCAGGGCGCGCAGGAACTGCAGATAGCCGGCCGGCTCCGCTCCCACCCATCCGACGAGAGAGCTGTTGACCGCAAACAACAACACCGCCGCGACCAAGGCCACGATGAAGGCCGGCAACTGGAAGAAGCGGGACGCCACGCTGGCCGGCAGCAGGCCGGTGGCGACGTCGGTGATCTTCTGGTTGGCCAGGAAGGGCTGTCCATAGGCGACATAGAGGAAGCGCCCGACAGCCGTGGCGATCACCACGGCGGCAAGCAGGCCCCAGCGTGTCGTCAGGACCAGTTCATTGGAAATGTTCTGGCCAGTCTTCAGGCCGATGAACAGCACGAACAGGCCGAACGATATGGCAGCGGCATAAAGTGCCTCGCGCAACGCGCGCTGCATGGGGGTGGCGACGGTGTCGCGCTCCGGAGATACGGTGACGGCCATGGTCTCAGACCTTTTCGACTTCTGGCCGGCCCAATATGCCGGAAGGCAGGAAGATCAGCACGATCGCCAGGATCGAGAACGCCGCGACGTCCTTGTAGTCGATCGAGAAATAGGCCGACCACATGCTCTCGATGAAGCCGATCATCAGCCCGCCGACCACCGCCCCAGGCAGCGAACCAATGCCGCCCAGCACCGCCGCCGTGAAGGCCTTCACGCCCGGCGTGAAGCCATCCGAGAAGGCAATGACGCCGTAATACATCAGGAACAAAGTGCCGGCGACCGCAGCAAGGGCCGCGCCCATGATGAAGGTGATCGAGATGGTACGGTCGACATCGATGCCGAGCAGCGCCGCCATCTTGCGGTCCTGCTCACAGGCCCGTTGCGCTCGCCCGAGCGAGGTCTTGTTGACCAGATACCAGAACAGCGCCAGCAGCAGCGCCGTGACGACGACGATGATGATCTGCTTCAGCGACACGCTGATGCCGTTGATGTTGTAAACCTGGCTGACCATCGGCGGGATCGGCTTGTTGCGTGGACCCTGCGTCACCTGGACGAAGTTCGACAGCGCGATCGACATGCCGATGGCAGTGATCAGCGGGGCCAGTCGGAACGAACCGCGCAACGGCCGGTAGGCGACCTTTTCGATCGTCCAGTTATAGAGGCTGGTGAGCAGCATCGCCACGATCATCATGATCAGCAGCGCCAGCACAACCGGCACCGAATAGAACAGCGCGCCAAGGGCGAGGAAGACGATCAGTGCCGTGAAGGCACCCACCATGAAGATGTCGCCATGGGCGAAATTGATCATGCCGATGATGCCGTAGACCATCGTGTAGCCGATCGCGATCAGCCCATAGATCGATCCCAGCGTCAGCCCGTTGATAAGCTGCTGGACAAAATACTGCATGTGTACATGGCTCCCCTGGAATGTCGCCCATGCAGACGCATTCCTTTTCGTATTTCCCCTAGTCGTAAAGTTTCGAGCCCGGATTGCAACGTCATTTTTCAATCGTCATGCGTGTTTTCGAAGCACGCTGTCCGATTGCCCGTTTTCCATCATCCAGCCCCTGGACCATCGCGGACCCTACCATTGGCATAACGCAATGTCTTTGACGATTCGACCGCATCATGCGCTCCGTTTCGAAGAAATCGCCGTCAAAATTAGGTGATGAAAGGAATCCTTGCGTTTTTGGCACGATCCATTTTTCAAGCCGTTGCTTTCCGCAAGGTCAGGATCCCCATCACTTGACAACAAATCCGTGAGCGAACGGGTCGCGGTCGTCGATGAAGATGGTGTTCAGTCCGGTCATCCGCGCCCAGCCGCCGATCGAGGGAATGATGGCCGGCTTGCCGGCCACGCTGACATCCTTTTCGACCTTGCCCTTGAACAGCGAACCGATGATCGATTCATGGACGAAGCTGTCGCCGGCCTTGAGTTTGCCCTTGGCATGAAGCTGCGCCATGCGCGCCGAGGTGCCGGTGCCGCAGGGCGAGCGGTCGATCGCCTTGTCGCCGTAGAACACGGCATTGCGGGCATCCGCGCCATCCACCGTCGGCGCACCGGTCCACAGCATGTGCGACAGCCGGTTGATGCCAGGGTTCTCGGGATGGACGAAGGAATATTTCTCGTTGAGCCGCTGGCGCACCACCGGGCTCCAGGCGATGAAGTCGCCCGCCGAATAATCGGCCATGTCGCGATAGTTCTCCTGCGGCTCGACGATGGCGTAGAAGTTGCCGCCATAGGCGACATCGACGGTGATTTCGCCGAGCCCAGGGCATTCGACCGTCAGCCCCTCGGCATGGAGGAAGGACGGCACATTGGTGATGCGCACCTCCTCGACATAGTCGCCGACCTGTTTGTATTCGGCGATGACAAGGCCGGCCGGCGTGTCGAGCCGAAGCACGCCCGGCGTCTTCGGCTTGATCAGTCCGTGTTCGATGGCCATCGTCACCGTACCAATGGTGCCATGCCCACACATCGGCAGGCAGCCGGAGGTTTCGATGAACAGGATGGCGATATCGCAATCCTCGCGCGTCGGCGGATAGAGGATCGAGCCGGACATCACGTCGTGGCCGCGCGGCTCGAACATCAGTCCGGTGCGGATCCAGTCATACTCGGCCAGAAAATGCGCACGCCGCTCCATCATAGTCGCGCCCTGCAGCAGCGGGCCGCCGCCAGCGACCAGCCGCACCGGATTGCCGCAGGTGTGGCCGTCTATGCAGAAGAAGGATTTCTTGGCCATGACGCTCCTCGAAAATCAAAAACCCGAAAAATCAAAATCGTTGCGGACTGAAGGGGGCCAGATCGATCGGTGGAGTCTGCCCCAGGACAAGATCCCTGATCAACCGTCCGGTGGCCGCCGCCTGGGTCAGGCCGAGATGGCCATGGCCGAAGGCATAGACCACCGACCGCTTTCCCGGCGCGCCGCCGATGACGGGCACTGAATCCGGCAGCGAGGGGCGGAACCCCATCCATTCGCGCCCACCCGAGGGATCGAGCCCCGGCAAGAATTTCTGTGCCTTCCGCAGCAGCGCTTTCGACCTGGCATAATTGGGCGGCCGCTCGATGCCGCCGAGTTCAACGGCGCCACCGACACGCAGGCCCGTTTCGAGCGGCGTGACGACGAAACCATGGCCGGAGAAGATCAGCATCCGCTTCACGTCGAAGGCACTCGTCGGCAACGTGGTGTTGTAGCCGCGCTCGGTCTCCAGCGGAATGCGATCGCCGAGCTGCCGCGCCAGCAGATGCGACCATGCGCCGGCGGCGACGACAAGTTGTCGCGCCTGCCTTGTGGTGCCGTCTGCCAACGTCAGCGTCGCACCATCCTGATCCGCCGCGACTTGGCTGATCCGGGCCAGCTCAAAGCGGGCGCCCTTGGCCTGCGCATAGGCCCACACCGCCTTGCCCAGCAGTTTCGGGTCGGCGACCGTCTTCCATCCCGGCACGAACGTGCCTTTGATGAAGCGCGGCGACAGCCCCGGCTGCAAGGCGGCCAGTTCCTCGCCCTCGACATGGCGGAAACCGATGCCGAAACGCTCACGCGCCGCCCAGCCAGGCAGCCCGGCCTGAAATTCGGCTTCGCTTTCATAGAGCTCCAGTGAACCGTCCTCGCGCAGCATCGACCGCGTACCGGAGCGATCGAGCAAGCCCATCCACTCCGCCTCGGCGAGCTTCATCATGCCCGCCTGAGCGGCAAGGCTCGCCTCGTATTTCCCGGGCGCCCCGGCGCGCCAGAAGCGGATTAGCCAGGGCAGAAGCCTCGGCAGATGGGCGGGCGGAATGCTGAGCGGGCCAAGCGGATCGGCCAGCCATTTCGGCAGCTGCCGGATCATGCCCTTGTGGGCCAGCGGCAGCACGTCGGAGAACGCGAAGGCGGCGGCATTGCCGGAGCTCGTCTCCTCGCAAATGCCGGTGCGGTCGAAGACGGTGGCCCTGCGTCCGGCCTCGGCGAGAGACGCAGCGGCACAGATGCCGATGATGCCGCCACCGATGATGGCGATGTCGATTGGAACATCGCTATTCATCTTTGTACGTCACCCCTGCATGCATGTCCCAGTCTCCGCCCCGCTCGCTTCATACCAGCTCAGAACTGCGGCAGTGTCGGCCGCACGGCGAGCGCATCCTTGACGATCTTCTCGACAGCCTTGCGGCGCTCTCCAGACAGCGGCTGGCGCGGCATGCGAACGCGGTCATTTGTGTTGATCGCGAACACTTCGGCAAGCTTGATGTTTTGGACCAGGTAAGTCGAGACATCGAGATCGAGCAGCGGCCGGAACCAGCGGTAGATGGCGAGCGCCTCCTCGCGGCGGCCCTGCTTCATCAGCTGGAATATGGCGACGGTCTCGCGCGGGAAGGCTGTGGCCAGTCCCGCGACCCAGCCGATGGCGCCGACCGACAGCGCCTCGAAGGCCAGATTGTCGACGCCGGTGAACAGGTCGTAGCGGGTGCCCAGGCGATTGATGATCTCGGTCGAACGACGGATGTCGTCGGAGGATTCCTTGATCGCGACAAAGCGCTTGTCCGACGCCAGCTCCTCCATCTGGTCGACGGTGACGTCGACACGGTAGGCGAGCCGGTTCGAGTAGATCATGACCGGCAGGTCGCCCGCCTCGGCGACCGCACGAAGCGCTGCAACCGTCTCTTCCGCATTGGTGTGGTAGATCGGGCTCGGCACGACCATGAGGCCGTTGGCGCCTTCCCGGCTCGCGCGCTTGGCGATGCTGGCCGCCTCGCGTGTGCCGGCCTCGTTGACGGTCAGCAGCACCGGCTTCTTGCCGGCGACCTTCTGTGCGGTCTTCAGCACCTCGATCTTCTCGTCGGGCGACAGCATCGGCCCCTCGCCGAGCGATCCGCAGACGATGATGCCGTCGCAGCCGGCCTCCATCTGCAGGCTGAAGCAGCGCTCCATCTCGGCATGATCGAGACGATCATCCGCGGTGAATTTGGTCGTGACGGCAGGAAAAACTCCGGTCCACATGATCATCTCTCCATCTGATATATCAGTGGTATATCTATTAACAAACCCGCTGTCAATGCGGATTCCGTTATGATATATTCAAGATATATCAGGAGAGCGCATTTGATATCCACGGCAGCAAGCACCGCGACGGAGCCAGCCGCGACCAGGGCCTACCATGTGCTCGAGCACATGATCGTCACGCTCGAACTGGCCCCGGCAAGCTTCGTCACCGAGGGCGCTCTGATCGACAGGCTCGGGCTTGGCAGGACACCAGTGCGCGAGGCGATCCAGCGGTTGGCCTGGGAAGGGCTGCTTGACATCAGGCCGCGCGCCGGGATCGCCATCGCCCCGCTCCATGCCGGCGACTGGCTGCGCGTCCTCGATGCACGTCGCGGCGTCGAGGTGGTGCTCGCCCGCTCGGCCGCCCGCTTCGTCACCCGCGAAGCCGCCGACTTGTTTCACGAAGCAGCGCTCGCCATGCAGAAAGCGGTGATCTCGGGCAATGTGCTTGCCTTCATCCAGGCCGACAAGGCACTCGACGAAGCGCTGGCGCTGGCTGCCGACAATCCCTTCGCCGCCCGTTTGGCCGCCCCCTTGCAGACCCACAGCCGCCGCTTCTGGTTCCGCTACAAGGCCGAAACCGGTCTTGCCGAATCCGCCGAGCACCATGTAGCGCTGATCCGCTCGATCCTTGCGGGCGACGAAGAGGCCGCGGCCAAGGACGCCAAACGCCTGATGGCGCTGTTGCGCGGCCACGCCGAGACGGCCGCCACGCGCTGAACGTCCTTTTATATCCGGTGCGCTCTCGTCGTTGGCGCTTCCTCGAAGCTCGGGTTAAGTCCCGGGCAAGGCAGCCGCCGCCATCAACGGACCGTCCCAGCCTTCGCCTGCCGTGATGACGCAGCTCTGACCATGCGTGTCGGTGGCAAGAATTGTCCAGGTGCCCTGGTCGGAGACGAATATCTCAAGAATCAGGCTCGGGTTGACCAGGCCCCGCGCCGCTTCGCTTTCGTGGAATTTTTCCCCGAGCGCTTTGATCATATCCGCACGGGCCGCGCATTGCTCTGCCATCGCCGGGGCGGCCGGAAACGCGGAAACCGCCGCGAAAAATAGCGTTGCGACAAGACGGGTCATCTGACACCTCCTTGCGCCAGACGATGTCCCCGAAGCTGTCGCCTGCTTGATCTGCCGTACCTCCTTGCGGCAGGACTGCAAACCAAGACGGCAGATGCTACTTGGTTCCATCACATTAGCGTTCAACGGATAGGGTCGCCACCGATTGCAAAAAAACGCCCGGGCGCGAGCGCCCGAGCGTTGAATCCAAACCAATTTGTTGTCCGGCTCAGTTCATCGTCGGGATGACGAATTCGGCACCGTCCTTGATGCCGGACGGCCAGCGCGAGGTCACCGTCTTGGTCTTGGTGTAGAAGCGGAACGCGTCCGGGCCATGCTGGTTGAGGTCGCCGAAGGAAGATGCCTTCCAGCCGCCGAAGGTGTAGTAGGCGATCGGCACCGGGATCGGCACGTTGATGCCGACCATGCCGACCTGGACACGGCTTGCAAAGTCGCGCGCAGCATCGCCGTCACGGGTGAAGATGGCGACGCCATTGCCCATCTCGTGATCGTTGGCGAGCTTGATCGCGCTCTCATAGGTCGGCGCGCGCACAACAGAGAGCACCGGCCCAAAGATCTCTTCCTTGTAGATGCGCATATCGGCGGTCACGTTGTCGAACAGGCAGCCACCCATATAGTAGCCGTCTTCATAACCCTGCATCGAGAAGCCGCGGCCGTCGACGACCAGCTTGGCGCCTTCCTTGACGCCGGTGTCAACATAGCCCTTAACGCGTTCCAATGCCTGCGCCGTCACCAGCGGGCCGAAATCGGCGGAAGAGTCCGTCGAAGGACCGACCTTCAGGCTTTCAACGCGCGGGATCAGTTTTTCCATCAGCCGGTTGGCGGTATCGTTGCCGACCGGGACGGCGACCGAGATCGCCATGCACCGCTCGCCGGCCGAGCCGTAGCCGGCGCCGATCAACGCATCGACGGTCTGGTCCATGTCGGCATCGGGCATGATGATCATGTGGTTCTTGGCGCCGCCGAAGCACTGCACGCGCTTGCCGGCGGCCGTGCCGCGCGAATAGATGTAATGGGCGATCGGCGTCGAGCCGACAAAGCCGATGGCCTTGATGTCGGGATCGTCGAGGATGGCGTCGACCACGTCCTTGTCGCCGTTGACGACGTTGAGGATGCCTGCCGGCAGGCCGGCTTCGAGGAACAGTTCGGCAATGCGCATCGGCACGCCGGGATCGCGCTCCGAAGGCTTCAGGATGAAGGCGTTGCCGCAGGCGATGGCCGGCGCGATCTTCCACAGCGGGATCATTGCCGGGAAGTTGAACGGCGTGATGCCGGCGACGACGCCGAGCGGCTGGCGCATCGAATAGACGTCGATGCCGGGGCCGGCGCCGTCGGTGAATTCGCCCTTCATCATATGCGGCGCGCCGATGCAGACTTCGACCACTTCGAGGCCGCGCTGGATGTCGCCCTTGGCGTCGGCGATCGTCTTGCCATGCTCACGCGCCAGGATGTCGGCCAGTTCGTCATAGTCGCGGGCGACCAGTTCGAGAAACTTCATCAGCACGCGCACGCGGCGCTGCGGGTTGGTCGCGGCCCATTTCGGCTGCGCTGCCTTGGCATTCTCGACCGCCGCGCGCAGTTCCGCCTGCGAGGCCAGCGCCACCGTGCCGCGCACGGAGCCGTCCATCGGCTGCATGACATCCTGCTTGCGGCCGCTGGTCCCGGCGACATGCTTGCCGCCGATGAAATGACCATAGTCGATCATGATTTCTCTCCCTTGTTTGTGATGCTGCATTGTCCGCCTTTGGCCGGCGGATGGCAACGCGAGTGAGAACGCAACCGTTGTGCGGAGAATAGATAACGATTGACGAGCGAGCATCAATTCCCGCAAATGGCGGGGTCACGCGACGACCCAAGGATCGATAGGCTGAGTTCCTTCGCGCCCCCCTCTGTCCTGCCGGACATCTCCCCCTCTAGGGGGGAGATTGCGCCGTCACCTCTGCTTTCGCCGATCATCGAGGCAGTCAACGACGAGCTGTCGGCGAAGCTGCCAATCTCCCCCCTAGAGGGGGAGATGTCCGGCAGGACAGAGGGGGGCGCCAAAGAACACAGCGTCGATAATTGTCATCTGGACCATCCCCATGAACTGGGATGACGTCCGCATCTTCCTCGCCGTGGCGCGCGCCGGCCAGATCCTTGGCGCGGCCAAACGGCTGGAGCTCAACCACGCCACTGTCTCGCGCCGCATCGCCGCACTCGAGGATGCGCTGCGGACAAAGCTGTTTCGCCGGTTGACCACCGGCAGCGAGCTGACGCCTGCCGGCGAGCGCTTTCTCGACATTGCCGAGCGCATGGAAGGCGACATGATCGCCGCACGTTCGACCGTTGCCGGCGAAGGCGACGATGTCTCCGGCACGGTGCGCATCGGCGCGCCGGACGGGTTTGGTGTCGCCTTCCTGGCCAAGCGCCTTGGCGCGCTGACCGCCCTGCACCGCGAGCTGACGATCCAGTTGGTGCCGGTGCCGCGCTCCTTCTCTCTGTCGCGGCGCGAGGCCGACATCGCCATCACCGTCGAGCGGCCGACGGAGGGTCGGCTGGTGGCGGGAAAGCTGGTCGACTACTCGCTCGGCCTGTTTGCCTCCCGCGCCTATGCTGACGTGCATGGTTTGCCCCAAACCGCCGCCGAGCTTGGCCAGCACACATTGATCGGCTATGTGCCGGACCTCATCGTCAGTCCCTCGCTCGACTACGCGGCCGAATTCAGCGCCGACTGGCGCACCAGCTTCGCCATCTCCTCGGCGCTCGGCCAGGCCGAAGCGGTGCGCTCGGGCGCCGGCATCGGCATCCTGCACACATTCGTCGCCCGCTCGATGCCGGAACTTGTGTCCGTCGATGCTGTCGCGCCCATCCGCCGTGCCTACTGGCTGGTCTATCACGAATCGGTCAGGCCGCTGCGCCGCGTCCAGATCGTTGCCAGCTTCATCACCAAGGCAGTGGAGCGGGAGCGAAACCTGTTTGTCTGATGCATGTCGCCCAAAAGTGATCTCGGTTTTGGGAGAACGACATGCATAAACAAAGACGCTAAAGCGCATCGCATGAATCCTTTCAAACGCGCTGCGCTTTAGCCGTGCGCCTTTTCCTTGCCACAAAACCGGCGAGTGTGGCATCAGGCGCGCGGTCGCCGCGTAGGGACATCTTTCAGAAAGCTGGCGCGGATAGACATGCGAGCCGTTCTTGCCATCCTGCCGCTGCTTTTCGTTTCCGCTTGCGCCAATCCGTGGACGAAGGTCCCGGAGGCCGAACTGCCCAAACCGATCCGCAACGCCATGGCGCGGCCTTCGCCTTTCGTCTTCGGCAATTATTGCGGCCCCGGCACCCGCACCGGCGATCTGTCGTTCCGGCCGGTCAACCGCCTCGACACGGCCTGCCGGACGCATGACGCCTGTTACATCGCCCGCCACAACCATTGTGACTGCGATGGCGCCCTCGTCACCTCCGCGAAAGCGATACGCGACGACAAGACAGCGCCGCGCAAAATGCGCGGCGAGGCCGAATTGCTGATCGCCACCTTCGCCATCCCCGTCTGCAAGGTCTTCCCGCAGGGCTTCATGCCGCCGCGTGACCCGGCGCAACTGAGCGTCCTGAATGCCGGAGCGGCCGGGTGAAGGGCCGCGCATCTGTCGCCCTCGTTCTATTCGGGCTGGCCGCCCTTGGCGGCTGTGCCGGCGGCGCTGGTCGCAGTGCCTGCGATCTCCTGCAAGGCCAGACGGCCTGCGCTCGACCCTCGCTATCGGCCAAGACAGCTGGGCCGCAGATCGCCGCCGCGCAGTTTTTCGGCGACGCCAGCACAAGCGACTACGAAAAGCGGTTCCTGGCGCTGCTCGCCCACCACCAGCTCGGCGCGATGGACCGCGCCAACGGCACCGGCCCTTTCGGTCACGACCGCTATGAGATCCGCAATGGCGATTTCCAGGCGACTTACCGGACACTGCAGCAACTGGCCGGGCCGGTTGCCGAAACGCATCTGCCGCCGGCCAGCGGCAGCAGCGGCGACGGCCATTTCGACGGACGCTGGCGGGTGTCGCGGCAGACGCTCTACATCGATGCGGCAGCGCAGCCTTCGACGCCCAGGATCTTCGATTTCTCCGGTCTGCAGGCGCGCAGCGTCGAGATCGTGCTGCGCCAGGCTGGAAAGCAACCGGCCGACATCGAGGGCACCTGCGACGGCTCGCTGGCGATCCGTGCCGGCGGCGGTTCACGCACAATCGCCACGGGCACCGCATTCCGCTTTCGCCTGTCCGGCGAGGACGACACGGTCAGCCTGTTCCCGAGTGACGGCCTGAACCGCTGCACGGCAAGGATCCGCTCCAGCCTTGCCCCGGCCGGCGCGCCGCTCACCATCCAGCGCGAAGAGACCGCCGATCCGGCTCTCGCCGCCTTCGACAGCCGCTACGAGCGTTGCCCGACGCCAGACCCAACCGGCCTCGATCCGCTCAGCCGCGCCTTCTATGCCAGCCGCTGGCTCTCGCAGACCTGTGCCTTGCCGATCGGAAAGCCGCGCCTGCTGCGCAAATCGCGCGACGGCTTCAACGCCAAGGTCGAGGCGCTGATGGGAGCACCACTGTCCGACAGCGCCATCGACAAGGGCGATCCGGAACTGCCGCTCGATTTCTCCAGGGCACCAAGGCTGAAGCTGATCTATCTGTCGTCGCTGGAGTTCAAGGCCGACTTCTCCGGTCGCATCATCGAGCGGTTGATCCGCCATCATGCAGCACTAGGCACCAAGGTCCGCATCATCGTCACCGACGTTCTGGAGCGCGACAAGGACGACGCCCTGCTGCACCGGCTGGCCGCCGAATTCCCCAATGTCGAATTGCAAGAATATCGCTGGCGGGCGGACCATGGCGCGCCGATCGACGAGCAGACCTCACAACTGCACAAGGTCCATCACGTCAAGATGCTGGCAACGCTTGCCGACGATCCCGGGCGCTCACGCGCCATCATCGGTGGCCGCAACATCCATGACGGCTTCCTGTTCCACCAGCCGATCGATCTGTCGCGCTATCCAGACCTTGAGCAATACGACAAGACCGACGGGTTTTCGCTGAACTACTATTCGAACTGGAGCGACTTCGACATCGAGTTCGCCGATCCGGCCACGGTCGAAACGCTGGCTGCGCATCTTTCGACAATGTGGCTGCGCGACGCCGACACCAATCTGGCGCGCCCCTTCTCCATTCCGGTCCGGTCCGACGGCGCCCGCCCGTCAGGCACGGCACGACACTTCATTTCGGTGCCTTACGAGGATGGTCATGCGCTGGAGGACTATTTCGTCGAGCTGGTCGACGCCGCCCGGCACCATATCCAGATCGTCAACCCCTACCTCAACCTGACGCCCAAGCTTGCCCAGGCTGTTGACCGGGCGCTCGCCCGCGGCGTGAGGATCGACATTGTCGGCCGCATCGATCTCAAGGGCGATATCGGCGGCAAGTTTCTCACCGCGCTCAACAAGCTGTTCGTCGAGAAATATGGCGACCGCATCAACATCCGCGAGTTCAAGTCGCCTGACGTGGTGCTGCATTCCAAGATCATGATGATCGACGAAAGGCTGGTCGCCATCTCGTCGGTCAATCTCAACAACCGCAGCTTCTTTCACGACTCGGAGAACGGCATGATGGTGCTCGATCCGGCCTTCTACACCAGGATGAAGCCGATCTATGACGACTATGTCGCCCACTCGAACCCGGTCGCCACCAATGTGACGATACCGTGGGCCTACCGGCTGCTGTTCGACGAGGACTGGGTCCGACAGGCGTTCTGACCTCTTATCGCAGATAACGCTCCTGAGCGAGGTCGCGGACATCGATGTCCGGCACCCGGCTGGAGATGATGTCGGCCAGAACCTTGCCCGAGCCGCAAGCCATGGTCCAGCCGAGCGTGCCGTGGCCGGTGTTGAGATAGAGATTGGAGAGCTCGGTGCGGCCGATCAGCGGCGGACCGTCCGGCGTCATCGGCCGCAGCCCGCACCAGAACGTCGCGTCCCGCATCGCGCCGGCGCCCGGAAAGAGATCGCCGACCGAGTGTTCCAGCGTGCGCCGCCGCGATTCGTGCAGCCTGAGGTCGAAGCCGGAAATCTCGGCCGTACCGCCAACCCGGATGCGGTCGCCGAGCCGGGTGATCGCCACCTTGTAGGTCTCGTCCATCACCGTCGACACCGGTGCCGCGGCGGCGTCCTTGATCGGCACGGTGATCGAATAGCCCTTGACCGGATAGACCGGGATCGGCCGCTTCACCCGGCGCATGAAACCTGCCGAATAACTGCCCAGCGCCATCACATAGGCGTCGGCGGTCTTCCAGCCTTTGCTGGTGCTGAGATTGGCGATGCGGTTGCGGCTGCGGATGACGCGCCAGATCGTCACGTCGTATTCGAACTTGACGCCGCGGGCCACACAGAGTTCGGCCAGCCTGTCGGTGAACATCTTGCAGTCGCCGGTCTCGTCGTGCGGCAGCCTGAGGCCGCCGACGAACTTTTCGCGCACCCCGGCAAGGCCAGGCTCAGCCGCGATGCAACCGTCCTGCTCGAGGATCTCGTAGGGCACGCCGTACTTCTTCAGCACCTCGACATCGCCGCCGGTGCCGTCGAGCTGCTTTTGCGTACGGAACAGCTGCAGCGTGCCCTGGGTACGCTCGTCATAGGCGATGCCGGTCGCTTCGCGCAGCGCCTTCAGCGTGTCGCGGCTGTATTCGGCGAGCGGAACCATGCGCGCCTTGTTGATCGCATAGCGCTCGGCGGTGCAGTTGCGCAGCATCTTGATCAGCCATGTCCACATATGCGGATCGAAGGCCGGCCGCACCACCAGCGGGCCATGCTTCATCAGCAGCCATTTGATCGCCTTCAGCGGAATGCCGGGTCCGGCCCAGGGCGAGGCGTAGCCGGGCGAAATCTCGCCGGCATTGGCGAAGCTGGTTTCCAGCGCCGGGCCTTTCTGGCGGTCGAGAACCGTCACCTCGTGGCCGGCCTCGGCAAGGAAGTACGCCGTGGTCACTCCGATGACGCCGCCGCCCAGCACCATGATCTTCATCGTTCACTCCTTGCCGCGCCGCACGTCCTAGGGACGCCTGGACGCGGCCGCATTTCCGATTTGCGCACGATCCCCGGCGAAAATCGATGCCGACTTTCGGGATCGTGCAGTGTTGCCTGTTCACGCCGCCGTGGGACCGGGGTCGTCATCCCCTGTCTGCCGCATTCCGGCCCTTTCGCCAAGGGGCCGCCAATCGGCTGCGGCGCTGTAGACGAGGGTGAGCCCATGCGGCCGTCGCGCCTCGACTTGGGATCTTTCCCTGACGGCACGCCGCGCGGCCTCCGGCTGGTAGAGCACGGTTGCGACCAGGACCGACTCCCGCCTGCCGTCGGCCTGTTCGATCCATGCAGTCCGGCCCTCGGCCATGCCGAGCATGCAAAGCCCCCGCCTTGTCATGATCGACAGGCTGGAGCCGACCGGACCGCGCACCTCGTTCTGCACCAGGGTCCGGGTCTGGGCAGGGCCGGCATCGACACGAAACACCAGCCTGCTGTTCAGCGTCACGATATCGGATCCGACCGAATCGATCGCGACGACCTCGGCTTTGGAAAGCTTGTCTTCAAGCATTGGAACAATCGGATCCGCGAAAGCCCGCCGACGCTCCAACATGATCTCGAGGACGGCGAAGTCCTTTGTCGTCAGCCGGAAATTCGCGCCTGTCATCGCCGTCTCCATGATCAGGACCCTTCCCGCCCGCAGGCCGGCGCATCGACCACTTCGATGGTCGCCGACAGTTCCCGGCCGCCACGACTGCTCCAGCGCACTGTCTGCCCGATGGTGGCGCCGATGAGCGCCGTCCCCAACGGCGTCAGCACCGAGATCCTGTTTTCACTGATGTCGGCATCGCCGGGATAGACCAGTGTGATGCGCTCCCCGCCATCGTTGCGGATTGTCACCGTCGAACCCATCCGCACCACGTTGGCCGGCATGGAAGCCGCTGCCGTGACGATGGCGCGGTCCATTTCCGAAAGCAGTTCTTCGGCCGTCTCGGGCACGCGGTCGAGCGACGCCCGCGCCAGGCCGGTCAGCCTGTGGTGGTCGGCATCGCTGACCAGAGGCCGGCTCGGTGGACGCAATCCTGTTGCATGTTGCATGGCAAACCTCGATGACTTGGCGCATCGAACAGACGCGCGCCTGCCGCCGCACAAACGGTGGCTTGATGAAAAGCCGGCAGCCGCGAAGCTGTCTGGCTCGGGAATGATGATCAGGTAGAAATGCCCCGGTTCGGACGGACGCCAAAAGGCGGCCGCGCCGGGGCTACGATCCCGCGATCGGGCAGACCCTGAACAAGGTTCTGATATAAGCTGGGTTGCTCATGCAAGGAGCCTTGCCGACAGGCGTCCGCTTGTCAAGCGTGGCCAAACCGCTCAACCGCCGACATAGCGCCGATGGAAGCGCGAGCCGAGGCTGGTCAGAATCTCGTAGCCGATGGTGCCGGCATGGCCGGCAGCGTCGTCGACACTTTGCGAGGGACCGAGCAGTTCGACGAGATCACCCTCGCGCAGCCTGCCGGCCGGCAGGGCGGAAATGTCGAGAATGATCGAGTCCATCGACACTCGCCCGAGGAAAGGCAGGCGCACGCCCTCGAACCAGGCGGCGGACGCGGCGCGGCGCTGCCAGCCATCCGCGTAGCCGAACGAAATCGTCGCCAGCCTGAGCGGGCCTTGCGCTTGATAGGTATGGCCATAGCCGACGCCCGCGCCCTTTTCGACGCTGCGCGTCTGTGCCACCTTTGCCTGCAGCCGCACCACCGGCAGCATCGGATTGGGCTTTGCCGGCGTCGGATTGATGCCATAGAGCGCGGCACCGGGGCGGGCGAGATCGTAGCGAAAGCGTTCCCCAAGAAAGATGCCGGAGGAATTGGTCAGCGAGGCCGGTGCCGCCGGCAGCATCTTGCGCAGCTGCTCGAATGCCAGCCGCTGCCGCTCATTGGCCGGGTGCTCCGGCTCGTCGGCGCAGGCCAGATGACTCATCACGAACCGGATGTCGATGCCGTCGAAGGCCTGCGGATCGGCGGCAACGCGCTCCACATCCCGGGGCGCCATGCCGAGCCGCGACATGCCGCTGTCGACCTGGATCGCGGCCGGCAGTTTTCGGCCGGCGCGGCGAGCCGCCACACGCCAGGCCACCAATTGTTCCGGGCTGTTGATGACGGCGCAAATGTCTGCCGCCACAGCGTCCCGCTCGGCACCGGGCGGAATGCCGTTCAACACGAAAATGGCAGGGCCCGGACCAAGCGAGCGGCGCAGGGCGACGCCTTCGCCCAGGAGCGCAACGAAGAAGACATCGCAGCCTTCGCGCAGCAGCGCCGCCGCGACCTGGCCGGCGCCAACGCCGTAGCCGTCCGCCTTGAGCACACCAGCGCAGGCAACATCGCCCAACCGCGCTTTCAGCCGCCGGTAGTTTTCACGGATTGCACCGAGATCGATGGTGAGGATGGCCCCAGCCGCCACTTCGCTTGTGGCGGTGACCTCTTCTGGCGGCGGCTTTTGGGGGGCGTCGTTCATGGCGACCCTTCGCGTGGTAGTGGATACATCAATAGGACCGCCGGGCCGGCGCGGCAACCGCGGTTGTTGTATAGCGGCTATTGCACCAGATGCCGGAACGCCGCCACCACATCCTCATAGACATGGCGCTTGAACGGCACGATCAGGTCGGGCAAATCCTGCATAGGCCGCCATGCCCATTCGTCGAACTCTGCGGTGTGGCCGCCCGGCGGCGGGTTGATCTGGATCTCGCTGGTGTCGCCGTGGAAGCGAAAGGCGAACCATTTCTGCGTCTGGCCGCGATACCGGCCCTTGAAGGCGATGCCGACGAGATGGTCCGGCAAATCATAGTTGATCCAGTCCGGCGCCTCGGCCAGCAGCGAGACGCCTCGCATGCCGGTCTCCTCATAGAGTTCGCGCTCGGCCGCCTGCAGCGGCTCCTCGCCCTTGTCGATACCGCCTTGCGGCATCTGCCAGAGCTGCGTCGTGCCGGCAAATTCGCTGTCCGGTTCGGCAATCCGGTGCCCGACCCAGACAAGGCCCTCGGCATTGAGGATCATCAGCCCGACACAGGGACGATAAGGCAGCGTTTCGCGATCAATCTTTTTAGCCATGCGTGATGGGGTCCAGCCGTTTTGAGAATTCGCTCCGGTGAGGCAGGTGGCGAGCGTTTTCGAGAACCGGAGCGGAGCGTACTTAAAGTACGTGAGCACCGGAAGCGCAGAAAACGTCGACAGATGCCCGCCGGAGTAGAATTATCAAGACGGCTGTTAGCCTTTTTGCGGGTCAATGGCCACCGCTGAAATCGGCACGATCTCGATGCCGCGCTTCTTGGCCTCGACCACCCAGGACGACACCGTATCGACCGTCAGGTCGAAGGCCGAACCGATGCCGACGGCGGTGCCTTTGGCCCGCGCGGTCGCCTCCAGACTGTCGAGCTTCTTCAGGATTTCGCCGCGATCCTGCACGGCATCGATCGCCATGTCGCCGGCGACGAAGGGCACGCCGTCCTTCAGCGCCAGGTCCGGCGCCAGGCTGCGAGCCGACGAGCCGTCATCGATATAGGCAAGGCCGCGTTTGCCGAGCTCGGCGATGAACGGCTCCATCGCCGCCGCGTCGGCGGAAAAACGGGCGCCCATATAGTTCATGACGCCGGTATAGTTGGTCGTCCGCGACAGTGCCCAGTGCAGGCTTTTCAGGTTCTCATCCGCGCTCGCCGCCACCGTCAGCGTGTTGCGGCCCGGATTTACCTTCGGATAATCGAACGGTTCGAGCGGCACCTGCATGACGATCTCGTGGCCGCTCTGCCTGGCTGCCTGCATCCACCGGCCGATGCTGTTGCCTTGCGGCGCGAAGGCCAGCGTCACTTCCGCCGGCAGCTTGGCGATGGCCGCCTGGGTGCCGGTCTGCGAAACCGAAAGCCCGCCGATGACGATCGCCACCCGTGCGCCGCGCCCGCCCGACCAGGGCCGCGCATAGACGTCGAACGGCCGTCTGCCATCGGTGGCGCGCACCGGCAACGGCCCAGTCTCGCTGGTCTCGATCAGCGCCTTGTCGGGAATATGCGCGATCTTCAGGTTCTGGCCGATGGTCGACGGATCGCGAATGACGATCGCTGCCTTGGGCGGCCCATCGCCCTCCTCCGTCTGCACATGGATGATCTGCGGCCCGCCTGATTTGACCGGCGCCTCCGGCTTCGGTGCCGCCGGGGCCAATGCAGGCGGCGCAGGGGCAGGTTCGGCCGCCGCGGTCACTTTCGGCGTTGAAACTGCAACCTCTTGCGGCTTTCGAAACGGCTTTTCCCTGAGCGCGATCGCGCCGGAGACGCCTGCCACCGCCAGCACGGCCACGGTCGCCATGATCGCACCGCCGCTGAGCTTGCCGGCGGCGCGCGGCGGCCGGACTGCCTGTCCGAGCGGGCGTTCGATGTCCTTGCCGATGTCAGCCAAGCCTAATCCCCGGGCGCATGGCTCCGAAGGCGAAGCCGCTTCGAAAGGACATGCGCGAATTCATCAATCCCGGCGCACCCCGCGCCATGTCTTGGGAGCTTTGCCTCGCCCCCCGAATCAAACTGCCGGAACCTTTCGGTCCCGGCAGCATCGCATTGCTTCCATCAGGCTCAAACAGAAAGATGGAGCGGCGCGTGGCCGCTCCAGATCCTTACTGGTTGAGAACCGCCTTTTGCGGATTGGGCGGGAAGGCCGGATCGGTCTTCTGGCCGCGCAGCAGCTGCTCGGCATAGATGAGCTGCAGATCGTCTTTCGGATCCGGCGGCACATAAGCTGCCGAGCCCGAACCGGTCGTGCTCTCATCGGCGCCCTTGATATGGCCCTTGAGGTCGGATTCGCCGCGCGTCAGGTCCCTGCCCTGCAGTTCCGGCGGCAGCGGCTGGTCGACCTTGATGTCGGGCGTGATGCCCTTGCCCTGGATCGACTTGCCGGACGGCGTGTAATAGAGCGCCGTCGTCAGCCTGAGCGCACCATTCTCGCCGAGCGGAATGATGGTCTGCACCGAACCCTTGCCGAAGGACTGCGTGCCGACCACCGTGACGCGGCGCAGATCCTGCAGCGCGCCGGCGACGATTTCCGATGCACTGGCCGAACCGCCATTGACCAGGACGATCATCGGCTTGCCGTTGATGTCGTCGACCTGCTTGGGCTTGGCGTCGAAGCGGGTGACGTCCTTGGGGTCGCGGCCACGCGTCGAAACGATCTCGCCGCGGTTGAGGAAGGCATCGGACACGCTCACCGCCTGGTCGAGCAGGCCACCCGGATTGAGGCGGAGATCCAGAACGTAGCCCTTCAGCTTGTCGTCGGGAATCTGCTTCTTGATGGTGTCGATGGCGTTCTCGAGGTCGTCATAGGTCTTTTCGGTGAAGGAGGTGATCTTCATGTAGCCGATGTCGTTCTCGACCCGGAACTTGACCGCCTTGACCTTGATGATGTCGCGCACGACCGTCAGTTCGATCGGCTTGTCGGCGCCCTGGCGCAGGATGGTCAGCTTGATCGGCGTGTTGACCAGGCCGCGCATCTTGTCGACCGCATCGTTGAGGGTCAGGCCGCGAACCTCTTCGCCGTCGATCTTGGCGATGTAGTCGCCGGCCAGCACGCCTGCCTTGGCGGCCGGTGTGTCGTCGATCGGCGTGATCACCTTGACCAGGTCGTTCTCCATGGTGACTTCGATGCCGAGGCCACCGAACTCGCCCTTGGTCTGGACGCGCATATCCTGCGCCTGCTCGGCATTCATGTAGGAGGAGTGCGGGTCAAGCGAAGCCAGCATGCCGTTGATGGCATTCTCGACCAGCGACTTGTCGTCGGGCGGTGTCACATACTGTGCCCGCACCCGCTCGAAGATATCGCCGAAGATCGCCAGTTGCTTGTAGGTCTCCGACCCTGCAGCGTTCGCCGCCGAGCCGGGTGCGCCATAGACCAGGCTCATGGCGGACGCGCCTATCAGCGCACCGGCAAACAGAAGCGACAGTTTCCGCATTATTCACGTCCTTCCAGAAAAACGGTCCGCCCACCATGGGGCCGGATCGACGGGTTTTCCATCCTTGCGGAACTCGACATAGAGTTCCGGCGTGGCATTTCCATTCTTCGAAACCGAGGTGCTCGCCACCCGGGCCTCTCCCATCGCACCGATCGGCTCTCCTGCAAGCACTGATTGACCGGTCGCGACGCTGATTCTGTTCATCCCCGCCAAAACGACATGATAGCCGTCGCCTGCGTTCAGGATCAAGAGTTGACCATAAGACCGAAACGGCCCCGCATAAAGCACATTTCCATCCGCCGGCGCGGTGACGATGGCTCCCGATTGTGTCGCAACCATGTCGCCAAGCATCACCGCGCCGTTACCGTCATCGGCGCCGTATCGCCGTTTGATGCGGCCGGTCACCGGCAGCGCGATCTGTCCTTGCAAGGCTGAAAAGGGTGCCGCGGCGGCAAGTTGGTTGCCTTCCGGCACCGGCAGCGACGCCAATTCCGCCGGCGCAGATGCGTTGTCGCCATCCGCCGTCTTCTGCTCGGCGGCCTTGGCCGCATCGGCGGCCTTGCGGCTCTTGTCGGCCTGCGCTTCGAGCGAGGCGATCAACTCTTTCAGGCTGCCGGCCTTGGCCGCCAGCGCTTCGGATCGCTGCTTTTCCGCGGCCATTTGCGTTTGCGTGTCGGCTTCGAGCTTCTGCTTGGCCTCCAGCAGCATGCCGAGCCGCTTCTTTTCCGCCGTCTGGTCGCCGACCGCCGCCGTCAGCCGCGCCCGTTCGGCCTCGATCGACGCCGTAATCCTGGTTTGTTCCTTGAGATCGGCAAGCAGGCTATCGGTCTGCTGGCGCAGTTCGGGTACCACCGCGCCGAGCAGGATGGCGCTGCGCACCGACGACAGCGCGTCCTCGGGCTTGACCAGGATCGCCGGCGGCGGGTTGAGGCCCATGCGCTGCAACGCGCCCAGCACTTCGGCCAGAACGTCGCGCCGCGCCATCAGCGAGGCGCGGATCTTCTGTTCCTGGCCCTTCAGTCCTTCCAGCCGAGCGCCGATGTCCTCGATGTCCTGGCCGAGCTTCTGCTCGGTCATCGCCGACTGGATCAATGCGGCGGTGATCGAGGCGTGATCCTTCTTGATCGTCGCGATATCGGCGGAGAGTTTGGCCAATCGTTCCGACGACAGCGTGATCTCCTTCGAGACCCGTTCATATTCGGCCCGGCTCTGATCCGGATCGGGAGCCATGTCGAGCGTGTTTTCCGCCCGCCCCGCATGCAGCGACAGCACAAGTACCGCCGCCGCGATGCCGCAGCGCGCGCGCCAGGAGCCCGTTCTTGATTTGCTGTCTTCAGACATTGAAGCCCGACTCTATGCGTGGCTTCGTTAACGAACAATCAACCATGTTCGAAACCGCCCACTCGATGCAATCTTGCCTCGGCATTGGGGCGGAAATCCGGGTGTGTCGCACCAATTCACCGGTTTACGAGCGATGGTAGGGATGTCCCGAAAGGATGGTGGCCACACGATAAAGCTGCTCTCCCAGCATCACGCGCACCAGTTGATGCGGCCATGTCAGCAATCCGAACGACATCACTAGTTCGGCCTGGTCGCGCAGCGACTGATCGTGGCCGTCGGCGCCGCCGATGGCGATGACCAACGCCTTGCGGCCACCGTCACGCAACAGGCCGAGGCGCCCGGCGAAATCTTCCGAGGAAAAGCTTTTGCCGCGTTCGTCAAGGAGGATCAAAGCGGTTCCGGGCTGCAACTGCGTCTGCAGTTTCTGGCCTTCCTCACGCCGCCGCTCGTTGGCGGTCTGGCCGCGCCCCTCGGCAATCTCGGCAATGCCGCCAAATTCAAGCCCCACTACCGGGCCGCTCTTGGCGAAACGCTCGAAATAGCGGTCGGCCAGCAGCTTTTCGGGGCCGGCTTTCATCCGGCCCACGGCATGAACTGATATCTTCATCCTCGCCTTGTAAGCCGCGCGAACGACTTAGTGGAGCGTTTCTTCCTCGAGGTCCGGCGCCTGCCACATCTTTTCGAGATTGTAGAATTCGCGGACTTCGGGGCGGAAGACATGGACGATGATGTCGCCAGAATCGATCAGGACCCAGTCGGCGCCGGATAGCCCCTCGACGCGCGCGGTGCCGAGACCGGCATCCTTGATCGCTTTGAGAAGATGATCGGCGACAGCCGCGACATGACGGTGCGATCGGCCCGAAGCGACGACCATGTAGTCGCCGAGGCTCGATTTCCCCTGGATGTCGATGGAGACAATGTTTTCGGCCTTGGAGTCTTCCAGACTGGCAAGGACTGTCTTGATGGCGCGGGACACGGCGTCGTCTACGCTGATCCTGGCCGGCGAAGGCATGATATCGGCCTTCTTCCGCAGTGCTGTTCTCAGTGTATTTCCTTTCGCAGCAAGAACAACCAAATCACCCCTTGAAGCAGGTGACACCACTTAGATAGGCAGAGTTCCCTGACAGTTTCAAGACGGGACCCTGCCTCGCACGAACGTATTGTCGCTCTTGTGGTTCCGCCGCACGCCGGAAAAGATCGGAACCCTCACCGCCCGCATGGGTTATCGGCTCACCGACCAACCGGATTTCCCCCATGCCGATCGACCCGCAAAACGCTTTTCTCAGCGTCCAGGCTGGCCTCGCCCAACTGAGCACGCTGATTGTTTCGTACTCCTTCTCGGCCATCGGTGCCGTCATCCTCTTGATTGTCGGCTACATCGTCGCCGGTCTTGCCGAACGTTCGATCTTCGCTGGTCTCGGCCATATCCATGGTTTCGACGCGACGTTGCGGCATTTCTTCTCGAAGATCGTCCGCTACGCCATCCTGATCCTCGTCACCATCATGGTGCTCGGCCAGTTCGGCGTGCAGACGGCCTCGATCATTGCCGCGATCGGTGCCATTGGCCTCGCCATCGGCCTGGCGTTGCAGGGCACGCTGCAAAACATCGCCGCCGGCATCATGCTTCTGGCGCTGCGGCCGTTCCGCATCGGCGAATCCGTCGAGGTCGGTTCGATCGCCGGTACGATCGAGGAGATCGGCCTGTTCGCGACCAAGCTCAGGACGGCCGACGGGGTCTACATATTGGCGCCGAACTCGACGCTGTGGAACCAGCCGGTGCGCAACTTTTCGCGCAACGGCGTACGCCGCAGCGACATCATACTCAGCATCGGCTCCTGGAACGACATCGACAGGGCGCAGAAAGCCTTGCTTGCCATTGCCGCGGCCGAACGGCGAGTGAAACGTGAGCCGGCACCGATCGCTTTCGTCTCGACATTGGGCGACAGCACTGTTTCGATTGCCCTGCGCTATTGGACATCGTCGGCGGACTTCTTCGCCACCCAGACCGATCTCACCAAGCGCGCCAAACAGGAGTTCGATAGCGAAGGCATATCGATCCCGCTGCCGCCGCCGGAAGCGCCCCAACCGGAAGCCCGTCGACAATAGTCGGTTGGCTCAGTGCCGGCCCTCATCGTCCGGTGCGAAGGCAAGTTCGACCGGCAACGGCGCCTGCGCCGTCATCGGTGCGAAGCTGCCGGTTTCACCGACCGGGACCGCACGCGTCGTGAACACGCGCAAAAGCACGAACAGGCAGAAGGCTGCGGCGATGAGAACAGCCACATAGATGAAAGCCTGCGTTCCGAAGACGGCTGAAAGCGCCGTCACGATGCCGGGCACGACGAAACCCGACAGCGACCAGGCAAACAAAAGCGAACTGGACAGCGCCACCATGTCGTCCTTGCCGGCGCGGTCGGCGGCATGTGCGCTGGCCAGCGAATAGATCGATTCCGAGGCGCCGTCCCACACGATATAGATCACAACCAACGCGGCCAACGCGCCGCCATCGAACCCGAGCGCAAACAGGCCGGCAACCATGGCGAGCGCGGATGCGGCGATCAGCACATAGCGGCGGTCGGTTCGGTCGGAAATCCAGCCAAGCGGGATCTGCAGGATCAGCGTGCCGAGAGGCATCGCCGAAAGCAGCAGCGCCACATCGGCCTGGCTGTAGCCCTTGGCCGTGGCGTGGATCGGCGCGAAGCCCGCAATCGACATCGACAGGCCGCCGACCGCAAGCATGCCGGCGACGCCGACCGGTGAAACCCGCCAGGCACGGCGCAGCGCCACCGAGGCCGCCTGCGGTGCCGGCGGCTGGGCAAGTTTGGTCATCCCGACAGGGAGGATCGATAGCGCGGTGAAGACGATGCCGATCAGCGGCGCATCCGCTGTCCTGATATCGACCAGCGCCAGCGTCGCGTAGCCGACGCCGAGCCCGGCGACATAGGCAACGTAGAAGAAAGCCATCACCCGGCCGCGGATGGCGTTGGCAACGGCATCGTTGAGCCAGCTCTGCGCGACGATGAACAGGCCGCAGATGGCAAAGCCGTAGAGCGCGCGGGCGGCTATCCACAGCAGCGGATGGACCCCGGCGCCGACCGCGGCGTTGGCCAGCGCGATCAGCGCCGACAACACCATGAAGGCACGGGCATGGCCGACCCTTCGCACCAGCGGTCCGGTCAGGATGCAGCCCGCCAGCCCGCCGGCCGAAAGTCCGGTGATGATCAGCCCGGCCCAGGTCGGATCGAAACCCTCGGCGCCGAGCCGAACCGGGATATAGGCAAACATCAGCCCGTTGCCGACGGCAATCAGTGCCATCGACACGATGACGCTGGCAATCGCGATCAGCGGCGTGGGCTCGGCGCCCTGCTCGGCTTCGCTGCGGGTTTTCCTGGGAATCGACATGCCTGCTCAGGATTGCCCATGAAACGGGCAAAGGGAGCGATAAAAGCGACATGGCCGGGCGGTCGGGCTCACCCCTTCGCCAGCTTGCGGATCGCGCTCGATGACAGCGACGAGCGCGGGCCGTGGATGAAGGTCCAGGCCGGTGCCTTCATGCGGGCAAGCCGCGGCGCATCGCCCTCGTCGATGCGGGCATAGTCGAAGGTCTTGGCGACGACCGAGGACAGGAACGACAGCGTCGCGCCAGGGCGGTCGATGACGGCGATCGGGAAGGTCATGACGATCTCGCGCCAGCGCTGCCAGCGGTGAAAATCGCGCAAACTATCCGCACCCATGATCCAGACGAAGTCGACACCGGGATTGCGCGCCTTGACCAGCGCCAGCGTGTCGGCGGTGTAGCGGACGTGATGCGCCGCCTCGAAGGCGGTGACCTTGATCTTCGGGTTCTTGGCGATCTGCTCGGACAGCTGCAGCCGCTCGCCCAGCGGCGCCAACTCCCTGGTGTTCTTCAGCGGATTGCCCGGCGTCACCATCCACCACAGCTGGTCGAGCGCCAGGCGCCGCAGTGCAATCTCGGCGACCAGCGCGTGGCCGGCATGCGGCGGATTGAACGAGCCGCCGAACAGGCCGACGGCGAGGCCTTTCTCGGCATGCGGCATTTTGAGATAATGGGAGGGAACGGGGGGGTGGGAAGGGGATAGCATCGCGCTAGGCACCCCCCTCTGCCCTGCCGGCCATCTCCCCCGCAAGGGGGGAGATCAGCAGTTTCGGCGAAGGCGTAAATCTTGCCGCGTTGGAGATCGGCGAAACCCGAAATGCCAGCCAATCTCCCCCCTTGCGGGGGAGATGTCCGGCAGGACAGAGGGGGGTGGCTGGGCGCAAGCTTCAGGCCCTTTGGGCGAAATACGTCAAGGCCTCACCTGTCCAGACCCGCGCACGCGGTATTTGAACGACGTCAGTTGCTCGACGCCCACCGGTCCGCGCGCATGCATCTTGCCGGTGGCGATGCCGATCTCGGCGCCCATGCCGAACTCGCCGCCGTCGGCGAACTGCGTCGATGCGTTGTGCAGCAGGATCGCCGAATCGATCTCGTTGAAGAATTTTTCGACCGCTTGCGCATCCTCGGCGACGATCGCCTCGGTGTGATGCGAGGAAAACGTCTCGATGTGATCGATCGCACCCTTGATACCGTCGACCAGCTTCACCGCGATGATGGCATCGAGATATTCAGTCACCCAGTCGGCATCGGTCGCCGGCCTGGCGTCGAAAAACACTTTCAGCACCTCGGCATCGGCATGGATCTCGCAGCCGGCCGCGCGCAGTGCGTTGAGGATCGGCACCAGATGCGTGGAGGCGACCGCGCGGTCGACCAGCAGCGTCTCTGCGGCACCGCAGACGCCGGTGCGCCGCATCTTGGCGTTGACGGCGATCCGCACCGCCATTTGGAGCTCGGCCGAACGGTCGATGTAGAGATGGCAGATGCCTTCGAGATGCGCGAAGACCGGCACCCGTGCCTCGGCCTGCACCCGCCCGACGAGGCTTTTGCCACCGCGCGGAATGATGACGTCGAGCATACCGCCCAAGCCTTTCAGCATCTCGCCGACGGCGGCGCGGTCGGTGATCGGCACCAGTTGGATGGCGTCCTCCGGCAGGCCGGCTTCCTTCAGCCCTTCGACCAGGCAGGCGTGGATGGCGGCCGAGGAATTGAGCGAATCCGAGCCGCCGCGCAGGATTACCGGATTGCCGGCCTTGAGGCACAGCGCGCCGGCATCGGCGGTGACGTTCGGGCGGCTCTCATAGATGACGCCGACGACGCCGAGCGGCGTGCGCACGCGCTCGATATGCAGACCGTTCGGCCGATCCCATTGTGCGATCACGTCGCCAACCGGGTCGCGCAATTCGGCGATCTCCCTGATGCCGTCGGCCATGGCGCGAATGCGCGCCGGATCGAGCTTCAGCCGGTCCATGAAGGAGGCGGAAAGCCCGGATTCCTGGCCGTTCGAGACATCGATGGCGTTGGCGTCGAGAATGTCTTGCTGCCTGGCGACGATCGCCTCGGCCATGGCGGCAAGTGCAGCATTCTTGGCGGCGGTGGTGGCAATGGCCAACGGTCGGGCGGCAGCGCGGGCGCGGCGGCCGATATCGGCCATCAGCGCCACTGTGTCTTCTCCGGATTTTTCATGCTGCTTCAGCATGCTCATCCTCCGCTTATGGCGCCACCGGCCAGTACTTGGTCGCTAGCCCCTACTTGGGCACCAGAATGACTCACCACAAGGTCGTCGCGGTGGATCATCGCCGAACGCGCCTCGTAGCCGAGCACGGTTTCGATCTCGGCCGTCTTCAGGCCAGCGATCCTTACGGCATCGGCGGCATCGTAGGCAACCAGCCCGCGCGCGATCTCGCGGCCCTCGGGCGACAGGATCGCCACCGTGTCGCCGCGCGAGAAATTGCCGCTGACCAGCTTGACGCCCGCCGGCAGCAGCGACTTGCCCGACAGCAGCGCGCCGATGGCGCCGGCATCGACTGTCAGCCGGCCGGCCGGTTCGAGTTGGCCGGCGATCCAGGTCTTGTAACCCTTGACCGGATTGGAACTCGGCCGGAAGAAGGTGGCGCGTTCGCCGCGTTCGATCGCCATCAGCGGCGACAGCCGCGTGCCCGACGTGATGATCATCGCGGTGCCGGCGGCGGTGGCGATCTTGCCGGCATCGAGCTTCGTGCGCATGCCGCCGCGCGACAGTTCGGAAGCGGCCGCACCCGCCATCGCCTCGATATCGGGCGTGATCCGGTCGACCACCGGAATGAATTTGGCATGGGGGTCACGCGCCGGCGGCGCCGTATAGAGCCCGTCGATGTCTGAGAGCAGCACCAGGAGGTCGGCGCCCATCATGGTGGCGACGCGAGCCGCCAGCCGGTCATTGTCGCCGTAGCGGATTTCGGAAGTCGCCACCGTGTCGTTCTCGTTGATGACCGGCACTGCCTTCATCTTCAAGAGTGTCGAGATCGTCGCCCGCGCATTGAGATAACGGCGGCGCTCCTCGGTGTCGCCGAGCGTCAGCAGGATCTGGCCCGATTTCAGGCTGCCCTTGCCGAGCGCGTCCGACCAGGCGCCGGCCAATGCGATCTGTCCCACGGCTGCCGCCGCCTGGCTCTCCTCCAGTTTCAGGGCTCGCTTGCCGAGGCCAAGGATGGTGCGGCCAAGCGCGATGGCGCCGGAGGAGACGACGAGGATTTCAGCGCCGCCCTGCGCAAGCACCGCAATATCGTCGGCAAGCGAGGCCAGCCAGTCGCGCTTCAGGCCTGACGTTCGGTCGACGAGCAGCGCCGAGCCGATCTTGACGGTGATGCGCCGATATTTTTTCAGCGACTGCATGGCCTACTTGTCCCAGCGCGTCTCGACCGGGGTAGCCGTCCGCGCACGCGCCTCGCCCACCACCGACATCAGCGCCCGCAGCACCGCCTCGACGCCTTCGCCGGTGACCGCCGACAACAGCATCGGTGCTCGGCCGGCGGCGCGCTTCAGCGAGGCGACTTTCTTCTTGCGCGCATCGGCGTCGAGCGTGTCGACCTGGGAAAGTGCCACGATCTCGACCTTGTCGGTCAGGCCGTTGCCATAGGCCTCAAGTTCCGCGCGCACGGTCTTGTAGGCTTTGCCCGGATTTTCCTCCTGCGCCGAAACCAGATGCAGCAGCACGCGCGTGCGCTCGACATGGCCAAGAAAGCGATCGCCAATGCCGACGCCCTCATGCGCGCCTTCGATGAGACCCGGAATGTCGGCGATGACGAACTCGCGCGCGTCGATCCGGGCGACGCCGAGGCCGGGATGCAGCGTCGTGAACGGATAGTCGGCGATCTTCGGCTTGGCCGCGGTGACCGCCGCCAGGAATGTCGACTTGCCGGCATTGGGCAGCCCGACCAGCCCGGCATCGGCGATCAGCTTCAGCCGCAGCCAGATGTTGAGCTCCTGCCCCGGCAGGCCGGGATTGGCGCGGCGCGGCGCCTGGTTGGTCGAGGTCTTGAAATGTTGGTTGCCGAAACCGCCATTTCCGCCCTTGGCCAGCAGAAAGCGCTGGCCGACCACGGTCAGATCGCAGATCAGCGTCTCGTTGTCCTCTTCGAACACCTGCGTTCCCGCCGGCACCTTCAGCGTGACATCGGCGCCCTTGGCACCGGTCATGTTGCGGCCCATGCCGTGGACGCCGGTCTTGGCCTTGAAATGCTGCTGGTAGCGGTAATCGATCAGCGTGTTCAGCCCGTTGACCGCCTCCAGCCAGACATCGCCGCCACGACCGCCATCACCGCCATCCGGCCCGCCGAACTCGATGAACTTTTCGCGCCGGAACGACACCGAACCGGCGCCACCGTCACCGGAGCGGATGTAGACCTTGGCTTGATCGAGAAATTTCATGGGATTGTACAGTTTCTACTAGTGGCCTTGCGGCATTGCTCTAAACCTTGGCCCTTGCTCTAAACCAAGGCGCGGCGAAGGGCGAGGCCGTTTTGTGACAATGGCCGCGTGGGATCGGCCGGAGAGATGCCGGAATGAAGCTTGTAACTTACAACATCCAGTACGGCATCGGCCTCGACGGGCAATACGATGTCGGGCGCATCGCTGATGCCGTGCGCGGCGCCGACGTGATCGCTTTGCAGGAGGTGACCCGCAACAATCCCAGGAATAGCGGCCGCGACATGGTCGCCGAGATCGGCGAGGCGCTGCCCGACTACTTCGCCGTCTATGGCAGCAATTTCGAGGCCAATATCGGTTCGCACATCGACAATGGCCGCGCCATCACGAAAACCTTCCAGCTCGGCAACATGGTGCTGTCGAAAACGCCTATTCATCTGTCGCGCAACCTGCTTTTGCCGCGCAGCCGCAGCTTCGAGATGATGAACTTCCAGCGTGGCGCGCTGGAAGCGCTGATCGAGACGCCGCTTGGTTTCATCCGCTTCTATTCCATCCATCTCGATCACCGCAGCCCCGTCGAACGCGCCAGCCAGATCCAGTTCTTGCGCCAACGCATGCTGAACTACGCGCTCGAAGGCGGCGCGCTGTCCGGCGTCGCCGAGATCGGCCTGCCGGAACTGCCGCATCCCGAAGCCTTTGTCGGCATGGGCGATTTCAACATGCTGGCCGGTTCACCCGAATATGTCGAACTCGCCGGCCGGCCGGACCATGAATTCGGCATGCCGCTGACCGCCGACTTCGCCGTCGATGCCGCCTTGCGCCTGAACGCCACCGGCGACGATCTCATCAGCTGGGTCGACCCGAAACAACCCACCGACCCCAGCCGCCACAAGCGCATCGACTATATCTTCACAAGCGCTTCGCTTGCCAAATCCCTGAAGCGCCTGTGGGTCGACCGGAAAGCTGACGGTTCGGACCACCTGCCGGTGTGGGTCGAACTGGGCTGATGGCCTTTCATCCGGCAGTGTTTTCACGTTCGACGATCGCCATCATGATCGTATCGCGGTATTCCCCGTCGATATGGACGGCGTCGCGCTGCACGCCCTCCCTGACAAACCCGACCTTGTCGTAAAGAGAGATGGCGCGAGCATTGTCGGAATGCACGGAAAGCTCGACGCGGATAAAGCCGGTCTTGCGCGCCTGTGCCAAGGTCGCATTGATGAGCCGCAGTCCGAGGCCACGCCCCCGATAGGAAGGAATGATCCCCATTCCGAGGGAGCCGCGATGCGCATGGATGAGCCGATCGTGACGTGAGATGTCGCACCAGCCGACGACCTCGCCACGAACAACGGCCACGAACCCCGGATCGCCTCTCCCGATACGGTCCATTGCGAAACTTCTGACTTGATCCAGCGGTGGCGCCTCTAGGAAGGACAGGTACTTTCGCTCACGCGCTACGACATCGAGCGCGCGATGAAAGCTTTCGATATCCCCGGGCGTCATCGGCGCGATCGCGACCGTTTCAATATCGCTGCTGTCGACCATTGGCTTGACCGTCGTCACACATCAAAAATGTACCCAGTTCCGCAGGCTGGTCCAGGTCTTGCGATCGAGCCGGTAGCGCTCGACGGGAACCTGGCCGGCGACGATCGAATTCAGCATGCCCTGGCCGGCATATTGGAACCCGCATTTGTGGATGACGCGGCGCGAGGCCGGATTGATGACCCGCGTCGAGGCCTGCAGCACCTGGATCGACGTCCTCTGGAAGGCGAGATCGACCAGCGCATGGGCTGCTTCCGTCGCATAGCCCTTCTTCCAGTAAGGCTCGCCGATCCAGTAGCCGAGTTCCAGCCCGCGTTCGGTGGTGTTGAGACCGGCACAGCCGACGAACGTGTCGGTTCCGGCCAGCGTCAGGGCATAGGCGATGCCGGCCCGGCGCGACCTGGTCATGGCGAGGAAGGAGCGCGCCTCGGCCTCGCCATAGGGGTGCGGCATGCGTGCCAGCATTTCGGCGACATGACGGTTGTCGGCAAGTTCGACCAGTTGCGCGACATCGCCTTCATGGGGCGCCCGCATCACCAGCCGCTCGGTGACCAGCACCGGGCAGTCTATCGCGTAACTTCCGTCTTCTGAGTCTTCCGCTTCGGCAACCATTTGAAAGTCCTCCAGGCACAAGAAAAAGGGGAGATGGAAACCCATCTCCCCTGATCCTTTTCCTGGCTTTGCCAGACACCGGTTCCCGAGATGGGCGCCGGTGTTCTAGTGCGGAACCGGCTACTCCGCGGCTTTGGCAATCGGGTTGACCGATACGTAGGTTCGGCCGTTGGCTTTTTTGTTGAACGTCACGGCGCCGGTCTCGAGCGCAAAAAGCGTATGGTCCGTGCCCATGCCGACATTGACGCCGGGATGCCACGTGGTGCCGCGTTGACGAATGATGATGTTGCCCGGGATGACGGCTTCGCCGCCGAACTTCTTCACGCCCAGACGCTTGGAATGCGAGTCGCGACCGTTGCGCGACGAGCCGCCAGCTTTCTTGTGTGCCATCTAACTAACTCCGTTGCGCCGCAAGGCGCCTAAAAGGCCTTATGAACGCGTTCGCGTTCCGTTTCAAGTCCGATCCGGCGACCCAATCGCCAGAAAATTACTTCGCAGCCAATTCCTTGGCCTGCTCGCGCCAGTCCTTGATCTGGTCGGCGCTGAAGGGCATGTGCTCGTCGATCTTGGCGACATCCTTCTCGGTCAGCTTGGCAAGCTGGGCGAAGGTGATGATGCCCTGCTCGTTAAGATCCTTGGCTGCGACCGGGCCGATGCCCTTGATCACGGTCAGATCGTCCGGCTCACCCTTCGGTGCCTTGAACAGTGGCGCTGCGGCGGTCTCGGCTGCCTTTGTCTCGGCTGCCTTGGCCTTGGGCTCCTTCTTCGGCGCGGCTTCCGCCTGCACCTCGGTGGCGGCCTCGGCCTTCACCTTCTTCGGCGCCTTGGCCGCTGCCGTCTTGGTCGGCTTGGCGCCACCCAGCAGGATCTCGGAGATCCGCACGGTGGTCAAAAGCTGGCGATGGCCGATCTTGCGGCGCGAATTCTGCCGGCGGCGCTTCTTGAAGGCGATGACGGTGCGGTTCTTGCCCTGTTCGACGACTTCGGCGGTGACCACCGCGCCGTCGACGAACGGCGCGCCAAACGTGACATTCTCGCCTTCGCCATGCGCCAGAACGTGGCCGATTTCGACCATATCGCCGACATTGGCTTCAACTTTTTCGATCTTCAGGAGATCGTTGGCGGCAACGCGATACTGCTTGCCACCCGTTTTAATGACTGCGAACATTTTTTGCCTTTCGCTGTTCGGTCGGCCTTGATGAACCGCCTCTGGCAGTTCAGCCGTCTTTTTGTCAGTCTGCGGGTTCAAAAAACAAGCGGCGCGGAAGAACCCTCCACGCCGATTGCGCGCTGTCCCTAACCGAAGGTTGGGGGCGAGTCAAGGCAA
The DNA here is from genome assembly GCF_040320355.1 of Mesorhizobium sp. M0715. NCBI lineage: Bacteria > Pseudomonadati > Pseudomonadota > Alphaproteobacteria > Hyphomicrobiales > Phyllobacteriaceae > Mesorhizobium > Mesorhizobium sp. M0715. Next base: position 267,814 of record NZ_JAMYPL010000003.1, on the reverse strand, counting down.
ACCAGCCGCGCCGTTTCCGAGATTGTCATTGGCGGGCACGGACCGGCTGTGCCGACATGCCCACGGCGTTGCCCCGCCTGGGCTGAGGATGGGTGACTGGTCGGCAATCTGCCTCGGGTCTCGCTGTACCCCACCAGCCGTGAATCCGCCGCTTGCCAAGCAAGCCAAATAACTGACGGATTGGCCTTGTAACCTGCCCGTTCAGCCGTTATCTAGTGCGCCGCGCCGGCAACGGCCGACCATGACCGCGGAGAGGTGGCAGAGTGGTCGAATGCACCGCACTCGAAATGCGGCATGGGTGCAAGCCCATCGGGGGTTCGAATCCCTCCCTCTCCGCCATTTAGCCCAAGAACCTGACATCTCCTGGGCTGCTAGCCGCCTGCCGCATATCGCGCGCATATCGCGCAGCCAACAGGACAAAGCCGCCCTAGCCGGGACACTCTGGCCTTTGCGGAGGCGTAAAGCTTCGGCGATGGGCAGGCCCATTCGGCTCTCCGCACATGGTTTTCTGTCCGCAAGCGCAGCCATGTCGCTGTGAATTTGCCAGCCGGTTTGGCCCAAATGGGGGAAGTGGCCGGCCCAAGATCTCGTAATGGTTGGTTCGCCCAGCCAGTTAGGAGACCACTATGCGCAAAGCCTCTCTCGCCGTCACAGTCGTCGGCACGGCCTTCTTCAGTCTTTCCACTGTCGCATCGGCATGCGTGTCGATGGACGGCAACTTCGTCGTAAACAACTGCAATTATCGCGTCATGGGAAATTGCAAAGGCTCGGATGGCAGTTGGGGTGGCTTCGGACCCATCCGCCCGGGTAACTTCCAAAAGACGCGATGCCGGCTGGGACGTCAGCTATTGCAATTACGATTCATGGGTGGCCGGCACATGTCGGCCGAAGGATCCCAGGCAAATGTAAGCCGCTTTCAAGCATGTCACTTTGCGGCTCGGCTCGTTGCTGACGATGTGGCCGGCGTCGAACACCGGCCACTCTGTCGGTGCACGATAAATCCGTTACTGCTCCTTCTTGAACAGGTCCTGGAAGATCAGCTGGCCCCAAGTGCGGCCGCGTGCGTGCACCAGTGCGCCACCCTCGTTGAGCTTCCCCAGCTTGACCGGTGCGAACCCGAGTTGTTTGGCTAAGGCCGCCACGGGAGCGATCGCGTCCTCGTCGTCGCTCGACAGGAAGACGACCCGGTGCCCGCCCTCCACGATCGGATCGGCAGCCAAAGTCGCCGCGATCAGGTGATTGAAGCCTTTGACCAACTTGGCGCCGGTGAACGCCTTTGCGACGAAAGCGGAGGACGGCAGACCGTCCAGCTCTTCAGGGACTGGAAACACGTTCGTCGCGTCGATGATCGTCTTGCCTTCCCAGCTTGACAGAGCCTTCGCAACATCTGGGTGCGACTCGAAACGAACCGCCAGAAAGACGATGTCCGCCTTGATCGCTTCCGCCAGCGTTTTCGGGATAATCGTGGGTCCGATCGCGGCCGCATCGGCTGCAAAGCTTTCCGGGTCGCGCGTGGTTGCCACGGACACTTCGATGCCGTTGCGGGCAAACGCCTTGGCAAGAGCGTGGCCGATCTTGCCGAAGCCAATAATTGCATAGCTCATGTATATTCTCCTTCAGTTTACCACGCCCTGCGGGCTCAAAATATCGAATGGAGTGACCGGCCGGGCGCAGGGCGTCAGATTTGCGCCAAGCCGCCGTCGACGGCTACCTCACTGGCGGTCATGAAGCTGCTGTCCGATGACGCGAGAAAGGCAGCCGCCGCTCCAATCTCAGCCGGATCGGCCATGCGCTGGAGCGGGTTCATCGAGGCAAAGGCCTTCAAGCCCTCCTCCCCTATCGCTGCCTTCGCGAGTTCGGTCGCTGTCGGCCCGGGCGACAGCACGTTTACCCGGATGCCGGTGCCCTTCAGGTCCTCCGCCCAGCTCCGCGCAAGATTGCGCACGGCCGCCTTGCTCGCGCTGTAGACGCTGAATGCGGGGGCGCCCGTGGTGCCGGCGCTCGATCCGGTCAGGATGATCGAACCGCCCTCGCCCATCAGCGGCAGCGCCTTCTGGACCGTGAAGATCGTACCCTTCACATTGGTGTCGAAGGTTTCGTCAATGTGCTCGGCGGTGATCTCGCCGAGCGGAAGCAGGCCTCCCGCCCCGGCATTGGCGAAGACGATGTCGAGGGTTCCGCGCTCGGCCTTCACCGCTGCGTAGAGCCGGTCGAGGTCGGCCTCGTTGGAAACCGAGCCTTTCACCGCGCGGGCATTAGGCCCGAGGTCGGCCACGGCGGCATCTAGCGCTTCCTGCCGGCGGCCGAAGATGAAGACGAAGGCGCCCTCCTCGATGAAGCGCTTCGCTGCGGCGCGGCCGATGCCGGTGGCGCCACCCGTAATAACCGCAACCTTACCGTCTAGTTTTCCCATAACTCAATCCTTCCAGGCTCTGTCTTTGGTCGTTCGGGTAAGCCCCGAGAACCTCTAGATGGGCCGTCAGAGTCACGCCGTGAGTGCGGAAGCGCGCACATCGGTGGTGCAAAATCGATCCGCTTTCAGGAACTGACGCCAGCCGTGACGATCCGTGTCCGCCATTCGGAATTGCGCCGCCCCTGTCGACATAAGCTATGATGTCCCGCCCGTACTGCTGTAGCATGCGTTAGATACGGGCTTTGGAAGGCGCACCGCGCGGTGCCGGATTGCACCATGATCGACTGGGATGACATTCGCTACTTTCTTGCCGTCGCGCGCGGAGGCTCGGTGCGGGCTGCCGGCGCGCAGCTCGGGGTGAATCACTCGACCGTGCTGCGACGCGTCGCCCAGCTCGAGGAACGCCTCGGAGCGCACATGTTCGAAAAGCTGCCTTCGGGCTACCGCCTGACGGCTGCGGGCGAGGAGGTCCTCGATCTCGCGAACCAGATGGAAGCGTCGTCGCACCAGCTGGAGACGCGCGTCTTCGGGCGCGACCAGGGTGTGCGCGGGCTTCTGCGGGTGACGCTGGCACCTCCCCTCGCGACACACCTGCTCATGCCGGACTTCGCCGATTTCGCGCGTCTGCACCCGGACATCGAGATGGAAATCCTGTCGTCCGGCGAGCTGGCAAATCTGACCAGCCGAGAGGCCGACGTCGCGATCCGCGTCGTCTACGACCGCAAAACCCTGCCGCTCAATCTTCACGGCCTGAAGGGACCGGAGGTGTTCGGCGGCGTCTACATGTCCCGCGATCGCCTGGCCGCGTGGCGTGCGGGCGCGCCTGATCCCATCCGGTGGATCGTCATAAGCGTTCATGGAATTCCAGAGTGGGCCGGCGCGGGTGAGGTTCGCACCGCGGGGGTTCCATTCAGGACCACGGACGCCGAGGCGCAGATCGTTGCCGTACGGCAAGGTCTCGGGATCACGACACTGCCGTGCTTCGTCGGAGATGCCGACCCCCTGCTGGTGAGGGTGCCGGGCACCGACCTGCACATGTACGGAACGCTCTGGCTTCTCACACAGGGGGAGACACGCAAGACGAAGCGCGTGCGGCTCTTCACGGAGTTCGTATCCCGCAGGCTCGCCGCCTACGCTCCGCTTTTCACGGGACTGTCCATATCGCGCGACTGACGCCCCGCGGGTCGACGCTGCGGGATAAGCGGACAGCGGCACCTATTGCGGTTGCAGATGCTCAGCCATGAAGTCGATGAACGCCTCAGTCTGGGCCTGATCTGTCGACTGGCCGGCCAGAGAACATTGAACTGATCGGTCTCGGCGGGGGCATGGGCGGTGGAGGAATGGGCGGCGACGGAACAGGAGGTTTCGGAACGGATGCCTTCTCCGAAGATCCCTATGCTTCAGGGCGCGTGACCAGTCGCTGATCTGACCTCAGGCCGAACCATCGGATTGGTGCTCGGCAATCGCACTCAGAAAAACCTGGCCGAACTCCTTCAGCTTTGCCGCCCCAACCCCATTCACTTCAGCGAAGGCGTCGAGGTCGTTTGGGCGGCGCTCTGCCATGTCGATCAGGGTGCGATCGGAAAACACCACATAGGCCGGCACCTGGCGCTCCTTGGCGAGCCGCAGTCGCAAGGTCTTCAGCGCGGCCAGCAGCCCGGTGTCCACATCCGATTGCCCGAAATACTGCCCGGAGCGCGTCTTGCCGCGCAAGGCGCGGCTGCGTACCTCGACACGATAATGGAACGGCACCTCGCCACGGCCAAGCGCCTGGCCCTTTTCGGCGATGGCGAGCCCGCCATGGCCGGCCGGATCCGGGATCAGGAACCCGCCGGCGACGAGTTGCCGGATCAGCGACAGCCAAAAATCCTTCTTATGCGCCAGTCCGCTGCCGAAGCTGGCGAGCCTCTGGTGGTTCCTGGCCAGCACCTTCTCGGTTTCATGGCCGAGCAGAATGTCGATGACATGGCCGGCACCGAAGCGTTCGCCACTCTGGGCGATGGCTGCCAGGATGATCCGCGCCTCCGCTCCGCCATCGGCGCGCGGCGCCTGGTCGAGGCAGGTGTCGCAATTGCCGCAAGGCTGCGCTTCTTCGCCGAAATAGCCGAGCAGCACCTGGCGGCGGCACTGCGCCGTCTCGCAATAGCCGATCAGCGTGTCGAGCCGGCCATGCGAGCGCCTCTTGTGCTCGGGCGGCGCATCCTCGTCGTCGATGAACATCCGGCGCATGCGGATATCGCCAAGGCCGAACAGCATATGCGCCTCGGCGTCCCGCCCATCGCGGCCGGCGCGGCCGATCTCCTGGTAGTAGGCCTCCAGGCTGCCCGGCATGTCGGTGTGGAAGACATAGGCGACATCAGGCTTGTCGATGCCCATGCCGAAAGCGATGGTCGCCACCATGACGACGCCTGAAAGGGTCATGAAGCTGTTCTGGTTGGCGTCTCGCGCCTCCTTGCTCATGCCGGCATGATAGGCGAGCGCGGTCACGCCGTTCTTCTCGAGGAAGGCCGCCATCTCCTCCGTCTTCTTGCGCGACAGGCAGTAGACGATGCCGCTGCGGCCGGGATGGCGCGCGACGAAGCGCAGCAATTGCCGCTTGCTGTCCTGCTTGGCCTCGATGGCAAGCTTGATGTTCGGCCGGTCGAAGCCCAGCACCAGGGTCTCGACGCGCTCGGCAAATAGCCGGGATTCGATGTCGGTGCGCGTGCCTTCGTCCGCCGTTGCCGTCAGCGCGATGATCGGCACGTTGGGAAAGATGCCGCGCAGACGCGACAGGTCCTCGTATTCGCGCCGGAACGCCGGCCCCCATTGCGAGATGCAATGCGCCTCGTCGACGGCGATCAGGCTGATATCGAGCCTGGCCAGCGCCTCGAGCATGCGCTCGGTCATCAGCCGCTCCGGCGCGAGATAGAGCAGGCGCGTCTGGCCCGAGGCGACGCGACGCCATGCGGCGATATTGGCATCGCGGTCGATCGAGGAATTGATCGTGTCGGCCGCCACGCCGGCAAGCCGCAAGGCGGCGACCTGATCCTGCATCAGCGCCACCAGCGGCGAAACGACAATGGTGAGCCCACCCAGGACCAGTGCCGGCACTTGGTAGCAGAGCGATTTGCCCGCACCTGTCGGCATGACGGCCAGCACATGACGCCCAGCCAGCAGCGCGTCCATGACATCGGCCTGGCCGGGGCGAAAATCATCGAAGCCGAACACGTCTTTCAGCACGCGCCGCTTGGGATCTCGCTCTTCTGTCGCGACGGCCGCCGGTGCCTGCATCACCGCGCGTCCACGGTCGGCGTGCTTATTGGCATGTCATAGCCGAACTCGGCGCAGAAACGCCGGACGCCGACGAGAAATGCCGGGGGCAGACCGTCGAGATAGGTCCTGAATTCTTCATTCCGTTCCCATTTTCTCAACGAAGCCACCCGGATCGGATTGTCCGGATCCTCGCTGAAACGAATGCGCGGTGTCAGTCCGAACGACTGCGCGATTCTGTCCTGCTGCGCATCGGGCGCGCCGATCATGTCTTCGTAGCGGACAAAGAGTATCTGCCGGTGCGGTTGTGCCTTCTTCAGCCGGGTCAGCGCGTCGTATTCGGCCAGCCAGCGATGCGGCGTGACGTGGAACCGACGCTCGTGGCGTGTTTGCGGATGCGAACTTGTCAGCGTGTCGAATGGATGGCGCACACAATAGATCAAGCCGATGGAGGGAGGTAGCTTCGCCAGATGCGCAAAACCGCGCGCATCGCGCTTGACGACGAGGTTCGATTCCGGCCGATCCAGCATGTCCAGCATTGTGTATCGCGCTTCGGGCGGATGGACGAAAATATCCCCGAAACACCTCATCAGCCGCTGTGTCAGCGTCGTTCCGCTGCGCGCGCAGCCCGAAATGAAAATTCTGTTGGCGGGCGTTGCGCGTGCGTATGTGCGTCTTTGCATGCGCTGTTTCAGAGACAGCGGCACGAATCGCAGAAACTCCCGCATAACCCTTCGCGCGGCCGCTCCAAACGCAGCCTCAAGCCTGCGCGCGCCCTTCATCCGCAATTCCGCTGGCGCAATGCGGCAACCCGATCTTGCATCAGGGCCACCCGGGACGAAACGCGCCGCCTGCGGGCCACGGCCAAGATGCTCATCGCCGATGCCTGCATCAGGCAGACACCGGGCTGCAATTTCGTGGATTGGAGAGGATGTGGAAACCGGTCAAAACGACTCTCCGCATGGGCACCTTGCCTTAGCGCAGCTGACACCGGACCACAACCAGAACAAGCCGGCCCAAGGAAAGCCTGCGGCGCGAACGCGGAAGCTGACCGATTGATCCAAGGCTCGCCGCAGCACCTTCCCTTGTGAGACCTGCACCCCCGCTGGATTCCGCCACGCACCACGATGTAAGCTCGGCCCGACAAGTCAGGGAGGGCGCGATGCTGCAGGCCATTCAGGATGCTCTCGGCGAGCGGTTTCGGTTGCAGCGTGCTGCCTTCGAGGCGCAGCCTTTCCCCAACTTTGGCATCCGCAAGGATCGCCTGAAACGCCTGTTGGCGTTGACCGAGCGGCATGAAGCCGACATCTGCACCGCCATCGACACCGACTTTGGCGGCCGTTCCGCGCATGAGACGCGTCTTGCGGAACTGTTCGTCGTGCGCGCCGGTATCCGCCACGCGCTGTCGCACCTCAGGGGCTGGCGCGAACGCCGCGTTGTCACCACCATGCCGTTCCTGCCCGGCCGAAATCGCCTCGTCCCGCAGCCGCTCGGCGTCGTCGGCATCGTGTCGCCCTGGAATTATCCTTTCCAGCTCGCCGTCGGGCCGGTCACGGCGGCACTCGCGGCCGGCAATCGCGTGCTTATAAAACCTTCCGAATTGACGCCGGCATTTTCAGCGCTGCTGGCCAAACTCGTTGCCGAGCATTTCGCACCCGATGAGCTCAGCGTCATCAGCGGCGACGCGGAGATGGGAAAGGCCTTCGTGTCGATGCCTTTCGATCATTTGCTGTTCACCGGCTCGACCGCGGTCGGACGCCAGGTCGCGATCGCCGCGGCCGCCAACCTGACCCCGGTCACGCTCGAACTCGGCGGCAAGTCGCCGGCAATCTTCGATCCGTCATGCGATCTCGACGCGGCGGTATCCAGCATTGCCTATGGCAAGCTGTTGAATGCCGGGCAGACCTGCATCGCGCCGGATTATCTTCTGGTCCCGAAGGGGCGAGCAGACGCGGTCGCCGCGAAGCTCGCAACGGCGATCGCGAAGCTCTACCCGACCCTGCGCGACAACCCCGATTATACCGCCATCATCAGCGATCGGCACCACCAGCGCCTGCGCGACATGATCACTGAAGCGCGTGACGCCGGCGCCGATGTCACCGAAATCAACCCGGCCAGTGAGGAGCTTGGCGGTACCAGCCGGAAATTGCCGCCGACCCTGGTCCGCAACGCCGGCGCAAACCTGCGGCTGATGCGCGAGGAGATTTTTGGGCCGGTACTGCCCATCGTCGAATATGCCGGGATCGACGAGGCGATAGCCCATGTGAACGGGGCGGACCGGCCGCTGGCGCTCTACTGGTTCGGGCGCGACAGCGGCAACCGTCAACGCATCCTGCATGAGACCGTCGCCGGCGGCGTCACCATCAACGACTGCATGCTGCATCTGGTGCAGGAGAACCAGCCTTTCGGCGGCGTCGGCGCCAGCGGCGTGGGCGCCTATCACGGCGAATGGGGCTTTCGCACCTTCAGCAAGGAGAAGCCGGTTTTCCTGCAGTCCCGGCTGAGCGCGGGAGCCTTGTTGCGCCCGCCCTACGGCAAGACGTTCGAGCGGCTCTTCAGCCTGCTCCGGCATATCACCTGACCGACGCAGTCACCGCCATCACGAACACCCGGCGCGTTAAGCCTATGTTCACCATCATGCGGCAGGTTCGCATCCTGCGGTCATGTCTTGAGTACCGCGGCGCCACAAGCGCCCAGGCAACAACCCGCGCCTCTTTTGAGGTGCGGGTCTTCCCTGGCTAGCCGAGGAAATCGGCCCGGTGCGGCGTGAAGCTGTCGACCAGCCGCCCTGCTTCCAGCGCCTTGACGCCGTGCACCAGACCGGACGGCACAATGAAGCTGCCGCCGGTCTCGATGGTTTCGGTCCTACCGTCGATGGTCACCTCGAAGCGGCCCTCGGCGACATAGCTAGCCTGGACGTGTGGGTGCGAATGCAGGGCGCCGACGCCACCCTTGTCGAAGCCGAATTCGACCAGCATCAACTCGTCGGTATGCAGGAGAACGCGTCGCCTGTTGCCGTCCGGGGTCGGCGTCCAGGCGCCCTCGCCGGCATGCGCGAAAATCTTTGTGGTCATCGTCGTCTCCTCATCGCGCAAGCCAGCCGCCATCCACAGGCACCACCGCTCCATGCATGTAGTTCGACGCCGGCGCCAGCAGGAACACGGCGGCATCGCCAATGTCGCCCGCTTCCCCCCAGCGACCGGCCGGGATCCGCGCCAGGATGGCGGCGCTGCGGTCGGGATCGGCGCGCAGCGCCTGCGTGTTGTTGGTCTCGATATAGCCCGGCGCGATGGCGTTGACGTTGATGCCTTTTTGCGCCCATTCGCAGGCGAGCAGCCGGGTGATGCCGAGCACGCCATGCTTCGAGGCCGTGTAAGACGCGACACGGATGCCGCCCTGAAAGCCCAGCACCGAGGCGATGTTGACGATCTTGCCTTTCCGCTCAGCGGCCAAGGCACGCCTTGCAAAGCTTTGGCAGAGCAAGAAAACCGTCTTCAGGTTGACGTCCATGACGTCGTCCCAATCGGCCTCTCTGAGATCGACGGCATCGGCGCGGCGGATGATGCCGGCATTGTTGACCAGCCCGTCGAGCGGACCGCTTTCGTCCCAGATCCGGTCGAGCAACAGGCCGGCGGCCGAAGTGTCGGCAAGGTCGGCGCTCACCGCTTCGAATTGCCCGCCCACCGCCGCAATCTTGTCTGCCGTATCGTCCATCGACGAGCGGCCGACGCCGACCACCGCGCCCCCGGCGCGTGCGACGCACACGGCGATGCCTTGGCCGATGCCAGTGTTGGCGCCGGTGACCAGGATACGTTTTCCGGTAAGGCTGAAGGGGTCGCTCACCGCAGATCCCCCAACGCCACCGGGTCGACATCGGTATAGTCGACATTGTCGCCGGCCATCGCCCAGATGAAAGCATAATTGGAAGTGCCGGCACCGGAGTGGATCGACCATCCCGGCGACAGCACCGCCTCCTCATTGCCCATGACGATATGGCGCGTCTCGTCAGGCTCGCCCATGAAATGGAAGACGCGCGCCGTCTCGGCCAGGTCGAAATAGAGATAGGCCTCCATGCGCCGGTCATGCACATGGCATGGCATGGTGTTCCACACCGATCCTGGAGCCAACTGAGTCATGCCGACCACCAGCTGGCAGGTCTTCACGCCCTCGGCATGGATGAACTGGAAGATCGAACGCTCGTTGCAGGTGTCCTTGCTGCCGAGATCGAGGCGCTTGGCGTCGCCGATGCGGATCAGCCGGCTGGGCCAGGCCTGATGCGCAGGCGCGCTGAGCAGATAGAATTTAGCCGGCGCGGTCTTGTCCACCGAGGCGAAGGACACGTCGGTGGTGCCCATGCCGAGATAGAGCATGTCGCGCGCCTGCAATTCGAAGGACTGGCCGCCGGCCGTGATGACGCCCGCGCCGCCGATGTTGACGGCGATCAGCTCGCGACGGTCGAGAAAGTTCTTGGTGCCGGTCGGCTTGATCGCTTCCAGCGGCAGCGGTGCGCCAGTCGGCACGGCGCCGCCGACGATCATGCGGTCGTAATGAGTGTAGGTCAGGCTGATGCGGCCAGGCTGGAACAGGCCGTCAATGTGGAAGTTGTGACGCAGCTCATCGGTGCCCATTGCCGCGGCGGCAGCCGGGTCAATGGCAAATCGCGAGGTGTAGTCGGTATGGCTCTGGTTCATTGTCGGTCCTGACTTGAAACGGGTCATTTGCCGGCGGCGGCCTTGACCGAACTGGAATAAAAAGCCTGACGTGCATGCAGCCGCTCGCGGTAACGCTGCTGGCTGGCGGTGAGGTGCGCGCGCATCGCCTCGCGCGCGGCCTCGGCATCGCCAGAGGTAATGGCGTTGAGGATCACCAGATGCTCGCGCTGGAGCCCGCGCTGATAGCTGTCGGATTGCGCCAGTTCGGTCGACCAGGGCGAAGTCACGTCGCACGGGATGGCGCGCCGGCCGAGCACGTCGAGCATCTCGACATAGAAGGGGTTGCTGGTTGCGCTGGCGATGGCGCGATGGAAGGCGAGGTCGGCCGGACCGGTCGGCTCGCTGGCAAGCAGCAGCCGCTCGAATTCGAAGAAGGCTTCCTGGATCGCCGCCTCCTGCGCGGCGTTGCGACGGGTGGCGGCGAGCCCGGCCGATTCGATCTCGATCGCCAGCCGCACTTCGAGCACGTTGAGTGCGATCGAATCCTTGCTGCCCATGTCGGCGGCCAGCGCGCCGAACATTGTCGAGATGTGCTCTGTGACGAAGACGCCGGCGCCCTGGCGCGGTTCGACCAGCCCGTCGGCGGCAAGCTTGGCCAGCGCCTCGCGGATGACGGTGCGGCTGACGCCGAAGGTTTCGGTCAGTTGGCCTTCGGTCGGCAATTTATGGCCGGGCAGGATCTCGCCCGCCTGCAGCTGCTTGCGGATCGCCGCGACGACGGTCTCCGACAGCTTGGGTTTTCTCTCGACCCTGAGGTCGGTTGCGGTGTCCGATGCCATGTCGCCCCCTATTTGAACACGCTCGGCAACCAGAGCGAAATGGCCGGAATGTAAGTGACGAGCCCCAGTACCACGAGCCCGGCCCCATAGAACGGCCAGATCGAGCGCATCGCTTCCCAGACGGATATCTTGCCCACTGCGCACGCCACGAACTGCACAGCGCCCACCGGCGGCGTATTCAGCCCGATGCCGAAGTTGAGGATCATGATGACGCCAAAATGCACCGGGTCGACGCCGTAGGCTTGCGCCACGGGCAGGAAGATCGGCGTGCAGATGATAATCGTCGGCCCCATATCCATGAAGGTGCCGAGGAACAGCATCAAGACGTTGAGCAGGAGAAGCACGACCAGCGGATCCTCCGAGATCGCGTTCATGGAGGCTATGAGCGCTGCCGGCACTTTCAGGAAGGCCATCAACCACGAGAACGCCGCCGCCATGCCGATGATGAGCAGCACCATGGCCGTGGTGCGCACGGCACCATGGGTAGCATGAACGAAACCTTCCCAAGTCATCTGCCGGTAAACGAAGACAGTAACGAGCAACGCATAGATGACCGCGACGCAGGAACTCTCGGTCGCCGTGAAAACGCCCGATCGTACGCCACCGAAGATGATCGCGATCAGCAGCAGGCCGGGCACCGCGACAGCGAAGAGATGCGCGACGGCGGTGAAGCCCGGAAACGGCTCGGTCGGATAGCCGCGGGAGCGCGCCACGAAATAGGCGGTGATCATCAGCGACAGGGCCAACAGCAGGCCCGGAATGATGCCGGCCGTGAACAGGTCGGCGATGGAGATCTTTCCACCTGCCGAGATCGAGTAGATGATCATGTTGTGCGACGGCGGCAGGAGCAGCGCGATCAGCGCCGCCATCGACGTGACGTTGACTGCGTAATCCGCTCCATATCCACGCGCCTTCATCTGCGGGATCATCAAGCCGCCGACCGCCGCTGCCTCGGCCACCGCGGAGCCCGAAATGCCGCCGAACAGTGTAGCGGTCGCAATGTTGACCTGCCCGAGGCCGCCGCGCAAATGGCCAACGAGCGAGCCGGCGAAGGCAACGATCTTGCTGGCGATGCCGCCGCGCACCATCAAGTCGCCGGCATAGATGAAGAAGGGAATGGCCAGCAGCGAAAAGACGCTCATGCCGGAATTCAGGCGCTGGAACACGATGAGCGGCGGCAGGCCCATGTAGAGGACGGTGGCAAAGCTTGCGACGCCGAGGCAGAAAGCGATCGGCGTGCCTATAAGCATCAGAAGGGTGAAGACGCCGAAGAGGATCCAGAGTTCCATGGCGTCAGACCTTCACGTTCGCCGTGTCGAGTTCGGTTGCGACTTCCGCCGGCGGCAGTTCATCGAGCACATCGTCGATCGGCGCACCGGAGAGACGAAGCACGATGCGCTCCAGCGTGAAGAGCGCGACGAGCACGCCTCCCGCGACCAGCGGGACGTAGTCCCAGCCCCCCGATATGCCGAGCGACGGCAAGGTAGCGCCCCAGGTCAATGCGACCAGTTGGCTGCCATACCAGATCATACCGATGCCGAAGGCGAGCGCGACGAGGTCCGAGATCATCCGCAGCCAACGCTTGCCGCCTTTGGGCAGCACGTAGAGCAGGACGTCGAAGCCGAGGTGATAGTTCTCGCGCACCCCGACGGCAGCGCCGAGGAAAATGAACCAGCTCATCAGCATCACCGAGCCCTGCTCGGTCCAGCTTGGCGAGCGGTTCAGGACATAACGACCGAACACCTGCCAGGCGACGAAGGCGGTCATCAGCACCAGCCCGATGCCTGCGACCCATAGCGCCGCTGTGCTGACGCGCGACATCATGCGCGCGACGCCGGACAGGGGCAGTCTATGTTCTGGGCTGGAGGTCACCGGTTCTCTCCGCAAGGGGGATGGCGGCGCGGAATGCCCGCGCCGCCGCTTGATCACTGCACGGCCTTAATGGCTTCGACCATGGCCTTCAGCTTGTCGTCCTTGACGTGCTTCTCGTAGACCGGACCCATGGCGTCGATGAAGGGCTGCTTGTCCGGCGTCGTGATCTGCGAACCGGCCGCTTCGACTTTGGCGCGCGATTCCTTGACCTTGGCGGTCCACAGCTCGCGCTGCCTGGCGACGCTCTCCTTGGCGGCCGCCTTGAAGATCGCCTGATCCTCTGGCGTCAGCTTGTCCCAGCTCGACTTCGCCATGACGAAGGCTTCCGGCACCATAGTGTGCTCGTCGAGCGAATAGAACTTGGCGACTTCCGCATGCTTGGCGGTGTCGTAGCTCGGAAAATTGTTTTCCGCGCCGTCAATGACCCCGGTCTCGATCGCCGAATACACCTCGCCATACGGCATCGGCGTCGCGTTGGCGCCGAGTGCCGCCACCATGTCGACGAAGATGTCGGACTGGATGACGCGGAACTTCATGCCGGCCAGATCGGCTAATGAGTTGATCGGTTTCTTCGAATTGTAGAAGGAGCGCGCGCCACTGTCATAAAAGGCGAGCAGCACCAGCCCGACCTGTTCGAACGCCGCCGCGATCTGGTCGCCGACCGCCCCGTCCATGACCTTGTGCATATGGTCTTCCGAGCGGAAGATGTAGGGCAGCGAGGGCACAGTGGTTTCGGGAATGAGCCCGTTGAACGGCGCCATCGAGATGCGGTTGAGGTCGATCACGCCGGTGCGAACCTGCTCGATCGTGTCCTTTTCTTCGCCTAGCTGCGCGGAATGATAGAGCTCGACCGCATAGCGGCCGGCCGTACGCTCCTTTACAAGCTCGCCGAAATATTTGACTGCCTCGACCGTCGGATAGCCGTCCGGGTGGGTGTCGGACGAGCGCAGAACCGTCTGGGCACTTGCCGTTCCGGCCATCAGTGCGGCGGCGAGCAGCGCAGCTCCCGTCAGTCTTGAAAAATGCAACATGGTTTCCTCCCTTTGCATTGCGGGCGAGTTGCCCCTTCAGAGCCGATACGCCTTTTTCGCCAGCGTATAGGTCAGTTCCCGCGCCAGCTCATGCGCCTCGTCCTCGCGCAGCCTGTGCTCGGCGACGAGACGCGCCAGGAACGCGCAGTCGACTCGCCGCGCCACATCGTGACGCGCCGGGATCGAGGGAAAGGCACGGGTGTCGTCGTTGAAACCGACGGTGTTGTAGAAGCCGGCCGTCTCGGTGGTCATCTCGCGGAAGCGCCGCATGCCTTCCGGGCTGTCGTGGAACCACCAGGCCGGCCCGAGCTTCAGCGCCGGGTAGACACCGGCCAGCGGCGCCAGCTCGCGCGCATAGCTGGTCTCGTCGAGCGTGAAGAGGATGACGGTGAGGTCGCGCTCCAGCCCGACGCAGTCGAGCAGCGGCTTCAGCGCCGTCACATAGTCGGTCCGGGTCGGGATATCGAAGCCCTTGTCGCGGCCGAATTTTTGGAAGATTGCGGGCGAATGGTTGCGCCAGGAGCCGGGATGGATCTGCAGGACCAGCCCATCGTCGAGGCTCATCTTGGCCATCTCGGTGAGCATCTGGGCGCGGAACAGTTTTCGCTCGCGCTCATCGTCGGAACCACGGCGAACCCGATTGAACAGCTCTTGCGCCGCCGCATCCGAAAGATTGGCGGTCTCGGCCGTCGGATGGCCATGATCCGACGAAGTCGCGCCGAAGCTTTTGAAGAAGGCGCGCCGCTGGCGATGCGCATCGAGATAGCCGGCCCAATTGCCGGTGTCGCAGCCGGTGATCTCGCCGAGCCGATCGAGATTGGTTGAAAACCCTTCGAAATCGGGATCGACGACAGCATCCGGCCGATAAGCGGTGACCACACGGCCCTGCCAGTCGCTGTCGCGGATCATCTGGTGCCATTTGAGATCGTCGAGCGCGCCTTCCGTGGTCGCGATGACCTCGATGTTGAAACGCTCGAACAGCGCGCGCGGGCGAAAATTCTCCCACTGCAGCAGCGTCGCGATGGTGTCGTAGTGGCGGTCGGCGGTCGCGGCGGTCAGCGGTTCGTCGATGCCGAACAGATCGGCGAGCACGTGGTCGAACCACAGCCGGGTCGGCGTGCCGCGAAACAGATAATAATGCTCGGCAAAACGACGCCAGATCGTCCGGCCGTCGGTTTCGACAGGCGCGCCGTCCAGCGTCGCGACGCCGAGATCCTCGAGGCGGACGCCCTGGCTGAACAGCATGCGGAAGATGTAGTGATCCGGGACGATGAGCAGTTGCGCCGGATCCGGGAATGGCTCGTTCAGCGCATACCAGCGCGGATCGGTGTGGCCATGCGGGCTGACAAGGGGCAGGTCCTTGATCCCGGCATAGAGATCACGGGCAATCGCGCGCGAATGCGCCTCGGCGGGAAACAGCAGATCCGCATGGGTCAGTGTCACGGTCATCCTCCCAAGGCCACTATCGGTAGGGGCGGCAAGAAATAATGTCAACATACAAAAATCCGATTGTTGTATGATGACTTTTCGACCCATTGTGTGGCAGGAAATCGAATGTTACGCCGCTTTGCCGATCCCTGCCGAGGCCACTCATGTCATCCGACCAGACCAGTCGCACCACGACGACCGAACGCCTTTCCACGAAGACGGTGCGCGCGCTGCCGGCTTCGATCGCGACACCTGCGTATGATCGCAGCCGCGTCGTCCCGGGCATCGTGCACCTTGGTGTCGGCGCCTTCCACCGCGCCCATCAGGCAGCCTATGTCGACGATTGCCTGGCGGCAGGCGAGGCGGATTGGGGCATAACAGGCGTTTCGCTGCGCAGCACCGACACGCGCGACGCTCTCACGCCGCAGGACGGGCTCTACACGCTGGCGATCAGAAGCAGTGGAACCGAAAAGCTTCAGGTCATCGGTTCGATCGGTGCGATGCTGGTGGCCCCGGAGGATCCGGGCGCGGTGCTGGCCGCGCTGACCGACCCGCACACCCGCATCGTCACGCTGACCATCACCGAAAAGGCCTATCTGAGAGCCGCGGGGGGCGGACTGGACGCCGCCCATCCCGACATCGTCCACGATCTGGCAAACCGGGAAATGCCGAAGACGGCGCACGGTTTTCTGACCGAAGCGCTTGCCCGGCGACGCGCCGCCGGCACGCCGCCCTTTACCGTGCTCTGTTGCGATAACCTGCCGGCCAACGGTGTCACGCTGCATCGGCTGCTGACCGAATTCGCCGCATTGCGCGATGCCAGGCTTGGCGTGAAGAGCGACGCCGGAATCGCCGACCACATCGCCCACCAGGTCGCCTTTCCTTCAAGCATGGTCGACCGCATCGTGCCGGCAACCACGGATGCCGATCGGGCACGGATCGCTGAAGAACTCGGCGTCGAGGACGCCTGGCCAGTGATGACCGAGCCGTTTTGTCAGTGGGTGGTCGAAGATAAGTTCCCGACTGGCCGGCCCGCGTGGGAACAATTCGGCGTCACCATGGTTCGCGATGTCGGCCCGTTCGAGGACATGAAGCTCAGGCTGCTCAACGGCTCGCATTCGGCCATCGCCTATCTTGGCCTGCTCAGCGGTCATGCCACCGTCGACCGCGCCTTCGCCGACCCGGCGATCCGGCAATTCGTCGATGCATTGTGGGCCGAAGCCATCCCGACCCTGCCCGAGGATGCCGGATTGGACACGAGCGCCTATACTGCGGAGCTCGCGGAGCGTTTTTCCAACACTGCACTTGCCCATCGCACGGCGCAGATCGCCAATGACGGCAGCCAGAAACTACCGCAGCGCATCATCGCTTCCGCCATCGAATGCCTCGAAGCCGGTACCGAGCTGGTCCATCTCACGTTGGTGGTGGCTGCCTGGATCGCTGCTTGCGCCGCGCGAGGAAAAACCTTGCCGGCGGGACATTTCACCGATCCGCTCGACGCGGCGCTGACGGCACTTTTGAGCGAGCAGCTGCCGGCCAACGAAACCGTGACCGCGGTGTTCGACCTGGCCGGCTTCGCCAGGGACCATGCCGAGCGGCAGACGTTGATCGAACTCGTGGCTGTCCATCTCGTCCACCTGCGGCGCGATGGTCCGGTTCTGGCCTTCGCCGCGCTCGGCATACAGAGCGAGCAGGCCTGAGCTACGGCCTCGCGGTTATGATGTCGGCGGGACAGCGCCCCTAGGCGCGAAGGATCGCGACAGAACGCCCGTCCTGCGCGCTACCAATGGCATGAATTCCAGAGTCTGCGCTCAGGCCTTACGCCGGCAGGATGGCGCCTTCCAGCGTGGTGAGCTGGCTAAGGAACTGTTCCGCCTTGCTGCGAGCCTCGTCGTCCTTGGCATCAGTGGCGTCTTCCTTGGCTTCCTGGATGCGGCGCGCGAGATCGGCGCGGTCGACATCCTTCACCGCGACAGCCGATTCCGCCAGCAGCGTGCAGCCGGCCGGAACGATGTCGGCGAAGCCGCCGAACACCACATAGCGCTCTTCGCCGCCCGCCGCGGTCTTCACCGTGACGACGCCCGGCTTGATCGTGGTCATGACCGGAGCGTGATGCGCCATGACGGTCATCTCGCCTTCGGCGCCGGGAATGACGACGGATTCGACCTGCTCGGAAACGAGCAGACGCTCCGGCGAGACCAGTTCGAACTTGAAAGCTTCAGCCATGATCAATTTAGTGAGTAGGGAATAGGAACTAGGCAGTAGTAAGTGGCCCTAACCGGTCCACATTACGCAGCTGCTATTCCCCACTCACTACTGACTACTCCCTATTCCCTAAATTAAGCCGCTTCAGCCGCGAGGCGCTGTGCCTTCTCGACCGCTTCCTCGATGCCGCCGACCATGTAGAAGGCAGCTTCCGGAAGGTGATCGTAGTCGCCGTTGCAGAGGCCCTTGAAGCCCTTGATGGTGTCGGCGAGGTCGACCAGCTTGCCCGGCGCGCCGGTGAACACTTCGGCGACGAAGAACGGCTGCGACAGGAAGCGCTCGATCTTGCGGGCGCGGGCCACGGTTTGCTTGTCCTCTTCCGACAGCTCGTCCATGCCCAGGATGGCGATGATGTCCTGCAGCGACTTGTAGCGCTGGAGGATCGACTGCACCTGGCGCGCGACGCCATAATGCTCGTCGCCGACGACCAGCGGGTCGAGCATGCGCGAGGTCGAATCCAGCGGATCGACGGCCGGATAGATGCCCTTTTCGGCGATGGCGCGGTTGAGCGTCGTCGTCGCGTCAAGGTGGGCGAACGAGGTCGCCGGCGCCGGATCGGTCAAGTCGTCGGCGGGCACGTAGATGGCCTGCACGGACGTGATCGAGCCCTTGGTGGTGGTGGTGATGCGTTCCTGCAGCGCGCCCATGTCGGTGGCGAGCGTCGGCTGATAGCCCACGGCCGAAGGAATACGGCCAAGCAGAGCCGACACTTCCGAGCCAGCCTGGGTGAAGCGGAAGATGTTGTCGACGAAGAACAGCACGTCCTGGCCCTGGTCGCGGAAATATTCCGCAACCGTCAGGCCGGTCAGGCCGACGCGGGCGCGCGCGCCCGGCGGCTCGTTCATCTGGCCGTAGACGAGTGCCGCCTTGGAGCCTTCGCCGCCGCCCTTCTTGTTGACGCCGGATTCGATGAACTCGTGATAGAGATCGTTGCCTTCGCGGGTGCGCTCGCCGACGCCAGCGAACACCGAGTAACCGCCATGCGCCTTGGCGATGTTGTTGATCAGTTCCTGGATCAGCACGGTCTTGCCGACGCCGGCGCCGCCGAACAGGCCGATCTTGCCGCCCTTGGCGTAGGGCGCCAGCAGGTCGAGCACCTTAATGCCGGTGATCAGGATCTGCGCTTCCGTCGACTGCTCGACATAGGTCGGAGCCGGCTGGTGGATGGAGCGCATTTCGGTCGCGTCGACCGGGCCTTCTTCGTCGACCGGCTCGCCGATGACGTTGATGATGCGGCCGAGCATGCCCGGGCCGACCGGCACGGTGATCGGCGCGCCGGTGTCACGCACTTCCTGGCCGCGAACCAGACCTTCGGTCGAGTCCATGGCGATGCAGCGCACGGTGTTTTCACCCAGGTGCTGGGCGACTTCGAGCACCAGTCGGTTACCGACATTGGTCGTCTCGAGCGCGTTCAGGATCGCCGGCAGGTGATCGCCGAACTGCACGTCGACAACGGCGCCGATGACCTGGCGGACCTTGCCGGCAACGCCGGTTGCCTTGCTGGCCACTGCCGATGTCTTGGCAGCGGCCGCCTTCGCCGGCGCTGCTGCCTTGGCCGGGGCAGCCTTCGCGGCTGCTGCTGGAGCCTTTGCCGCCTTCACGGGGGCTGCGGTTTTCGCGGCTGCGGCCTTGGGGGCTGCCGTCTTGGATGTCGCCTTCTGGGGGGTCGCTGCTTTCGCCATCGTCTTTACCCTTTTTCGTCCTTTGTTTCTCACGCGGTCCGATCGCGGGTCGATGACCCGCGAACCGCGCCTAGAGCGCCTCGGCGCCCGAAATGATTTCGATCAGTTCCTTGGTGATCTGCGCCTGCCGCTGGCGGTTATAGGTGATCGACAGCTTGTTGATCATGTCGCCGGCGTTGCGCGTCGCATTGTCCATGGCGCTCATCTTGGCGCCCATTTCGCCGGCCACATTTTCGAGCAGCGCCCGGAAAACCTGCACGGAGATGTTGCGCGGAATGAGGTCGGAGAGGATTTCGCCCGGCTCCGGTTCATATTCGTAGACGGCGTTGCCGCCATCCGTCGCCTCGGCAGGAGCCGAAGCAACGCCGGCCGGAATGATCTGCTGCGCGGTCGGGATCTGGCTGATCACCGACTTGAACTGCGAATAGAACAGCGTGCAGATGTCGAAGCCGCCCTCATTGAAGAGGTGGATGACCTTCTTGGCGATCGCATCGGCATTGACGAAGCCGAGTGTCTTGACCTCGCGCAGATCGACGCGGTCGATGATCATCGACGCATAGTCGCGGCGCAGGATGTCGAAACCCTTCTTGCCGACGCAGATGATCTTGACCTGCTTGCCGTCCGCCAAAAGCTTGCGGATATGGTCGCGGGCAAGGCGGGCGATCTGCGAATTGAAGCCGCCGCACAGGCCGCGCTCGGCGGTGCAGACGACGAGCAGATGCACGTCATCCTTGCCGGTGCCGGTCATCAGCGCCGGGGCATCGCCGCCGCCGCCGATGGCCTGGGTGATGTTGGCCAGCACGGAACCCATGCGCTCCGAATAGGGGCGCGCCGCTTCCGCAGCCTCTTGCGCACGGCGCAGCTTCGCCGCGGCGACCATCTGCATCGCCTTGGTGATCTTCTGCGTCGCCTTGACCGAGGCGATACGGTTACGAAGGTCTTTTAATGAAGGCATGCTTCAAACCTGATCCCGTCTTGCAATTCGCTCAGGCGAAGGTCTTGGCGAAAGCGTCGATCTCGGCCTTCAGCTTGGCGCGCAGATCGTCCGACAGCGCCTTTTCCTTGCGGATGGCATCGAGGACGTCCTTGCCGGCCGAACGCATGTGGCTGAGCAGGCCATGCTCGAACTTGCCGACCTGGTTGACCGGCAGCTTGTCGAGATAGCCGTTGACGCCGGCGAAGATCACCGCGACCTGCTCTTCCGTCTTCAGCGGCGAGAACTGCGGCTGCTTCAGGAGTTCGGTCAGGCGCGATCCGCGGTTGAGCAGGCGCTGCGTGGCGGCGTCGAGATCGGAGCCGAACTGCGCGAAGGCCGCCATTTCGCGGTACTGCGCGAGCTCGCCCTTGATCGAGCCGGCAACCTGCTTCATCGCCTTGATCTGCGCGGCCGAGCCGACGCGGCTGACCGACAGGCCGACGTTCACCGCAGGACGGATGCCCTGGAAGAACAGGTTGGTTTCGAGGAATATCTGGCCGTCGGTGATCGAGATCACGTTGGTCGGGATGTAGGCCGACACGTCGTTGGCCTGCGTCTCGATGATCGGCAGCGCGGTCAGCGAACCACCGCCCAGATCGTCGTTGAGCTTGGCGGCGCGCTCGAGCAGGCGCGAGTGCAGGTAGAAGACGTCGCCCGGATAGGCTTCGCGGCCCGGCGGGCGGCGCAGCAGCAGCGACATCTGGCGATAGGCGACGGCCTGCTTCGACAGATCGTCATAGCTGATCAGCGCGTGCATGCCATTGTCGCGGAAATATTCGCCCATGGTGGCGCCAGCGAACGGCGCCAGGAACTGCATCGGTGCCGGATCGGAAGCGGTGGCGGCGACGATGATCGAGTATTCGAGCGCGCCGCGCTCTTCCAGCACCTTGACGAACTGCGCGACGGTCGAGCGCTTCTGGCCGACGGCGACATAGACGCAGTAGAGCTTTTCCTTCTCGGGGCCGTTGTCGTGCACCGACTTCTGGTTGAGCATCGTGTCGAGGATGATGGCGGTCTTGCCGGTCTGGCGATCGCCGATGACCAGCTCGCGCTGGCCGCGACCGACCGGGATCAACGCATCGATGGCCTTGAGGCCGGTCGACATCGGCTCGTTCACCGACTTGCGCGGGATGATGCCGGGCGCCTTGACGTCGACGCGCTTGCGCTCGACTGCCTTGATCGGACCCTTGCCGTCGATCGGATTGCCGAGCGCATCGACAACGCGGCCGAGCAGGCCGGGGCCGACGGGGACGTCGACGATCGCGCCGGTGCGCTTGACGATATCGCCTTCCTTGATGTCGCGGTCGGCGCCGAAGATGACGACGCCGACATTGTCGGCTTCGAGGTTGAGCGCCATGCCGCGGATGCCGCCGGGGAATTCGACCATCTCGCCGGCCTGGACATTGTCGAGGCCGTAGACACGGGCGATACCGTCACCGACGGACAGCACCTGTCCGACTTCGGAGACCTCGGCCTCCTTGCCGAAATTCTTGATCTGGTCTTTCAGAATTGCGGAAATTTCCGCGGCGCGGATGTCCATCAGCCGACCTCTTTCAGTGCAAGCTTGAGCGAATTGAGTTTGGTTTTGAGCGACGTATCGATCTGGCGCGAGCCCATCTTGACCACCAGCCCGCCGAGCAGCGACGGATCGACGGTGACGGAGATGGCCACGTCCTTGCCGGCAACGCTCTTCAGCGCCGCCTTGAGTTCGGTCTGCTGGGCAGCCGTCAGCTCGTGCGCCGACGTCACTTCAGCAGCGGTCTCGCCACGATGTTCGGCTGATATCTGGCGGAACGCCCTGATCATGCCGGGAATGGCGAACAGCCGGCGGTTGCGGGCGACGACGCGCAGGAAATTGCCAGTGAGGCCGGCAATCCCCGCCTTGTCGGCAATCGCCGCAATGGCCTTCGCCTGGTCCTCGCTGGAGAACACCGGGCTATTGATCAGCCGGGTGAGATCAGCGCTGCCCGCGAGCATGGCTTCGAAACTGCTGAGGTCGGCTTCGACCTTGGCCACGGAATTTGCCTGCAGGGCGAGTTCGAACAGCGAACCCGCATAGCGTTCTGCGACACCTGAGATTGGCGATGACGATTGAGCCACGGACCGTCTTTTCTCTTGTCTGACAGGCCGTAGATTGTTGGCGCGAGCAAAAACTCTGGCTAAATCTTTGACCTTACTGCATTTTTTCGAGCACGGAGGCGCGGCTTCCGCTATCCCCGGCCGAAAGTCGATTGCCGTCTAGCACAGGCATTTTAAGACCGCAATGCGTCGTTCCGCATGGTTTTCAGGCACTATTGTCGCATCCGGGGAAAGTCACCCGTCTTCCATCGCGGAATACCCAACGATTCAAGGCAGAAAGCCGAAGGCAAAGGCGAGCGGCAACGCCGCCAGGACCAATTCCAGCACAATGGAAACCCAATTGAAAGGCGTGTTGGCGCCATCAGACATCATCGACAGCAGCCGGCCGAAGGCGGTGAACAACCAGGAAAAGCCGAGCGCCATGTAGATCAGCGGCTGCGCCAGCAGGATACAGCACAGGCCGACACCGAGATAAAAGCCCGACATCCTGCCGCGCCCCTCGGCGATCGCGGCAGCCTTCTCTGGCTTGACCTGCAAGCGCAGGGCACGGAAGGCGAGACCAGGTGCCAGAAAAAACAAAAGACCGAGCAGCACGGTGAAGACGGCGCTCGACCAGGCCAGCCATTCGCCCTGGCTCGTCGGCCATGGAAGCGCAAAATCCATCTCGTCCCCTCGAAATGCCTGTTTTGAAATTCCGGGCATTCTAGCGAAGGAAAGAAAGGACGCCAGATGGAGTCCGGCAATTTGCGGAAGCCTGTCAGCCCAGCGTGAATTCGACCGCCGCCTCGGCACGGATGCGCGTTGTGTCGAAGACCGGAACGTCGAAGTCCTGCTGGCCGATGAGCATGGTGATCTCGGTGCAGCCCATGATGACGCTGTCGGCCGCCTCTTCGCGGCGCAGGCGCTCGGTCTCGGCTATGTAAGCCGCCTTTGAAGTCTCCTTGACGATGCCTTGGCACAGTTCCTCATAGATGACACGATGGACCATGTCGCGCCCGGCCGCATCCGGCACCACAGGGCTCAATCCAAATCTGTCGGCGAGCCGGCCCTTGTAGAAGTCCTGCTCCATGGTGAAGCGCGTCGCCAGCAGCGCCGGCCGCTGCATGCCGGCGCGCTTGACCGCCACCGCCGTGGCGTCGGCGATGTGGATCAGCGGGATCGACACCGACGCCTGCACCTGGCCGGCAAGTTTGTGCATGGTGTTGGTGCACAACAACAGGCCATCCGCGCCGCCGGCCTCGAGCTTGCGCGCCGCTTCGACGAGAAGCACGCCGGCGCCGTCCCAGTCGCCATGATGCTGCCGCTCGGCGATCTCGGCGAAGTCGAACGACCACAGAAGCAGTTTCGCTGAATGCAGCCCACCCAGCCGCTCGCGCACGATCTCGTTGAGCAGGCGATAGTAGATGGCGGTGGATTCCCAGCTCATGCCGCCCAGAAGGCCGAGGGTTTTCATATGAGTTTCCACATCTCGCTGGCTTACGGCAACCTATCGCTGAAAGCGCGACCTTACAAAAAGCTCTGCGGGTCGATGTCGACCTGCACCCGAACCGAACCGCGTTGCTTCGGTCCGCTAGCCAGCATGGCCCTGATAAAACCTTGTATGTCGGCGCGCCGTTCGCCCTGGATCAGCAGGCGGAAGCGGTGGCGGCCGCCGAGCAGGGACAGCGGCGCCTCCGCCGGTCCCAGCACGAACAAATCTGTCGCCTCGGGCGCGGCGCGGCGCAGGCCGCGTGCATGGCCCTCGGCTTCCGCCCGTGTCACCGCACTGACGATGACGCCGGCGAGCCGGCCGAAGGGCGGCAGTGCGGCTCGTTCGCGCTCGGCGATCTCGCGCTCGTAAAACGCCTCGGCGTCACCGGAGACGATCGCCCGCATCACCGGGTGGTCGGGCTGAAAAGTCTGCAGCAGGCCGAGGCTCTTCTTGCCGGTGCGGCCGGCGCGGCCGGTGACCTGGCTGAGCAACTGGAATGTGCGCTCGGCGGCGCGCGGATCGCCGTTGGCAAGACCGAGATCGGCGTCGACGACGCCGACCAGTGTCATGTTGGGAAAGTTGTGGCCCTTGGCGACGAGCTGCGTGCCGATGACGATGTCGGCCCCGCCATCGGCGATCGCCTCCAGCTCCAGCCGCAGCCGCCGCACGCCGCCCATCAGGTCCGACGACAAAACGATGGTGCGCGCGTCGGGAAAATGCGTAACGACCTCTTCGGCGATCCGCTCGACACCTGGCCCGCAGGCGACCAGATGATCGAGCGTGCCGCATTCCGGGCAGGCTTCGGGGCGGCGCTCATTGTGCCCGCAATGATGGCAGACCAACTGGCCGCGAAAACGATGCTCGACCAGCCAGGCCGAGCAGACCGGGCAGCCGAAGCGGTGGCCACAAACCCGGCACAGCGTCAGCGGCGCATAGCCGCGCCGGTTGAGGAACAGCAGCGACTGCTCCTGCCTCTCCAGCGTCTGGCGCATCTGGTCGAGCAGCACCGGCGACAGGAAACCGCCACGCGCCGGCGGCGCGCGCCGCATGTCGACCGCCTTCAGATGCGGAAGCGCCGCCTCGGCGAAACGAGCGGAAAGCACCGCTCTGTTGTATTTACCTTGGCTGGCATTGACCCGGCTTTCGACCGACGGCGTCGCCGACGCCAGCACCACGGGGAAGCTGCCGATATGGCCGCGCACCACCGCCATATCGCGCGCATTGTAGAAGACGCGGTCCTCCTGCTTGTAGGCAGGGTCGTGCTCCTCGTCGACGACGATCAGGCCGAGCTCCTTGAACGGCAGGAACAGCGCCGAACGCGCACCGGCGACGACCCGCACGCCGCCTTCCGCCACTTGCCGCCAAACCCGCTCGCGTATCCGCGGCGGCAGGTCGGAATGCCATTCACCCGGCTTGGCGCCGAAGCGCTGCTGGAAGCGCTCGAGAAAGGCATGCGTCAGCGCGATTTCCGGCAGCAGGATCAGCACCTGCCTGCCCTGGTCGAGCGCAGCCGCCACCGCTTCGAAATAAACCTCCGTCTTACCTGATCCGGTGACGCCGTCGAGCAGCGCGACGTTGAACACGCCGGCTGCGACATTGGCGCGCAGCATCTGCGCCGCGGCGCTCTGGTCCGGCATCAGTTCCGGTGTGGCGTAGCCGGGATCGGGCGCGGCCACCACCGGGCGCGGCGGGATCATCACGGTCTCGAACACGCCTTGCGCCCTCAGGCCGTCGATCACCGTCGACGACACGCCGGCGGCGTGAGCGAGGCCGGAGCGCGTCCAGGCAAGGCCGCCTTCAGCCGTCTCCAGCACGCGCTGCCTGGCGCTCGTCATCCGGTCGGGTGCGAGAAGCGTGCGCTGCAATCCCTCGATCCACGGTTCGGGGTCGAAAGCCTCCGGCGCCCTGAGCAGCATGCGCGCCACCATGCCCGGCGGCGACAGCGTGTACTGCGCCACCCAGTCGACGAAACGGCGCATGGCGCGGTCGATCGGCGGGCAGTCGAAGACCTGTTCGATGGGGCGCAGCTTTTTCGCGTCGACCTTCTCGACCGCGCCATCCCAGACGATGCCGGCGACCTGGCGCGGCCCAAGCGGCACGCGCACGATCGAGCCCGGCACCACGCGCATGCCGGCCGGCACTGCATAGGTGTAGGGGCGTTCGGCGGGCATCGGCACCAGCACCGGTGCGGCTGCGACAAAGGGCGAATCTTCGATCATGAGGCGTGACCTTGCCCTGACTTTGGTCTAGATCAAAGGCCGACCCCGAATGTGCATGACATGCACATGAAAATCTTCAGGAGACCCGCCATGAAATTTTTTGTCGACACCGCCGACGTCAAGGATATCCGTGAGCTGAACGATCTGGGGCTGCTCGACGGCGTCACCACCAATCCGTCGCTGATCCTCAAATCCGGCGGCAAGATCGCCGACGTCACCAAAGAGATTTGCGACATCGTCAAGGGTCCGGTCTCGGCTGAAGTCACCGCCACCGAATATTCCGAGATGATGCAGCAGGCCAAGGTTCTGGCCAAGATCGCCGACAATGTCTGCATCAAGGTGCCGCTGACGCTGGACGGGCTCAAGGCCTGCAAGACGATCCGCACCGAGATGAACCGCCTGGTCAACGTCACGCTGTGCTTTTCGGCCAACCAGGCGCTGCTGGCGGCCAAGGCCGGTGCCTCGTTCATCTCGCCCTTCGTCGGCCGCGTCGACGACATCGGCATCGACGGCATGGAGCTGATCCAGGAGATCAGGCAGATCTACGACAATTACGATTTCCAGACCGAGATCCTCGTCGCTTCGGTGCGCACCGTGAACCACGTCAAGCAGGCGGCCCTCATCGGCGCCGATGTCGTGACCGCGCCGCCGGCGACCCTGAAGGCACTGGTCAAGCACCCGCTGACCGACAAGGGCCTGGAACAGTTCCTTGCCGACTGGGCAAAAACCGGCCAGAAGATCGGCTGAGAATGGCGATCGGCTGAAGCCAATTCGCTTGTGATGAAAAGGCCGGGCAACCGGCCTTTTTCATGTGCGCTTCAAGCGGACTGCCGATCAGTCCGCGCCATCGTCCTCGGGTGCGCTTGCCGGCTGGCGCCGGCCCATGATGATTTCGCGTTTGCCGACATGGTTGGGTGTGCCGACCAAACCTTCCTTTTCCATACGCTCGACCAGGGACGCGGCGCGGTTGTAGCCGATGCCGAGGCGGCGCTGGATGTAGGACGTCGAGCACTTCTTGTCGCGCACCACCACCTTGACCGCCTCGTCGTAGATCGCGTCGCTGTCTTCGGCTGCAACGGATCCCTTGTCGAAGACCGCGCCCTGGTCTTCTTCGATTTCTTCCTCGTCCTCATCGGCCGTCACGGTTTCCAGATATTCGGGGCGCCCTTGCGCCTTGAGATGCGCGACGACATGCTCGACCTCCGCGTCGGAAACAAACGGCCCGTGCACGCGGGAAATGCGCCCGCCGCCCATCATGTGCAGCATGTCGCCCTGGCCAAGCAATTGTTCGGCGCCTTGCTCGCCCAGGATTGTGCGGCTGTCGATCTTCGATGTCACCTGGAAGGAAATCCGGGTCGGGAAGTTGGCCTTGATCGTGCCCGTGATGACATCGACCGAGGGGCGCTGCGTTGCCATGATCAGGTGAATGCCGGCAGCGCGTGCCATCTGCGCCAGACGCTGGATCGCGCCTTCGATCTCCTTGCCGGCGACCATCATCAGGTCGGCCATCTCGTCGACGATGACGACGATGTAGGGCATCGGCGCAAGGTCGATTTCCTGCTGTTCGAAAAGCGGTTCGCCGGTGCCCTTTTCGAAGCCGGTCTGCACGGTCATGACAACCGTCTCGCCCTTGTCGCGGGCAGCGGCGGCACGCTCGTTGTAGCCGTCGATGTTGCGCACACCGAGCCGCGCCATCTTGCGATACCGGTCCTCCATTTCGCGCACCGCCCATTTGAGCGCCGTCACGGCTTTCTTGGGGTCCGTGACGACGGGCGTCAGAAGATGCGGGATGCCGTCATAGACAGAGAGTTCGAGCATCTTGGGATCGACCATGATCAGCCGGCATTCTTCCGGCTTCAACCGATAGAGCAACGACAGGATCATGGTGTTGATGGCGACCGACTTGCCGGAGCCGGTGGTTCCGGCCACCAGCAAATGCGGCATCTTCGCCAGCTCGGCGATGACCGGCTCGCCGCCGATCGTCTTGCCGAGACAAAGCGCCAGCTTGCAGCTGGTCTTGCGAAAGCCTTCCGATTCGATCAGCTCCCGGAAATAGACGGTTTCGCGCATCTCGTTCGGGAGCTCGATGCCGATGACGTTGCGGCCAGGCACGACGGCGACCCGCGCCGAAATCGCCGACATGGAGCGGGCGATATCGTCGGCAAGCCCGATGACGCGAGAAGATTTGACGCCCGGCGCCGGCTCGAACTCATAGAGCGTGACGACCGGGCCTGGGCGAACATGAATGATCTCGCCACGCACGCCGAAGTCCTCGAGCACGCTTTCCAGCAGATCGGCGTTCTGCTCGAGCCGCTCCTGCGACATGTAGAAGCCTTGTCCCTCCGGTGGCTGCTGCAACAGCTCTTCCGAGGGAAGCTCATAGGGATCGCCCGGGGTTGACAGCAAGACCTTTCCAGCCCCAGGCAAGCGCGCGGAGCGGGCGCCAACGGCCCCGGCAGGGACGTTCACACTTGGCGCGGCCGACACGGAAACGGCATCGCTTTTGGCGGCTGGGATTGCGACAGCCTGGACCGGCGACGGCGCATTGCTCGCCGGCACGCCAGGTTGGGCGACGGTCCGGTTCGAATTGGCCGGCCAAACATCCGGCAACGGCTTCAAGACCTGGCCCGGAAGGCAGTCGATGACACGAAACAATGCGGTGGCATCGGTCCCTGTCGTCGGGCGAATGTCGATCGGCATAGTGGTCACTGGCGCCACGGCGACCGGTGCAGGCGACGCTGGACCGGTCTGCCGGGCCGGCGACGAAACGTCGACCAGATAGGGTGCCATGGCCTCGAAGAAGGCATGATCCGAAAGATATGGCCAGCGCAGCCTTTCGGAAGTGGTCGTTTTGGCGCCCGGAGCAACGGACGCACGCGCGGATGCCCGTGCCGTAGCGACCGACCTCGGCGGCACCGGCGCAACGGCTGGCACCTTCTCCCTGGCGCGCCCCGGGGCAACAAAAGCAGCAGCCGGCGGTGATGACCCTTGCGAGGCGTGGCCGGCCAGCGGCTCGGAAGCAGGGCTTTTCACCGAAGCCGGCAATGCCAGTAGCGAAGGCGCGGAGGACGCCCCGTTGATCATGGATTGAGCAACGGCTTGCTCTGCTGGGCGCGTCGCGGCGTGTTCGACAACACGCTCGTGCGGCGGACGATGCTTCCTGGCCTCATAGTCCGGCGTGCGTGTAAAACGCACGTTGGGTGCAAGGAAGAAATATTCCTGCCAGGCAGGGCTCTCGATATCGCCGATTTTCGAAGGCGTATCGTCCGAGCCACCCCGCGGCTCCATATAGGGCCGCTTGTTGCCGCCGAGATCGACCACCGGTGCGGAATAGCCGGCCCGGCGTGTGGTGGGCTGCCGGCCGTCCGGCTCCTTGCGAGCCGGACGATCAAGGTCGCCTGCCGCGGAAGAACTTCGCTGACCACCCCTGTCGCCGATGCTCTCCAAGCGCTTCCCCTCGGGGCCATCAGGCAATGCAGCCGTCGATAAATTGACCCGGGAAAAACGCTTGGCTTCCATTCTCAAGACTCACTTTGAAATGTCTGCCGAGCAATAGGGAGCGAGTGGTTAACAGTTGCTTCCCGGATGGATCGCCGACCATCCTGGGCACCAAAATCTTCGTGG
Organism: Mesorhizobium sp. M0715; assembly: GCF_040320355.1. NCBI lineage: Bacteria > Pseudomonadati > Pseudomonadota > Alphaproteobacteria > Hyphomicrobiales > Phyllobacteriaceae > Mesorhizobium > Mesorhizobium sp. M0715. The sequence continues at coordinate 238,011 of NZ_JAMYPL010000003.1, read as the reverse complement.
TGGTCTGCGAGCGACACGGCACGATCGTCGTCTCGCCGCATCCACGCTGGTGGCGCGATCTACTCGCCGTGCCGCAGCAGCTCGATGGGTCTTCGGACAATCTCTGTTCGAGAATCTGGTCATGATCCCGCGATCACCCCATCGTGCCTGGAGCCAGACCGTTTCCGTGAAGCGATGAGGTGCGCTAGCCGGTCTTGCCGTGCCGGACAAGGTCCTGGGCAATGGACAGCTGCAGCGCTTCCGCCAACTCTCGCGCAGCGCGATTCTCGGCGTCGATCTGCGCCCGGTATGCGGCGAATTCCTGACGCGGCCTGTCGAAGGACGAAGTGATCGAACGCTTGCCGGATGCGATCACCACGCCGGTCTTCGCATCGGCCAGCGTATAGCTGCCGGTCAGCGTCACGGAACCGGCGGTCGGTTCGTCTTCATCCGTTCCGACCTGCACGAGTGCCGCGGACTCGACCGCTTCGGTCACGCCGAGATTTAGCGAATATGCCGGCGAGGCCGGCTCGCCGGCGCCTCGTCCAAACCCGAAAATCAGATTGTTGCGCACCTGTTGGCCGTAACGCGTATTGACCGGCTTGATGCCGATCAACGCCAGTTCGGCACTGGCACTGGCCTGCGAACCCGACAGTGGCGCGCTCGAATAGAGCGGCCGCACCGTGCAGGCCGAGACAAGCGCGAGCGAACCTATCAGGCCGGCAAGCGCTATGCGGCGCAGCAAATGGCTCAACTCTGTCTTTTCCCGATCAGGCAACGACATTGACGATCCTCTGCGGCACGATGATCACCTTGCGCGGAGCCTTCCCTTCGAGTGCTTTCTGCACGAAGTCGAGAGCCAATACCGCTTTTTCGACCGCACCTTGGTCCGCGTCGCGGGCAATTGTCAAATCCCCCCGCTTCTTGCCGTTGACCTGTACCGGATAGGTGACTTCGTTGTCGACGACCAGCGCCGAATCGAAGACCGGCCAAGGCCGTTCGGCAACGAGATCGGTGCCGCCAAGCGCTGCCCAGCACTCCTCGGCCAGATGCGGCATGACCGGCGCGATCAGATGCACGAGAATCTCCACCGCCTGCCGGCAGGCGCCTTTCAGCGCTGCATCGGCCTTGCCTTCGGCCACCTCGTTGAGCGGCGTGGTCAGCGCGTTGGCCAGTTCGTAGATGCGGGCGATGGCGCGGTTGAAGGCGAGCTTCTCGATATCCTGTCCGACCGCCTTCAGTATCTTGTGCGCGGCCTTGGAAACCACCGCGGCCTCACCGCTGCTGGCCGCCACGGGCTTGATGCCGGCCAGTGTTTCGGCCGCCGTCGACACCAGGCGCCAGATGCGCTGGATGAAGCGATGCGCACCGGCGGCGCCATCGTCGGTCCACTCGACATCGCGCTCGGGAGGAGAATCCGACAGCATGAACCAGCGCGCCGTATCGGCGCCGTAGCCATCGGTGATGTCTTCCGGGCTCACCGTGTTCTTCTTCGATTTCGACATCTTTTCCAGCGGACCGATGGTGACGGCCTCGCCGGTGGCGATGTCGATGGCGCTGCGCTTGCCGTCGACATCCTCCAACCGAACTTCGGTGGGCGCCAGCCAGCGGCCATTCGATGCCGAGCCGACGCGATAGGTTTCGTGCACCACCATGCCTTGCGTGAACAGGCCCTTGAACGGCTCGGCCAGATCGACCTGGCCGGCCTCGCGCATGGCGCGGGTGAAGAAGCGCGAATAGAGCAGATGCAGGATCGCGTGCTCGATCCCGCCAATATACTGGTCGACCGGCAGCCATTCGTTGGCCGCCCTGGGATCGGTCGGTTCATGCGCCCACGGCGCGGTGAAGCGGGCGAAGTACCACGACGAATCGACGAACGTGTCCATCGTGTCGGTTTCGCGCCGCGCATCCCTGCCGCATTGCGGACATTTCACATGGCGCCATGTCGGATGCCGGTCGAGCGGATTGCCCGGGCGATCGAAATCGACATCGTCGGGCAGCTTCACCGGCAGGTCCGCCTTCGGCACCGGCACCACGCCGCAAGCCTCGCAATGAATCATCGGGATCGGGCATCCCCAGTAGCGCTGGCGCGAAATGCCCCAGTCACGCAGGCGGAAATTCACCTTGCGCTCGGCCATCGGCCGGTTGCCGATCGTCTTCTGCTCCAGCAGTTTGGCGACCTCGTCGAAAGCCTGATCCGGCTTCATGCCGTCGAGAAAGCGCGAATTGATCATCACGCCGTCATCGACATAGGCTTCATCGATGATCTGGAACGTCGCCGGATTCTCGCCTTCCGGCATCACCACCGGAATCACCGGCAGGCCGTATTTGTTGGCGAAGTCGAGGTCGCGCTGGTCGCCGGACGGACAGCCGAAAATGGCGCCGGTGCCGTATTCCATCAGCACGAAATTGGCGACATAGACAGGCAGCATCCAGTTGTCGTCAAACGGATGGACGACGCGGATGCCGGTGTCGAAACCCTTCTTCTCAGCTGTCTCCAGCGCCGCCACCGAGGTGCCCATATGGCCGATATCCTCGATGAACTTCGCCAGCGCCGGATTGTGCGCAGCGGCCTTCCTGGCCAACGGATGATCGGCGGCGACAGCCATGAAGGAAGCGCCGAAGATGGTGTCGGGCCTTGTCGTATAGACTTCCAGCTCATGCTCGCCATCAGAGGCGTCGGCCAGAGGCCAGCGGATCAGCAGGCCTTCCGAGCGGCCGATCCAGTTCTGCTGCATCAGCTTCACTTTTTCCGGCCATTCGTCGAGGCCGTCGAGCGAATCCAGCAGATCCTGGGCGAAGTCGGTGATCTTGAAGAACCACTGCGTCAGTTCGCGCTGTTCGACCAGCGCGCCCGAGCGCCAGCCGCGTCCATCGATGACCTGCTCGTTGGCGAGCACGGTCATGTCCTCCGGATCCCAGTTGACCTTGGAGGATTTGCGCGTCACCAGCCCCTTCTCGACAAAATCGAGGAACAGCATCTGCTGGCGGTGGTAATAGTCGACGTCACAGGTGGCGAATTCGCGCGCCCAGTCCAGCGACAGGCCCATGACCTTGAGCTGCTCGCGCATGGTGGCGATGTTCTGGTAGGTCCACTCCTTGGGATGGACCTTGTTCTGCATCGCCGCGTTTTCGGCCGGCATGCCGAAGGCGTCCCAGCCCATCGGATGCAGCACGTTGAAGCCCTTGGCCCGTTTGTAGCGCGCCACCACGTCGCCCATCGTGTAATTGCGGGTATGACCGATATGGATGCGCCCCGACGGATAGGGGAACATCTCCAGCACGTAGTATTTCGGGCGCGGATCGTCATTGTGCGCTTCGAACAGCTTCTTGGCGTCCCAGGCCTTCTGCCATTTGGGCTCTGACGCGCGCGGATTGTATCGTTCGGTTGCCATGGGACGTTTTTCACTTAAAAGCAGGCGCGAACTGCGGGCGATGGCTCGGCAGTTCAGGGAATGTGGTCCGGGTGTTCACCATGGTTTGGCAAACCCGTCAACCATATGGGTATCGCGTCTGACAAAAACGCCGGTCAAAACAGCAGGATTTGCATATGGGTGACGCCGTTCAGCAATTTTTCGCGGTCAAGGCGAAGATCGCCGCCGCCGAGCGCGAGGCCGGCCGCGAAGCCGGCGTCGTGACGCTGGTCGCGGTCTCAAAGACCTTCGACGCTGCCGACATCGGCCCGGTCATCGAGGCCGGCCAGCGCGTCTTCGGCGAGAACCGCGTGCAGGAGGCGCAAGGCAAATGGCCTGATCTGAAGGACGCATTTCCCGACATCGAACTGCATCTGATCGGCCCGCTGCAATCCAACAAGGCCAAGGAGGCTGTGGCGCTGTTCGACGTCATCGAGACGATCGATCGCGAGAAGATCGCCGCCGAACTGGCCAAGGAGATCGCCAGGCAGGGCCGCGCACCGAAGCTCTACGTCCAGGTCAACACCGGCTCCGAGCCGCAGAAGGCAGGCATCGAGCCCCGCGACGCCGTGGCCTTTGTCGCCCGCTGCCGCGACGTGCATGGCCTCGCCATCGAGGGCCTGATGTGCATCCCGCCGGCCGATGAGAACCCCGGCCCGCACTTCGCGCTGTTGGAAAAGCTTGGCAAGGAAGCCGTAGTCGCCAAACTCTCGATGGGCATGTCTGGCGACTACGAGACGGCGATCGCCTTCGGCGCCACCAGCGTCCGCGTCGGTTCGGCGATCTTCGGCAGCCGATAGTTCCGATGCACAGACCGGTCTCTAGTCGCTAAATTCCAACATATTCGATTGGCTGCAGGCCACCACACCTTCGTCATCCTAGGGCGGAGCGACGCGAAGCGGAGCGCAGACCCTAGGATCCATGCCGTGACGACAAGGAAAATGCAGCGGTGCAGAATTCTGTTCCGCTGCATTCTTCGGCAGATGTCGCGGGATGGATCCTCGGGTCTGCGCTGCGTCGCTGCGCTCCTTGCTCCGCCCGTGGATGACGACGAGAGAGATGTTTATCCCGAGGTTTGCGATCTGCCGCCGAAAGAGGCTATAGATTCTCGCTGCCAATAGCTTCCAACCCATGTCGAGGGACTAGCAACACATCTGTTCGAGCGGAAACCCTGCCATGCTTCAACGGCATCTGGTATATGACTAGCGAAGCCATCTAGCGAGTAGTGCCCTTGAACTGGCATCTTAAGGACGCGAAGAACAATCTGTCGAAATTCGTACGGCAGGCGCGGGAACAAGGGCCACAAACCATCACGGTGCGCGGAAAGCCAACCGCTGTCGTACTCTCCCCCGAGAACTACGACCGACTGGTCGGCGCAACACCTTCGCTTGCGGAATATCTTCTCTCAGGTCCCGTGTGGGATGACGACTTCGTCGAGGAGGTCAATCGCCGCCCGAAGACGAAGATCCGAGTTATAGACTTATAATCCGCATACTCACGCGAACCTCGTTCGGTGAATGCAGCGGGCGCTTTCTGATGGCGGCATTAGATGCGGTGAGGGGTTATAGGCCAACTCGGCGGGCTCGTTGAGCCAGCAATTGGAAACGAAACGTACCGTTCCTATTTGCTTTGCGTCATCACAAACTCTCTGGAGCCGCCACCATGCGTTACAATCAGCTTGGAAATACGGGGATGTTCGTCTCCGAAATCTGCCTCGGCACCATGACCTTCGGTGCTGCCGGTGAAAATGCCCAATGGGGCCTGATCGCCAGTCTCGACCAGAGGGGCGTCAACGAGATCGTTGCCCATTCGCTCGCCGCCGGCGTCAATTTCTTCGATACGGCCGACGTCTACTCCTTTGGCGAATCCGAACGGCTGCTCGGCCAGTCGCTCAGGGATCTCGGCGTGAACAGGCAGAATGTGGTCATCGCCACCAAAGCCCACGGCGCCATGGGCGACGGTCCGAACCAGCGCGGCTCTTCACGCGGCCACATCATGGATTCGGTCGATGCCAGCCTGAAGCGGCTGCAACTCGACCATATCGATCTTTACCAGCTGCACGGCACCGACACCGTGACGCCGATCGACGAAACGCTGCGGGCGCTCGACGATCTCGTTGCCAGCGGCAAGGTTCGCTATGTCGGCGTCTCCAACTGGGCGGCATGGCGCATCGCCAAGGCGCTCGGCATCGCCGAGCGCAAGGGCTTTGCCCGTTTCGAGACCGTGCAGTCCTACTATTCGATCGCCGGCCGCGACCTCGAGCGCGAGATCGTGCCGCTGCTCAACGAGGAGAAGCTCGGCCTGATGGTGTGGTCGCCGATGGCCGGTGGCCTGCTCTCCGGCAAGTACGGCCCCGGCGCGCCCGGCAATGGCGAAGGCCGCCGCGCGTCCTTCAACTTCCCGCCGGTCAATGAGGACCGTGCCTGGGCGACCGTTACCGTCATGCGCGAAATCGCCAAAAAGCATGATGTCAGCGTCGCCACGGTGGCGCTCGGCTATGTCCTGGCCAAGCCCTTCGTGATGAGCGTCATCATCGGCGCCAGCCGCATGGAGCAGCTGGAGCAGAACCTTGCCGCCACTGAAGTGAAGCTCGACAGCGACGATCTGCTTCGTCTCGACGAGGTCAGCGCCCTGCCGTCCGAATATCCCGGTTGGATGCTGGAGCGCCAGGCAGCGGGCCGCCGCCCGGCGCCGTTCACGCCGAAAGCATAAATATAGCCCACGCTGACATCCCGGGAGCCCGTGGCTCCCGGGATGTCAGCTCAGCCGGACGCTCTCACCCAGAAAATCGAGAAAGGCACGCACCCGCGCCGGCAAATGCCGGCCTTGGCCGACATAGACGGCGTGGGTGGGCTCCTCGTCGCCGGGATTGAATGCCTCCAGCAGCGACACCAGCCGACCGGCGGCGATATCGGCCGCCACATGCCAGCGCGCCAGCCGGGCGATGCCCGCGCCCGCCAGCGCCATCAGCCGCATCGCCTCGCCATCGCTGACCAGCGTGTTGCCGGTGATGGGAACCATGATGGCGCGGCCGTCCGCGTCGAGGAACGGCCAGCCATCGAGATGCCTGACGAACCCGAAGCCCATGCGGTTGTGCCTGTCGAGATCGGCTGGCGTCGGTGGCATGCCGTGCTTCTCCAGATAGGAAGGTGCTGCAACGACGACCACCGGGCTTTGCCCGAGCTTGCGCGCCACCAGCCGTGACTCACTCAGCGGCCCGGCACGGATGGCGACATCGGCGCGTTCCGCCATCAGGTCGATGACGCTGTCGGTCAGCACCAGATCGACTGAAATCTCGGGGTAGCGTTCGAGGAAGCGTGGCAGAAGCGGGATCAGCCGGTGTACCCCGAAGGGCACGTAGCTGTTGACGCGCAGCCTTCCGCGCGGTGCCGCACCCGCCGCCGCCTCCTGCTCGGCCGCCGCCATGTCGGCGAGGATGCGCAGGCCGCTCTCGTAGAATGCTGTGCCTTCCGGCGTCAGTTGCAGCTTTCGCGTCGAACGACTGACCAGCCGCGCGCCAAGCCGGGCCTCCAGCCGCGCGATCAGCTTGCTCACCGCCGAGGGTGTCATGCGCAACGCGCGTGCCGCAGAGGAAAAACTGCCTTCCGCGACGACGCGCACGAAAACTTCGATCTCGCCGGAGCGGTTGATGTCAGGCCTGGCCATTTGTGAATCTATTTCACAGAAAATGTGCCCAAGGCAAGTCTGGTTCACAATGCAGGGGAGCACGATCTCAGGGGTCGGGGCGCGGGACGGCGCTCTTCGTCATCGAAGTGGAAACCGCCATGCCTCTTGCTCTCTACGCCCTCGCCGCGGGTGCCTTCGGCATCGGCGTCACCGAATTCGTCATCATGGGTCTGCTGCTCGATGTCAGCAAGGATCTCGGCGTTTCGATCTCGGCCGCCGGCCAGCTCATTTCTGGTTATGCGCTTGGCGTCGTCATCGGCGCGCCCCTGCTGACCATCGCCACCGGTAACTGGCCACGCAAGACCGTGCTTCTGGTGCTGATGGCGATCTTCACGCTTGGCAATTTCGCCTGTGCACTGGCGCCCGACTACTGGACGCTGATGGGCGCCCGCATCATCACCGCCTTCGCCCATGGCACCTTCTTCGGCGTCGGCTCTGTCGTCGCCACCGGGCTGGTCGCGCCCAACAGACAAGCCTCGGCGATCGCGCTGATGTTCACTGGGCTCACCATCGCCAACATCCTCGGCGTACCCTTCGGCACCTGGCTCGGCCAGGCCTTCGGCTGGCGGGCGACCTTCTGGGCGGTGACACTGGTCGGTCTGGCGGCCTTCGCCGTCATCCTGGCTCTGGTGCCGCGCAGCCGAACAGCGCCCGAAAAGAGCGATCTGCGCGCCGATCTCGCCGTTTTGCGCCGCACGCCTGTCCTGCTCGGTCTTGCCACCACCGTGCTCGGCTATGCCGGTGTCTTCGCCGTCTTCACCTATATCGCGCCGCTGCTGACCGAGATCAGCGGCTTCAAGGAAGCGGCCGTGTCGCCGATCCTGCTCGTCTTCGGTGGCGGCCTCATTGCCGGCAACTTGCTTGGCGGCAAGGTCGCCGACCGCTGGCTGGTGCCGGCCGTGCTGGGCAGTCTCGTGGTGCTGGCCCTGGTGCTCGCCACCATGACCTTCGCCATCCACAGCCAGGTGATGGCCGTCATCTATGTCGGTCTGCTCGGGGCCGCCGCCTTCGCCACCGTGGCGCCGCTGCAAATGTGGGTGCTGGAAAAGGCACAAGGTGCCGGCCAGAGCCTCGCCTCGTCCTTCAACATCGCCGCCTTCAATCTCGGCAATGCGGCAGGTGCCTGGCTTGGTGGTGCGGTGATTGCCCATGGCCTTGGCCTGGGCTCACTCACCTGGGTCGCCGCCCTGCTGCCGCTCGCGGCACTCGGTGTGGCGGGGCTGGCGCTGCGTCTCGATCGCACCGCCACGCTCGGCGAGCCTGCCTCCATCCGGTCGTGACCGTCCTCTGCAAACCCGCTTTCCACACCCTTCATTCCACAGGAGCAAAAAGATGGACTACCGACGTCTCGGTGCATCGGGCCTGAAAGTGCCCGCACTCTCATTTGGCGCGGGAACCTTTGGCGGTTCCGGCCCGCTGTTCGGCGCCTGGGGCAACAGCGACGCCAGGGAAGCGCGGCGGCTGATCGACATCTGCCTGGAGGCCGGCGTCAATCTGTTCGATACTGCCGACGTCTATTCGAACGGCGCCTCGGAAGAGGTGCTTGGCGAAGCGATAAAAGGCCGCCGCGATGCCGTGCTGATCTCGACCAAGACCGCGCTGCCGATGGGCGATGGGCCGGCCGACTATGGCTCGTCTCGGTCGCGGCTGATCAGATCCGTGGATGATGCGCTGAGGCGCCTCGGCACCGATTACATCGACCTGTTGCAACTGCACGCTTTCGACGCCGGGACGCCGATCGAGGAGGTCTTGTCGACGCTGGACGAACTCGTGCGCGCCGGCAAGCTGCGCTATGTCGGCGTCTCCAATTTCTCCGGCTGGCAGGTGATGAAGTCGTTGGCGCAAGCCGACAGCCAAGGCTATCCACGCTATGTCGCGCATCAGGTCTACTATTCGCTGGTCGGGCGCGACTATGAATGGGAGCTGATGCCGCTCGGCCTCGACCAGGGCGTCGGCGCGCTGGTGTGGAGCCCGCTTGGCTGGGGCCGCCTGACCGGCAAGATCCGCCGTGGCCAGTCCTTGCCGGAAAAGAGCCGGCTGCACGACACGGCAAGCTTCGGACCGCCGGTCGAGGACGAGCATCTCTATCGGGTGATGGATGCGCTCGATGCGGTGGCGCTGGAAACCGGCAAGACCGTGCCGCAGATCGCCATCAACTGGCTGCTGCAGCGTCCGACTGTTTCCTCCGTCATCATCGGCGCCCGCAACGAAGAACAGCTGCGCCAGAACCTCGGCGCCGTCGGCTGGAATTTGACGCCGGAGCAGATCAGGAAACTCGACGCGGCAAGCGAAGTCACCGCGCCCTACCCGTACTTCCCGTATCGGCGGCAGGAAGGCTTTGCCCGGCTCAATCCGCCGGTGGTGTGAGCACTGGCGTTGAAGCTGCCAATCTCCCCCCTTGCGGGGGAGATCGGTTGTACCGCGTTCAGTGCAGCACGAACTCACCATCCACCTTGCGCCATTCATTCGGCGCGATCAGCTTCTGGTGGGTGTAGCTGATCGAATGCAGCGGCCCGTCCAGCTTGGCCTTCCAGAACTCGATGAACTTGATCAGTACCGGAAATTGTGGCGCCAGATCGTAGTCCTGCCAGATGAAGCTCTGCAACAGATGCGGATGATCGGGAAAGTGATAGAGAATCTTGGCCGTGGTCAGGCCATAGCCTTTGAGCATCAGGTCCATTTCGGAATGGTCGCGCATGGCAGTCCCCCTTGGGCGGTCCTGGTTGAGTCTCCTTTCCTCCCAACGTCAGAGTGTGCGCGCCGTTGCTTAACTGTCTATTGATTTTTCCTGATCGAAAACGGGTTTTCCGCGCGAAAACATGCAGTTAGCAGCGACGCTGATCGAGTGCTGACAGCGGCGGGAAAAACACCTGCGGCATCCCGCCGCGCGAATCCAACGTCTAATGTTGCCGTAACGGCGGAACTGGTAATAATGCCGCCGAATTCGCGGCCGTGTCGCCGCGATCCCGCCGACATTTCAAGCCGGCGATTGGTTTGGGAGGAAAGTCAGGAATGTCCGAGGTTCATGTCCATCGCGTCCAGCCGGCGTGGAAGAAAAACGCGCTGATCGACAATGACACCTATCTCAAATGGTATGCCGACAGCGTCAAGAATCCGGACAAGTTCTGGGGCAAGCACGGCAAGCGCATCGACTGGTTCAAGCCCTTCAGCAAGGTCAAGAACGCCTCCTTCGACGGCAAGGTCTCGATCAAATGGTTCGAGGACGGACTGACCAACGTTTCCTACAACTGCATCGACCGGCACCTGAAGAAGCGCGGCGACCAGACCGCCATCATCTGGGAAGGCGACAATCCCTACGACGACAAGAAGATTACCTACAATGAGCTCTACGAGCATGTCTGCCGGCTCGCCAATGTGATGAAGAAGCACGGCGTCAAGAAGGGCGACCGCGTCACCATCTACATGCCGATGATCCCGGAAGCGGCCTATGCGATGCTGGCCTGCACACGCATCGGCGCCGTCCATTCGATCGTGTTCGGCGGTTTCTCGCCGGATGCACTGGCCGGCCGCATCGACGACTGCAAGTCGACCTTCGTCATCACGGCTGATGAAGGCCTACGCGGCGGCAAGCCGATCCCTTTGAAGGAAAACACCGACAAGGCGATCGAGATCGCCGCGAAAGCCGGAACGAAAGTCGAAAAGGTGGTGGTCGTGCGCCGCACCGGCGGCAAGACCGGCTGGGTTCCCGGCCGCGACGTCTGGTACCACGACGAGATCGCGACGGTGAAAGCCGAATGCAAGCCCGAGAAGATGAAGGCCGAGGACCCGCTGTTCATCCTTTACACATCGGGCTCGACCGGCAAGCCGAAGGGCGTGCTGCACACCACGGCCGGCTATCTCGTCTACGTCTCGATGACGCACCAATATGTCTTCGACTACCATGACGGCGACATCTACTGGTGCACCGCCGATGTTGGCTGGGTCACCGGCCACAGCTACATCGTCTATGGCCCGCTCGCCAACGGCGCCACCACGCTGATGTTCGAAGGCGTGCCGAACTACCCGTCGCAGTCGCGCTTCTGGGAAGTCATCGACAAGCACAAGGTCAATATCTTCTACACCGCGCCGACGGCATTGCGCGCGCTGATGGGCGCCGGCGATGCGCACGTAAAGAAGACGTCGCGCAAGTCGCTGCGCGTGCTGGGTTCGGTCGGCGAGCCGATCAATCCGGAAGCTTGGGAGTGGTATTTCAACATCGTCGGCAACGGCAAGGTGCCGATCGTCGACACCTGGTGGCAGACCGAGACCGGCGGCATCCTGATCACGCCGCTGCCCGGCGCCACCGACCTCAAGGCGGGTTCGGCGACACGGCCCTTCTTCGGCGTCAAGCCGCAGCTGGTCGACGGCGAGGGCAAGGTGCTGGAAGGTGCCGCCGACGGCAATCTGTGCATCACCGATTCCTGGCCCGGCCAGATGCGCACCGTCTATGGCGATCATGATCGTTTCATCCAGACCTATTTCTCGACCTACAAGGGCAAGTACTTCACCGGCGACGGCTGCCGCCGCGACGCCGATGGCTATTACTGGATCACCGGCCGCGTCGACGACGTCATCAACGTCTCCGGCCATCGTATGGGCACGGCCGAGGTCGAATCCGCACTGGTCAGCCACGACAAGGTTTCGGAAGCCGCCGTCGTCGGCTATCCGCACGACATCAAGGGCCAGGGCATCTACTGCTACGTCACGCTGATGGCCGGCGAGCAGCCGAGCGAGGATCTGCGCAAGGAGCTGATCGCCCATGTCCGCAAGGAGATCGGGGCCATCGCTTCGCCCGACAAGCTCCAGTTCGCGCCCGGCCTGCCGAAGACGCGCTCCGGCAAGATCATGCGCCGCATCCTGCGCAAGATTGCCGAGGACGATTTTTCAGCGCTCGGCGATACCTCGACGCTCGCGGATCCGGCCGTCGTCGATGATTTGGTCGCCAACCGGCAAAACAAGAAGAGCTGATGATGCAGGCCGCGCTCGGCACTGTCAGTGAACTCTGGCGCTATCCGGCGAGTTCGCTTGCCGGCGAGCGTCGGGAAACAATCTCGGTCGAGATCGAGAGCATCGAGGGCGACCGCATGTTCGGCCTCGTCGACGCGTCCGACAATGAGATCGCGCGACCGGACCGCGACCCGAAATGGCACAAGGTGCCGCGCATCCGCACCCGGCTGTCGCCGACCCTGGAACTCGAGATTGCCGTTCCCGGGGACAACTGGCTGGCTGCGCCAAGTATCGAGAGCGACCGCGCGGTGTCGGCCTATCTCGGCTTCGAGGCCTCGATCCGACCGTTTCGCCGCGAGAATGCCGGACCTGACTATTCCGGCCCGCTGACCGCGGAGCGCTACCGCAAGGCGCCCATCCATCTGTTGACCACCGCCTCGCTGGCACGGCTCAAAGCGTTGCATCCGGAAGGGGTCGCCGACCCACGCCGCTTCCGCCCCAACATCGTCGTCGACATGACGGCAATCGAAGGGTCGTTTCCGGAAACGGAATGGATCGGCCGCAAGCTTGCCATCGGCGATCTCCTGCTGACTGTCTCCGAACCCTGCCGCCGCTGCGGTTTCACCATCGTCGCCCAGGATGGCTTCGACCATGATCCGGCGATCCTGCGCAACCTGGTCCGCCACAACGCCCACAATCTCGGCGTCTACTGCACGATCGACCGGCCGGCGCGCGTCGAAGTCGGCGACGCGATGCGCTTCGTGTAAGCTATCGATACAGATCTGCCCGCGTCGGCGGCAGGCCGCTTGGGCCGCGCGCGCGCTTGGTGACGACGGTCTGGAAAATCTGTGCCGAGGCACGTTCGAAGGTGATCGAACAGCCGGTCAGGTAGAGCAGCCATAGCCGCGCCCTGGCCTCGCCCACCTCGGCGATAGCCTCGTCGAAACGCGCGTGCAGGCGCTCGGCCCACAGGCGACAGGTGCGGGCGTAATGCTCGCGCAGATTCTCGACGTCGTAGACCAGGAAGCCGTGCGCCTCGAGATTGCCTGTTGTCATGCCGATCGTGTCGAGTTCGCCGCCGGGGAAAATGTATTTGATCAGCGCCTTGAACTCCGGCCCCTTGCGCAGGGTCTTCTTCATGTCGCCCTTGCTGCGCCTGGTGATGGCGTGATGCAGATAGATGCCGCCGGGCTTCAGCAGGCGGTGGACAGTTGAGAAATAGGTCGCGTGGTTGGCGAGCCCGAGATGCTCGAACATGCCGATCGACGAGATCTTGTCGAACGAGCCGGTGAGTTCGGCATAGGATTTGATCTCGATGGTGATGCGGTCCTCCAGACCCTCGGCGCGGATGCGTTCACGGGCAAGATTGGTCTGGGCCTGCGACAGCGAGACACCGTGGCCGATGACGCCATAGTTCTTCGCGGCATGGATGAGCATCGCTCCCCAGCCACAGCCGATGTCGAGCAGTCGTTCGCCAGGCTTCAGCCGGAGCTTGCGGCAGATATGGTCGAGCTTGTCGATCTGCGCTTGATCGATGCTGTTGGCGAAATCCTTGAAGTAGCCGCAACTGTAGACCATGCGCTCGTCAAGGAAGAGCCGGTAGAAGGCGTTCGAAATGTCATAGTGATGCTGGATCGCCTCCTGGCTCGAACCGCTGACATAGGGGTTGCGCCCCGACAGATCGGTCCGCGCCGTCATCTGCCTGCGTGCCAAAAGCACGGAAGGCAGGTCGCGCAGGATCGCCATTTTCGGCAGCGATTTGAGCTTGGTTCTGAGCTTGCCTTGCGACGGCAGGGCGTAGAAGTCGAAAAACGTCCCGTCTTCGATATCGATCGTCTTGGAAATCCACATTTCGATCAGCGTCGACAGGGATGGTCGCTTCACCACCTGCCAGACGATGTCCTGGTCGTTGATGGTGAGCACTGGACCCGTGGCGGGGCCGATCCGCTCCCCGGTCCACAGCCTGACGGCAAAGCCCGGTTTCAGCGTCTCGACAACCGTCCGCACGATCCGCGCCGCTCTCTCGGCTGCCTCCATGCATCCCTCCCACAGGGGCCGACCCGGATTGCCGGCTCGGCTCTATGCCATGATCTTGCCTGCCCGGCCGACAGCCCGCAACCCAGTGTCGTGCCAAAAGCACCTTCCCACTTTTTCAAACCTGCGCCTTGTCTTTTGCTGCAACGCACCCCATCATGAGTATGTGTTCAACAAATCGAAAGGAGGTGATCCGATGTCGAGTGATTTCGTTTTCCAGAACGTGGCCTCAGCGGATTGCACTTTCGGGAAGCAGTCTTCCCGTTAAGGCGCGAAATGCGCGGCGGGTGACCTCATAGGTCATCGCCATAGGGCCGCGCCACGGACGGAAACACGGAAGGCCGCCGGCTTCGAAAGAAGCGGCGGCCTTTTCCGTTTGCGGACTAGACTACTGGGTCAATGCGACCTTTTCGGTGTTGCGGATGATTTCCTGAAAGGCGTCGTCCAATTCGGCTCCGGTGGACACGTCGAAGAAATGCCTCTTGGCGGCGGAGGCGTCCTTCGATGAACAGTCCTTCAGCACCGCCTTTGCCTGGTCCCGCTCGGTTGCCGACATGTCCTGGTTGTTCAGATCGAAGCCGATGGTGAAAATCTCGATGCCGTCATTTTTCATGTTGCCGCACAGCGTTCCGGCGTTGCCGCGCGCAAGGTTGCCCTGGCTGTTGTAGCTGTCCCCAGCACCGGCGAAGGCGGTATTGAATTGGCCATCGGTCATCAGGATCGCGACCTTGGCGATCTTCTTCGGATCGGCGTCCGAGGCGCCTTTGCCGAGACCGGCATTTCTGATCGCAGTGCGCCATTGCGGCGACAGCATATAGTAGGTCCACTGAATGGCGATCGCGCCGGCCGTGTAGCCATCGGCCTGGAAGTCCTCGATCGATTCAAGCAATGCATCGGAATCGGCGGTCAGCGGGATCACTTCCGCATCAGGGCACCTGTTCATGTCCCCGCCGAGATGATCGTCCCGATTGACCAGGGCATAATATTTCTTGCCTTCCTTGTCGGTGCGAACCGTGTCTGGGCCGTCGGCGCTCATATCCGCGTTGCCGTTCTTGTCCTTGCGCTCCGTGGCGCAGTTGTCGGGATGTGGCATCGCCGCGCCGACGATGGAGATGTACTCGCTGAAGGAGGGCAGCAGATTTTTGCCCGTCTTGGCGACGAGAAGCGGACTGCCGGCGACGGGTGGCAGTTCAGAGCTCCCTTGCTTCTCGGCATAGATGTTTTCCGCCAGCTTGCCGGCGTTCACACCTGATGCGTAAGGCACAATCGCGACGCGGATGCGGGGGTTCTTCGGATCCTGGTTCTGCAGCATCGTCCGGACGGCGTTTTTTGCAGCAGCTTTCAGATCGCCGATTTTGTCGACCTTGCCGCGCTTCCTCATCGACCCGGTCACATCGAGCATCATCGCCACTTCGATGGTCTTGTCCGAATAGAGCGCCGTCGTGGAGGCGGCGACGCGTTTCATGTCGCCCGTGCCAAAAATCGGGAAATACAGCCCGACATCGACATGGGCGTCGGCCTGGACCGTCTTGGCAGTCCTGTTGACGATCAGCTTGTCGAGTACGATCTGGTCGGCCTGCAGAATGCCTGCCTGGCTGTTGGCGTCGAGAAAGGCCTGCACCGATTTGTTGGCATCGGCTTCCTTGATGACACCGGTCGTCAGGTCGCGTGCCGTCGACGTGACCGCGGCGTCGACCACGCCCTGAAGGCTCGTTTTCGCATTGTAGAGCTGCGATACGTTGACCGAAAAGCCCACGGCCAGCGCCAAGACCGAGGCGCTAAGGCCGAACAGGACTGCGAAATTTCCACCGCGATCCCTGGCGAACCCGCCAACCGCGTGAACAAGACCCCCGTAATTTCGCATCCTACAGCCTCCACTCGCCTCGGCCTCGTCGCCGCGGAAAGGGCAATGCAGGATTCCCGCCGGATGACGCCCTAGCTGGGCGGAGAGCTGGCTTTCCAGTAGCAAGTCGCTGTTTTTGTTAAACTTTGGAACCAACAAAGGTGAACGGCTGGTAAACGGGAACGCACCATGGCGCTGGCGTTTACCAGCCGCTTACCATGATCTGGCCCGAGGCACCGCGACGCCGTCGACGGCGTCCTGTTGCGGCACAAGCTCACTGTGCCGAAGCGGACCATGTGTCCCGAAAGTTGCGGCCCGGAGAAAACCTCCTGACCACCCTGGAGCAGTTGCAACGGTAGGCCTCGCGACTACGCCAGCATCTGTGCGCAGACGGTCCTGTCGATGCCGTGGTAGGGCGGGTTGAACAGATTGCCTTCCTGTTCGTAGGTCCACACCTTGAACAGGCTGAGCCGGTGGGGGCCGAAACTGTGCAGCAGCGGCACGTCGGTGGCGTCGCGGCCGCGGGCGATGACGATACGGCCGATTCTCGGCGTGTTGTGGCGAGGATCGAACGTGTACCATTTGCCGTCGAGGAACACTTCCAGCCACGCCGAGAAGTCCATCGGCGCCGGATCGGCTGGCACGCCGATATCGCCGAGATAGCCGTTCACGTAGCGTGCCGGAATATTCATGCAGCGGCAAAGCGTGATCGCCAGATGGGCGAAGTCACGGCAAACCCCGACGCGCTCCTCATGCGCCTGCGCCGCGGTGCGGGTCGAGCGCGCATAGCCATAGCCGAACGACAGCCGGTTGTGGACATAATCGACGATCGCCTGCACGCGCGCCCAGCCGGACGGGATGTCGCCGAAGAGCTCCCAGGCCAGGCTGCTCAGATGATCCGTCTCGCAATAGCGGCTGCCCAGGAGATAACCGAGAACTTCGTCGGGCAGGTCCGCCACCGGCACTTCCCTGGCCAGCGTGTTGACCTCGTCCGTCTCGCCGCTGTCCTCGACGACCGCGTCATACAGGATGCGAAAACCACCGGCGGGTGCTGTGAAGCGCCGGCAGGCATTGCCATGCAGGTCATGGTACAGCCTTGTCGGCACCGCGGGCGAGGTCAGCACCCGCGTCTGCCGCTTGATGTCGGCCTGCCTGTCCCGATGGATCTCGAGCACTGAAATCACCGGCGTGGCGGCTACGCATTCGATGGCGATTTCGTAGCCGAGCCGGATCAGCATCGTTGGTCCCCCTTCGATCGTTGTTGTGAGAAGCAGTCCTTCCCAAACGCCCGGAGGATACCGCGGTTCCCTGGGCCGATCGAAAAGCCCACCCCGTGTCTTCCCCTGCCGCGGTCGAGGGGTTAGGTTCGGCAACCCCACCAGCGCTCCCCGAACTCAAGGAAAATCATGTATTCAGGCAGAAACTTCGCGGCCTTCCTCTTCGACATGGACGGCACGCTCATCAATTCCATCGCCTCGGCGGAACGGGTGTGGAGCGATTGGGCACGCCGCCAGGGCCTCGACGTCGCCGCCTTCCTGCCGACGATCCATGGCGTGCGCGCGATCGAGACCATCACCGGCCTGGCGCTGCCGGGCGTCGATCCGGCACACGAGGCTGATCTGCTGCTGAAGGCCGAGGCGGCCGATCTCGATGGCATTCTCCAGATCGCCGGCGCCGTGGCATTTCTCGATTCGCTGCCGCCCGAACGCTGGGCGATCGTAACCTCCGCCCCACGTGAGCTGGCGCTGTTGCGCATGAAGGCCGCCGGCATCCCCGTGCCGGGCGTCATCGTCGCGGCGGAAGATGTCTCCCGCGGCAAGCCGGCGCCCGATTGCTTCCGGCTTGGCGCGGAACGACTCGGCGTCGACGCGCGCGATTGCCTCGTCTTCGAGGATGCTCCAGCTGGCATCGCGGCAGCCGAAGCGGCGGGCGCGGCGGTCATGGTCATCAGCGCCACGCACAAGCACCCCTTGCCAACGCAACATGCCGCGATCGCAGGCTACGACATGGTCGGCATCACGGTCGACGAGCGTGGCTGGATCGCGCTCGAGCCGCAGCGCAACGCTGCGTAGGGAGGCATCTAGAAGTCGCTGGTCAGGCCCTTTACTTCCCAGTCGCCGTAGCGCCCTGGCTCCTTGCCGCCGCGGCCGCCGATCTCCTTCGGCAGCGCGACCTCCTTTTCGCGGTAGTCTTCCCGCCGCGCTGCGGCCTCGGCCAACGCACGGCGTGCGGCCGGCGCTAGCTCTCTTTGCGATGCCGCTTCGGCAGGAGCGGCGCCTGTTTTACTGATTTCGTCGGTCATGCGATAATCTCGGTAGATTGAGTCCAGTCAGCAGATTGAGTCCAGTCAATTGAAACAGGAACTGGCGTTTCCCATCATATAGCCATGAACCCACGACGATCGACCCCTTTTCGCTATCCCCCGGACAGGAGCAGACGATGAACACCATCCGCACCGCCATGCTTCTTGCCGCGATGACCGCGCTGTTCATGGGCGTCGGCTTTTTGATCGGCGGAACCGGCGGCATGATGATCGCGCTGCTGATCGCCGCCGGCACCAACCTGTTCAGCTACTGGAATGCCGACAAGATGGTGCTGTCGATGAACCGTGCCGTCGAGGTCGATGAAAGGAACGCGCCCGAATATTACGCCATCGTCCAGGCAATGGCCAAACAGGCCGGCCTGCCGATGCCGAAGACCTATCTGATCGACAACCCGCAGCCGAACGCCTTTGCCACCGGCCGCAATCCGCAGAATGCGGCGGTGGCTGCCTCCACCGGCCTGTTGCAGGCGCTGACGCCTGAAGAGGTCGCGGCGGTCATGGCGCACGAGCTCGCCCATGTGCAGCATCGCGACACGCTCACCATGACGATCGTCGCCACCTTTGCCGGCGCCATTTCAATGCTCGGCAATTTTGCCTTCTTTTTCAGCGGCAACCGCGACAACAACCCGTTCGGCTTTGTCGGCGTGCTGGTTGCGATGATCGTGGCTCCGTTTGCAGCGATGGTCGTGCAGATGGCGGTCAGCCGGACCCGCGAATACGAGGCCGACCGGCGTGGCGCCGAAATCTGTGGACACCCGCTCTGGCTGGCATCGGCGCTTGACAAGATCGCCCGCGGCGCCGAACGCATCCGCAACCCCGATGCCGAGCGAAATCCCGCGACCGCGCATCTCTTCATCATCAATCCTCTTCACGGCGAGCGCATGGACAGCCTGTTCTCCACCCACCCCGCCACTGAGAACCGCATCGCAGCCTTGCAAGCGATGGCGCGCGACATGGCCGGCAGCCAAACCCAGGCCGCCCAGCGCCAGGCCCCAACGCCACGCCAGGCGGACGAACTACGGCCATCCGGCCCATGGGATCAGGCAGCGCGGCCCGAGCAGTCGGCGGAGCCCGCCCAGCCGAAGTCCAACCCGTGGGGTCGCAATCCGACCGGGCCCAAGGGCCGGTGGTCGTGAGCGTGGCGGACAGAGGACCACGACGCACTGTTTCAAGTGATCAGGAACACAGGGACGGCGGCGACTTCGTTGCCGGCCTCGCCGCCCGCAAGGCGGCGGCGCGCCTGCTTGCCGCCGTCATCGACGCCAGGACGCCGCTTGATGGGCTGACCGATCACGAGAACGGCCACCCGCAATACAAGGCGCTCGACTTGCGCGATCGCGGCCTGGTCCGCGCCATCCTGGTCACCGCGCTACGCTATCGCATGACCATATCAGGGCTGCTGGCGAGGCGCCTGGAAAAACCGCTGCCGCCCAATGCCACCGCTTTGTCGCACATATTGCATGTGGCCGCAGCACAGATCCTGTTCCTCGATATTCCCGACAGCGCCGCCGTCGACATTGCGGTGACCCATGCCAAGTCCGATCCGCGCACGGTGCGCTTCTCCGGCCTCGTCAATGGCGTTCTGCGCACGTTGGCACGGGCCAAGGAAACGGAACTGCCTGCCGCCCTTGCCGCCACCGACGAAGCGCCCAAATGGTTTTCCGACCGGCTGAAGACCACCTACGGCAACGAGAAGGCCAGACAGATCCTCGAAGCGCATCGCGTTGAGGCGCCGGTCGACTTCTCGGTCAAGGCCGATCCCGGACTCTGGGCTGAAAAACTCGGCGGCATCGTCCTGCAGACAGGCACGGTGCGGGTCGAGAATCTTGTCGGTCCTGTCACTGAATTGCCCGGCTTTGCCGAGGGCGCCTGGTGGGTCCAGGACGCCGCGGCCAGCCTGCCCGCCCGGCTGTTCGGCGATGTCACGGGATTGCGGGTTGCCGATCTCTGCGCCGCGCCCGGCGGCAA
Source organism: Mesorhizobium sp. M0715 (assembly GCF_040320355.1). Lineage (NCBI taxonomy): Bacteria > Pseudomonadati > Pseudomonadota > Alphaproteobacteria > Hyphomicrobiales > Phyllobacteriaceae > Mesorhizobium > Mesorhizobium sp. M0715. The sequence continues at coordinate 217,817 of NZ_JAMYPL010000003.1, read as the reverse complement.
GACCGCGCAGCTGATCGTTGCCGGCGCGAAGGTCACCGCTGTCGACACGTCAAAAAACCGGCTCGTGCGGCTGACGCAGAATCTCGACCGTCTCGGCCTGTCTGCCGAAATCGTCCAGGCCGACCTGCTCAAATATGAGCCGGAAGAACTCTTCGACGCGATCCTCCTCGACGCGCCCTGCTCGTCGACCGGCACGGTGCGGCGGCACCCCGACGTGCCATGGACCAAGACTTCGGCCGATGTCGAAAAACTGGCCGACCTGCAACGCAGGCTGCTCGCCCGCGCCGTCACGCTGGTGAAGCCCGGCGGCACGATCGTCTTTTCCAACTGTTCGCTCGATCCGCTCGAAGGCGAGGATCTCTATCGCGTCTTTCTGGCCGGCACGCCTGAAATCACCAACGATCCGTTGCAGCAAGGCGAGATCGCCGGCATCGATCCATTCCTGACGCCGCAAGGCACGCTGCGCACCACGCCCGCCGACCTGGAGCTCGGCGCGCCAGAACGCTCGGGCCTCGATGGTTTCTTCGCCGCTCGCATGCGGCGAGCCGGCTAGGGATTGAACTGCCCGGATTACTGACTTTTTTGGGTAGGATCGGGGGCAAAACCAGGTGAACCGGCGTGGGCTCGTGGAATTCGCCTTCGCACGAATCGTGCAATCATGTAGACTCGGCGCCGGGGTAGAGGACGATCAGGAGGGGTTTTGGCACTTGCTGCCAGCAGCACGACGCGTCTATGGACGCTTGTCGCGAAGGAGTTCTGGCGCAAAACGCGCCGGCGCCTGCGCGCCGGGCCTGTCTATCGCTGGCGCTATTCCGGCCGCACGCCGGAACGTGTGCTGATCGCACCGCCGGACCTGCGCCTCGCCGACCCGCAGATCGCACTCGAGATCTATTACGGCCGCTATCCCCTGTCGGGGCACGTGGTCGAGACCGGCGGCAAGTCGCCTTTCCAGATCCACGTGCCCAATCACGGCTGGCAGAAGACGCTGCACGGCTTTCGCTGGCTGCGCCATATGCGCGCCGCCGGCACCGAGCTTGCCGCCGCCAATGCCCGCGCCCTGGTCTCCGACTGGATCACCATGCATGGCAGCCATATCTCCGGCATCGCCTGGGAGCCGGGCACGACGGCCAAGCGCATCATCGCCTGGTTGCAGCACTCCTCGGTCGTATTGCAGGGCGCCGAGTTCCCTTTCTACCGCGCCTTCCTGAAATCGGTTGCCATCCAGATCCGCTACCTCAGGTCGATGGCGCGCGAAATGCCCGACGGCAAGGACAGGCTGCGGGCCCGCATCGCGCTCGCCTTCGCTGCCTTGTCCCTGCCGGCACCGGCATCGGCCCTGCGGGGCGCGACCCGCAATCTTGCCGAGGAACTCGACCGCCAGATCCTCGCCGATGGCGGGCACATTTCGCGCAATCCGATGGTCGTCCTGGAAATCCTCGCCGACCTTCTGCCGCTGCGCCAGACTTATGCCAACCAGGCGGAAACGCCGCCGCAGGCGCTGATCGGCGCCATCGACCGCATGCTGCCGGCGCTGCGCTTCTTTCGCCATCAGGATGGCAGCCTCGCCCGCTTCAACGGCATGGGCGCCACCATCCACGACCGCATCGCCACCATTCTGCGCCACGACGACACCGCTGGCGCGCCGCTGCTGCATGCGCCGCATTCCGGCTATGAGCGCCTGTCGATGGGCGGCACCACGGTCATCGCCGACACCGGCCCGCCGCCGGCGATCGATGTGTCCAACGCCGCACACGCCAGCTGCCTCGCCTTCGAACTGTCGTCCGGCCGCCAGCACTACATCGTCAATGCCGGCATTGACACCTATGGCGCGGCTGAATTCCGGCCGCTGGCGCGCGCCACCGCCGCGCACTCGACCGCCACCATCAACGACACCTCGTCGGCGCGCTTCAGCCATTCGTTGCGCGTCAACGACCTGCTCGGTTCGCCGCTGATCGGCGGCCCGCAGCATGTGCAGTGCAAGCGCACCGACCAGAAGGGCGTTCAGGGCTTCATCGCCCGCCATGACGGCTATGTCCCGCGCTTCGGCTTCCTGCATGAGCGCGAGCTGAAACTGTCGTCGAACGGCAATGTGCTGGCTGGCCGCGACCGCTTCCAGCGCCCCGGCAATACGGCGATCCGCAACAATGGGCGCGACTTCGTCACCGTCCGCTTCCACGTTCATCCCGACGTCAACCTTTTGCAGGACGAGCATGACCGCCTGGTGCTGGCCGCCGATCAGGCCGACACCTGGGTGTTCACAGCAGCCGAAGTGGTGCCGGAGGTCGAGGAATCGATCTATTTCGCCGGCCTTGGCGGCCCGCGCCGCAGCCGCCAGATCGTGCTTGCCTTCAAGGCTTCGGAAATCGCCGAAGTCCACTGGCAGCTGACCCGCACCAGCATCGCCGGCTACCCGGAAAACAACTGATCCTCCTGACAGGGCTTCAAACTCAGGTTAACAAAAGGCCTGACGACAACCAGCTCGGGGCATCGGCAGCTTTTGTGCCGGCAGCTTTCCCACGATAGGAATTTTTTCTTGACTCCGTGCCCTCAGCTATGGTACATTTTTGCCTATGGTGCCGGTTTGCGCCAGTGGCCCGCCGCATAGGCGGGTTTTTTCGTTGGTGCTCCGTCAGCCAACGCGCCTGCGAAGTCTCCGAAGAAACCCGTTAACACGGATTCGTTGCCTTGCCCCACCTGACCGCCGGTTTGATTTCCGGGCGGCATGTGCTACGGGCGCGGGCATCCACCACACCAGTCGTGAAAGGCCGCCAGCCCATGGCCGTCGCCGCCAAGAACATTCCCGCACCAGACCTTGTTCCCGTGCGTCGCGCCCTGCTCTCCGTTTTCGACAAGACGGGCCTCATCGATTTCGCCAAAGCGCTGGCAGCGGCCGGTGTCGAACTGGTCTCGACCGGCGGCACGGCAAAGGCGATCACCGAGGCGGGCCTAGCGGTGCGCGACGTCTCCGAGCTCACCGGTTTCCCCGAGATCATGGACGGCCGCGTCAAGACCTTGCATCCCGGCGTGCATGGCGCGCTGCTTGGCGTGCGCGACGATCCGGAACATTCCGCGGCAATGCGCAAATACGGCATCGAGCCGATCGATCTCGTCGTCTCCAATCTCTATCCGTTCGAGGAGGTCCGCCGCTCCGGCGCCGACTACGCTTCGATCGTCGAAAACATCGACATTGGCGGACCGGCGATGATCCGCGCCTCGGCCAAGAACCACGCCTATGTCGCCATCGTCACCGATCCCGGCGATTACGCTTCGGTGCTGAATGCGCTGGAGATGAACATCGGCTCGCTGTCGCTGGATTTCCGCAAGAAGCTGGCGGCCAAGGCCTTTGCCCGCACCGCCAGCTATGACGCGGCGATCTCCGGCTGGTTCGCCGAGGCGCTCGAGATCGAACATCCGACATGGCGCGCCTTTGGCGGCAGGCTGGTCGAGGTGGTGCGCTATGGCGAGAACCCGCATCAGAGCGCCGGCTTCTACGTCAACGGCGACAAGCGCCCGGGCGTCGCCACGGCGCGCCAGCTGCAGGGCAAGCAGCTATCCTACAACAACATCAACGACACCGACGCCGCTTTCGAATTGGTCGGCGAGTTCGACCCCGACCTTTCCGCCGCCGTCGCCATCATCAAGCACGCCAATCCGTGCGGCGTTGCCGAAGGCGCCTCGCTGAAAGCCGCCTACGCCAAGGCGCTGGCCTGCGACCCGGTCTCGGCCTTCGGCGGCATCATCGCCGTCAACCGCACCCTCGACGCCGAGGCGGCGGAAGAGATCGTCAAGACCTTCACCGAAGTGATCATCGCACCCGGCGCGACCGGCGAGGCCGCGGCAATCGTTGCGGCAAAGAAGAACCTGCGCCTGCTGGTCACCGGCGGCCTGCCGGATCCGCGCACGCCTGGCACAACGGTCAAATCCGTCGCCGGGGGCTTGCTCATCCAGGGCCGGGACAATGCCGTGGTCGACGACCTCGAGCTGAAGGTGGTGACGAAGCGCGCGCCGACAGCGGCCGAAATGGCCGACCTCAAATTCGCTTTCCGCATCGCCAAGCATGTCAAGTCGAACGCCATCGTCTACGTCAAGGACGGCGCTACCGTCGGCATCGGCGCCGGCCAGATGAGCCGGGTCGATTCCTCACGCATCGCCGCCCGCAAGGCGCTCGACGCGGCCGAGGCCGCCGGCCTTGCCGAACCGCTGACCAAGGGCTCGGTCGTCGCCTCCGACGCCTTTTTCCCCTTCGCCGATGGGTTGCTGTCGGCGATTGCCGCAGGCGCCACCGCCGTCATCCAGCCGGGCGGCTCGATGAACGACAAGGACGTCATCGCCGCCGCCGACGAGCACCGCATCGCCATGGTGTTTACGGGCGTGCGGCATTTCAGGCATTGAGCGTTCTTCCTTCTCCCCTTGCAGGAGAAGACCCACGACACGGGGCGTTAACCCCGTCTAGGCGACACTTGAAACACGTTGTGATTCGCCTACCTGACTTAATTAGGCCAGAGTGTTCACGTTCCGTTCTCTGTGACTCAGAAAGCACTCTGACGGAGAATGTGACGAAAACGTGTCGAGACCATATCCGAATCAATGGTGATTCGATCTTGTGGAAAAGAACTAAAGCAGCACTGGAGGGTTATTGATGAAACTAAAGATCAAGCAGATTGGCGAAGGAAACCATCCGGGTGAGGTAGTTGTGTCGCTCGACACAACCACAGGAACTGAACGTTTGGTGGTGCATCATCGTTCGTTAAGTGGCGATAGTTTAGACATTGGCTGGCCGGTTGATCGGGAGGACTCAAACCTCCTAGTTGAATTGCCGCGTGAAACTATCAATGGTTCATGGCGGGTGTGGGTTCCGCAGGGGTTAGTCGTAGAATAACCTAACAAAAATGGGGGGGGGGGCGGGCAATGATACTTACCGACAGAGAGATTCAAATCGCAATCAGCACAGAGGCGATACGAATAGAGCCCGTCCCCGATCTATCATATTACAGCTCAACCAGTCTTGACCTTACGCTCGGTGACCTACTTACCGTTTTTAAAGACCCAAAGATAGGCTTAGGTATTTGCATCGACCCTTCGGAGAAGGGCTATAATCACGAAGAGGTGATGGTCGAAACAACCAGCCCGATCAAGATTGATCCCGAAGCTGGCTACGAATTTAAACCTGGCCAGATGGTCCTAGCTTGGACTCGTGAGGTTGTTGAGCTGAAAATTCATTCTCGGATTGCAGCGAGAGTGGAAGGAAAGAGTTCGCTGGCCAGATTGGGGATCGGCATCCACCTGACAGCCCCGACCATACATGCTGGCTTCGCCGGTCAGATTAGACTTGAGATGGTGAATCACAACAAGCTTCCGGTGCGGTTGCGCATTGGAATGAAGATTTGCCAGTTGATTTTTGAGCAGACGCTTGGCACCCCCACAAAGGGCTACGAAGGCCGGTTTGCCGGCCAAAAGGCTGACGCGAAAAAAGGATAACCCAAGGTACTTTCGAAAACTTGGAAGCGGTCATACCTTGCGCACGGAGGGACCGGGGATGGTAATCAAATGTCGCCGCAATGGCGCTTATTCTGGAGTCGGCTCCGGGTCTGTTGACGGCGTTGTAAGGGGCTATCAGGGCGGCACGGTTGATATCGCCTTTTCGACAGGCGGCCTCTATCGAGGTACGACGTGGCGTGTGGAAATTTCCCAAATGTCATTTGAAGACGTAGCTAAGGCTATGGTCCTCGCAAATCCAGCTTATGCGATACGAGCCTTCGGTGCCGCGCTCGCATCATTCGACAGCGCTACCCAGCCGTAGGGGAATGGCCAATCAAACCTTATCCCACATGGCGGCGATGAACTGACAAGCGTTCTCCATGTTGCCGATCATCGCCTTGGTGTTCTTCGGCGCCTTGTGAATTTCCCCGGTCTGCACGTCTACCGACCAACAAAGATCGAATAAGGGCTGCCGATTGCCCGCAATGGTTCGCACCAACTTGCATCAGTACAAGGGTGGCAACAAAGCGTCCCATCTGGTCCCGCTTCGATTTTGCCTTATCTGTTTCGTCCTCGTCCGGCTTCGTGAGACGAAAAAGCGCAGCGCCAATGCACTCAACGCCTTTCACTGGACAGTGAATGAGAACATCGCAATTTACCGAAACGCCCACACCACCAATAGCCAGCATTGGTTGTTTCGGCGGAGACGGAACGAAATCGAATCCCTTTAGCAAATTCACCATTTTGCCGAAGGATTCCATAACGTCCAACGACTTGGATGCGTCCTCCCGACTCCATGCAGACAATGAGGCATCGGAGGCCTTCTGTTCAAAAGAGCCGAAGGCCGCAGCCAAAATCTGCTTCCCCTTGATAGGGTCACACATAGAAGCGGCAATAGCCGCTCTCACGTCAGAGTATCGAAGGGCTACCGCGCCTCTCTTCTCTTTCGCGCGCTTAATAATTCCCATTCGGCCCGTGTCGCCACTCACCATAAATCGCGCTAATTCATTTGCTGAGATGCGAGGCTCGGCATGATATTTTATATGGGAGCTTGCCATGGACGATGACTTCTTCGTTGCGACTCGAATCGATGAACATAGGAGTCTGTGCATCTCATCTATATCAAAGAAGACGTACCTAGAAGTCGGCGCCGAGTTTTTCCCCAGCGACCGTGGATACTTCATTTGCGAACACGACGATCGACAACCATCTGCTGGATTGTCTGTGCTTGCCAAAGTCGCGTCATTGGAAGCCGCCTACCGACTTGTGGACCTTTGGCAATCGATTACTCAACCTGCTCGTGAGACAGTGACCGGTCACTAAGATTTCTTTGGCTTGTCTTCTTTCGTCGGCGTGGCCTTCACCACCTTCTTCAAGACGCGGTCAAAGGCTTCCTCGAAGGCGGCGGCTTCATCGTGGAAGTAGGGACGGGGCGGACATGACTTATTCTCGGAACGGGGCTCTAACGTTCCCAAAAAATACCCCTGCGGAATAGGTCTGTTAAATATATAATCGCCCGGGAGATGGAAGAACGCTGCAGCTATTCGCTTGGCCGGTCCGCCGGATAGGGCGTCTTGACCAGGATCGCCATGCCGATGCCCAGGAACAGCACGATCACCGCCATGCCGAGCCGCGCCGAGCCGCTGGCCAGGGTGACCGACGCGACCATGAACGGCGCCAGGAAACCGGTCGCCCGCCCGGCCAGCGCATAAATGCCGAAATAGCGGCCGGATTCTGCCGCCGTGACGCTGCGCGCCATATAGGATCGCGACGACGCCTGCACCGGCCCGAAAGCCACGCCGATCAACAGGCCGAAGAAGATGTAGGCCTTTTCCGCTGCCGTGCCGAACAGGCCGCCGCTGTCCGGTCCAGGCATCATCCAGAGGCCGAACAACGTATAGCCCGGCCCAGTCGAGACGATGCCGATCGTGGCGATGCTGAGCAGGACCAGCGAGATCATGACGATGGTTTTTGAGCCAAGCGCCGTGTCGAGACGGGCTGCGACCAGGCAGCCGAAGATGGCGACGACGTTGAGAATGATGCCGAAAATACCGATCTCGGTGATCGACCAGTGGAACATCGCAGCGGCGAAAGTGCCGCCCAACGCCAGCAACGCGTTGACGCCGTCCTGATAGATCATGCGGGCGACCAGGAAGCGGAAGATACCGCTGCGCTTACGCACCTCGCCCAATGTCACTTTCAGCTCCGCCAACCCCTCTCGGACAGCCGGACCGATCGGCAGGCCCTTGATGGCGTCGGGGGTGAAAAAGAACATCGGCAGGATGAACAGGAAGTACCAGCCGGCTGACAAAGGCCCGGTTGCGCGCGCGTCCTCGCCGAGCTTCGGGTCGAGCCCGAACAGCGGGTCGATGCCGATGATCGTCTTGCCGGTCTCCGGCGAACCGGCCAGGCAGGCGACGACGAAGATCAGCGCGATCATGCCGCCGAGATAGCCAAGGCCCCAGGCCATGTTGGAGATCCTGCCGATCTCGCTCTTCGGCACCAGGCGCGGCATCATCGAGTCGTTGAACACCGTCGAAAACTCCGCCGCGACCGACGCCAGGGAGAAGAAGAACACGACCAGGAAAAGGTTCGAACCGGGGGCCGCGAACCAAAGCAGGCAAAGGCAGGTGATCTTGACCGCGGCAAAGAATGCGATCCAAGGCTTGCGCGGTCCGGTCTGGTCGGCGATCGAGCCGAGGATGGGCGACAGCACTGCAATGACAAGGCCGGCCGCGGCAATGCCGTAGCCCCAGGCCGCTTGCCCGGTTTCCGGATCGCTCGCCATCCGCGACACGAAATAAGGCCCGAAGATGAAGGTGGTGACGACGGTGAAGAACGGCTGCGCCGCCCAGTCGAACAACATCCATCCCCAGATGCCGCGCCCGGACGCACGCTGCACTGTCTCTACCGTCATGATGATCCCCCGGCACCGGTTCCGTGTCGGGCGCCATGTCTGCATGTTTCATGCGCTCATGCAATGAACGAAGCTTGGTGCCGTCCCTTGCCCCTGCCCGGGGTTCATTGTTGGAAAACCCAGCAATTGGCTTTCGTCCGCGGCGCGGGCCAAGCCCTTATTTTTTCTCGTGAGGGAAGTCGGACCGAAGGTCCGGCACCGTCCTCCACCCCCTGCTTCGCAGCGATTGCCGCCGTCGCGAATTTCTTGATTATTAAGTTGACTCTTTTTATCCGGTTTGACTAATTGCGCTCGCGTAGGGCCGGAAAGTCACCGGTCGAACGGCTCGATATTGGTCTGACAGGAATAAGAGATGACGATTGGTCGACAGGCATTGTTGCGCACTCAGGCAAGGCGATTGATTGCGAGCAGTGCCTTGATAGCGGCATCTTTTGGAGCGATGGGGGCCGGCCGGGCCCAGGAGGTTTCGCCGGACGATGCAACTCAACTGGAAACGATCGTCGTTACCGGCAAGTCGGACCGCGTTGTCGGGCCCGATCAAACGATCGTCGCCGAGGATACGGCGACCGGCACCAAGACCGATACGCCCATCGTCGACGTTCCCGCCTCGGTTTCAGTTGTAACCCAGAAGGAACTGGAGGCACGCCATGTCGAAAGCCTCCAGCAGGCCGTGGCCTACACATCCAGCGTCCTCACCGACGAGTTCGGCAACGATGACCGATACGACTATATTCGTATCCGCGGTTTCGACCAGACATCGCTCGGTACTTATCGCGATGGCCTCACGGCGCGCATCCCCGCTTGGTTCACGGCCAGCCGTCTCGAGCCTTACGGACTTCAGCGCGTGGAGGTCCTGAAGGGATCGACATCGACGCTTTTTGGTCTCAACGGCCCTGGCGGACTGGTCAATGCCATCACCAAGCGGCCGCTGGACCAGAAGCAGGGGGAGATTTACACGTCCTATGGCGACGGTACCAAGGAGGTTGGCGTTGATTTTGGCGGACCGATCGACCCCGATGGCGTGTGGACCTATCGGCTCACCGGGCTGGCCAAGGATGGCGATCAAGGATGGGACTATTCCAACGACGATCGGCTTTACATCGCGCCCGCGTTGACCATCAAGCCCGAGGAAGGAACGTCGCTCACCATCCTGACTGACTATTACAAGCGAGACGGGACAGGAGCACGCGGCACCCCGGCTGGCGGCAATATCGACGTCGGCACATTCCTGGGCGAGCCGGATTTCAACCGCTTCAACACGGAGCAGGTCGATATCGGCTACCAGTTCGAGCACGAGTTCAACGAGAACCTCACCTTCCGCTCCAATGCCCGCTACACGCATTTGAGCCTCGACTACGCCGAGGTCTACGGCGCGTCGCTTGACCCCACGGCGGATCGCACGGCATTTTCCGTCGATGGCGTGTCCAACCGCTATGCCTTCGACAATCAGTTGCAATACGATACGGGCTGGCACGGGATCGACAGCAAGACGCTTGTCGGCGTCGACTACGCCAATGACAACACCCGCGAAAACATCCTCTTCGGTACCGCCGGTCCCATCGACATCAACAATCCGACCTATTGCGGTCTGTCCTGCATCAATCTCGGCCCCTACGTGAACTGGCGGGTCAAGCAACAGGCGGTCGGTGTCTATGCCCAGGAGCAATTGACGTTTGACGACCGCTGGATCGTCACCCTGGGCGGGCGCTGGGACCGCGTGCATACGACGGCGGACTATCTCGACTCGGGAACGCAGGACGACGACACGGCATCCGCCTTCACCAAGCGCGCCGGCCTGACCTACAAATTCACCCCGAACCTCGCGGTCTACGCCAACTATTCGGAAAGCTTCCAGCCGCTCGTGGCGCCAAGCGCCAACGGATATGCGGTCTCGGGTTCGCTGAAGCCTCAAGAGGGCAAGCAGTATGAGGCAGGCATCAAGTACAAGCCCGACGGCTTCGACGGCCTGTTCACGGCCGCGGTCTTCGACCTTACCCAAACCAATGTTCCAACCTATGTCACGCCTGTTGTCCAGCAGCAGATCGGCAAGGTCGGCGTCCGCGGCATCGAACTCGAGGGCAAGGCTGCCATCGCGGAAAACCTGAACCTGACGCTTGCCTATTCCTACTGGGATGCCGAGATCCTGGAAGACGGCATTGGCGGTAATGCCGGCAATCGGCCGCAGCGTGTTCCTCGCCACCTGGCGTCGGCCTGGGTTGATTATACGCTTCCCGAGGAAGGACGGCGTGGCGACCTGACCATCGGCGGTGGCGTGCGCTATATCGGGCAAACCTACGGGGATGACGCGAACACGACTTCGATTGGCGGCTACGCACTGGTGGATGCGGCGATCAGCTACAAGATGACCAAGGACGTGACGTTGGCCCTGAACGCAACGAACCTGTTCGACCGGAAGTATTTGACAACCAGCTATTACGGAACCGAATTTTACGGCGACCGGCTGAAAATCGTCGGCACGCTCAAACATTCCTGGTGAGCTTTTTGAACGCAGGTTTCGAAGCGGATGGCATTCGAAAAGAGCCACACGCATCCGGTGATGCGTGTGGTGATCGTCGGCGGTTCACATCCCCGTCAGATCGCTCATCAGCCCCGACGCCACCGACAGCCGCGACACGGTGATGTCGCCGCCCTCGGTCAGTGCCTGCAGCCGCTCGCGGATGCGCGCCACCCGCTCGCCGCCGGCGTCCAGCCAGGCAACCACCGGATCGGCCGTCTTGGCGTGGCCGGTGAGTGCCGCCACCGCGATGCCGCGCCGTGCCGCGCCGATCGTGTCGGTGGCGCGCGACAGCGCCAGTTGATCATAGTAGTCCGAAGGCGTGATCGAGCGTGCGGCGTCCTCGACACGCGGGATGCGGAAGGCATCGCTGACGGCGAAGAACGCCTTGGCCGCGGCGACGATATCGGCGCCGGCGGTGCGCGCCGTCAGCGCGATGTCGGGGATAAGTTCCGCCACCTCGCTGAGCGCCAGTTGCCCGGCCAGCCCTTCCGGCGCGCCGCTCTTGAACAGCCCGTGCCGCTTCTCCTCGATGCGCTCGCGCGAGAAAGCCGGCAGCAGTGAAACAAGCTTGGGTTCCAGCGCCTTGCGTGCGTCCTGCAGCGCGGCGATGCGCTGGCCAAGCGGTGCCGTGCCGGCATCGTTCTTCAGATACCAGCCGCTGGTCACGTAGATCAGCCGGCTAACCATCTGATAGAGATCGAGCTGCACCTGGCCGTCGATCTGGTTGTCGAGCGCGTCGATCTCGCGATAGAGCCCCGGCAGCGCAAAACCGTCGCGCACCACGGCGAAAGTGCGCACGACATCGGCGGCGGTGCGCCCCGTGGCTTCCTGCAGCCGGTTGACGAAGGATGGGCCGCCGCGATTGACCAGATCGTTGGCGACGACGCGCGTGATGATCTCGCGGCGCAGCCGGTGGCCATGGATCTCAGTGGCGTATTTCTTCGCCATCCGGTCCGGGAAGTAGCCCATCAGGTCGCGATCGAAATGCGCGTCATCAGGCACGTCGCTGGCGACGATGTCGGAAAACAGCACGATCTTGGCATAGGCGAGCAGCACGCCAAGTTCGGCCCTGGTCAGCGGTTCGCCACGTGCTTCGCGCTCGGCGAGCGCTGACGGCGACGGCAGCGTCTCCACAGCGCGGTCGAGCAGGCCACGCGCCTCCAGCGCCGTCATGAAACGGCTCTGATGCGCGATGTCGGCGAGGCCGCGCTTGCGGGCGATCGAAAGCGCCAGCGTCTGCTGGTAGTTGTTGGACAGCACCAGCGAGCCGACCTCGTCGGTCATCTCGGCCAGCAGCTTGTTGCGTGCCGGGCGCGTCAACGACCCCTTGCGCATGGCGGACGCCAGCGCGATCTTGATGTTGACCTCGACGTCGGAACAGTTGACGCCGCCCGAATTGTCGATGGCGTCGGAATTGCAGCGGCCGCCATTTAGGCCGAACTCGATGCGCGCCCGCTGCGTGACGCCGAGATTGGCGCCCTCGCCGATCACTTTGGCGCGCACGTCGAGCGCGGTGATGCGAATGGCATCGTTGGCGCGATCGCCGACTTCGGCATTGGTTTCGGTCGATGCCCGCAAATACGTGCCGATGCCGCCGAACCACAGGAGATCGACAGGGGCCTTGAGGATGGCGGTCATGATCTCGACCGGCGTGGCAATGGTCTTGGTCAGGCCGATCGCCGCCGCCGCCGCCGCCGGCAAGGTGATCGATTTCTGGTTGCGCGAGACGATGATGCCGCCTTCCGACAGTTTCGTCTTGTCATAGTCCTGCCAGCTCGAACGCGGCAGCGCGAACATGCGCTCGCGCTCGGCCATCGAGGCTGCCATATCGGGATCGGGGTCGATGAAGATGTCGCGATGGTCGAAGGCGGCGATCAGCCGGGTTTTCGGCGACAAAAGCATGCCGTTGCCGAACACGTCGCCCGACATGTCGCCGACCCCGACGACGGTGAAGGACGAGGTCTGGATATCGCGGTTGATCTCGCGGAAATGCCGCTTGACCGCTTCCCAGGCGCCCTTGGCGGTGATGCCCATCTTCTTGTGGTCGTAGCCGGCCGAGCCGCCGCTGGCGAAGGCGTCGTCGAGCCAGAAGCCGTGCTTCTCCGAGATCGCGTTGGCGGTGTCGGAGAAGGTCGCCGTGCCCTTGTCGGCGGCAACGACGAAATACGGATCGTCCGGGTCGCGTCTGATGACGCCGGCCGGCGGGATGACACCGTCGAGGCCGATATTGTCGGTGATCGACAGCAGGCTGGAGACGAAGTTCTTGTAGGCCGAGGTGCCGGCCGCAAAGATGGCGTCGCGGCCGGCGCTCATCGGCAGCTTCTTGGGATAGAAGCCGCCCTTGGCGCCGACCGGCACGATGACGGCATTCTTGACCTGCTGTGCCTTGACCAGGCCAAGCACCTCGGTGCGATAGTCCTGGGCGCGGTCCGACCAGCGCAGACCGCCGCGCGCCACCGGACCGAAGCGCAGATGCAGGCCTTCGACCTCGGAACCGTAGACGAAGATCTCCCGCCACGGTCGCGGCGCCGGCAAGCCCTCGACCGCGTGCGAATCGAGCTTGATCGCCAGCGACTGGCCCTTTTCTTTCGTATCGGCAACGAAATGATTGGTGCGCAGCGAGGCTTCGATCAGATTGAGATAGCGCCGAATGATGGTGTCGTCGTCGATGTTGGGAACGTCTTCCAGCGCATCCTTGATCTTGGCCTTGAGGTGCTTTGCCGCCACCACGCCTTCTGTCTCGGCCGTTGGGCCAAGCCGGGCGATGAACAGCGCATGCAGGCCGCGCGCGATGTCGGGATAGCGGTTGAGCGCAGCGGCGATGAAATCCTGGCTTTGCGGAATGCCCACCTGTTGCAGATAGCGGCCATAGGCGCGCAGGATGGTGATCTCGCCAGACCACAGGCCGGCGGTCTGGGCGAGGCCGTTATAGCCGTCATTGTCGACGTCGCCGCGCCAGACGGAGAGGAATGCGTCCTCGAACAGCGCGCCGCCATCGGTCAGGTCGATCGGCTTGCCGTAGCTGTTCTCCAGTTCCATGTCATGAATGAAGACCAAGCTGGACTGGTCATCGCCGACCTCGAAGGTGCGTTCGCTGATGACGCGGAAGCCGATGTTTTCCAGCACCGGCACCCGGCGCGACAGCGCCACGGGACTGCCGTGGTGATAGATCTTCAGCGCCGCCTGGTGCGGCTTCTGCTCGGCGTGGCGATAATAGTCGATGGCGATCGGATTATCGGCGCTGATTTTGGCAATGCGCCGAGCATCGGCCAGCGCCACCGCCGCGCTAAACGAATCGCGGTAGCTTTCCGGCAGCCGCGCGGCGATCGCCTTCAAAGCCTGGTCGCCGCCACTGGCCTCGGCCGCATCGGAAAGGGCGTCCTCCCAGGTACGCACGATGTCGCGGATCGCCGCCTCAATCGTCGCTTGTTCGACCTTCGGCGTCTTGCCGCCGGAGCGGCCGATGATGAAGTGCACGCGCGCCAGCCCGCCCTCGGGGAAGGCCGGGTAATAGGCCGACAGCCGGCCTTCGAATACGGTTTTCAGATACGAGCCGATCTTCTCGCGCACGACGCTGTCGTAACGGTCGCGCGGCACGAAGACGAGGATCGAGACGAAACGGTCGAACTGGTCGGCGCGTACCAGCGCCCGCACGCGCGGCCGCTCGACCAGGCCAAGAATGGCTGCGGCGTGCTTCCTCAGCACCGGCACCGGCACCTGGAACAATTCGTCGCGCGGATAGCTTTGCAGAACATTGATCAGCGCCTTGCCGGAGTGATCGTGCCGGTCGAAGCCGGACTTGGCGATGATGGTTTCGGCCTTGGACCTGAGATACGGGATCTTCATCACCGAGCGCGTGTAGGCGGTCGAGGTGAACAGGCCGACGATGCGCAATTCGCCCGCGAGTGTGCCCTTGGCGGTGTAGGTCTTGACGCCGATATAGTCGAGATAGATGCGGCGGTGCACGGAAGACTTGGCATTGGCCTTGGTGACGATCAAGGGCTCCGGCCCATGCAGGAAGGCGCGGATCTCCGGCGTCGTCGTCACCGCTTCGGTGCCGCGCCTGAGCACCAGCACGTCGGGGTCGGACAGGATGCCGAGGCCAGGCTTTTCAGCGCGCTCCAGCGTGCCGCTTTCCTCGCCGCCGGTGTATTTGAACTCGCGCATGCCAAGGAAGGTGAAATTGTCGTCGCGCAGCCACTCCAGGAAGGCGAGGGCCTCGGCAACGCTCTTCTTGTCGAGCGGCACGGCCGTATAGCGGAATTCCGAGATCGCCTGATCGAGGCGGGCCAGCATCGGCCTCCAGTCGTGAACGGCGGCATGAACCTGGCCAAGGATCTTGCGCAGCCGCTCGCTCAATCCGCTCGCCTGCTCGGATGTCAGCCGCGGGATGTGGACATGGATGACGCTCAGCCGGTCGTGGCTGCCATCGTCCTTGGCGAAATTGCCGTCGCCGAGGATTTCTTCCACGCCGCCCTTGCCGTGGCGCACCACGATAACCGGATGAGTGACCAGGGTCGGTTCGCCCGATGTCTCGGTGATCTCGCCGAGGATGGAATCGAACAGGAACGGCATGTTGTCGTTGACGACTGTGACAACCGTCATCGGGCGGCCGTCTCGCACAACGCCCGAATCGGCATCGACGGCGACGACGCACTCGCCTTTCCTGTGAGTGGCGACTGCCTGGCCGGCGAGATCGGCGGCACGTTCCAGGTCGGCCACATCGTAGGGAGCAATGTCTTCAGCCGGCGCGCGGGCGAGCAGATAGTCCGCAAGCCTGGCTGGCATTTCCTCCGCTCTAATCGCTGCCGTGGCTTTTTTCTTCGGCTTGCTCGCGGATTTCACGCTGGCCATGACGCAATTCCCTCCCGTCAATGCTTTTACGACTATGGTAGCAGATGACCGCTGTTTGGCGACAAAGGTTTGACGGCTTGCCAAGAATTATCGGAATTTGGCGACAAGATGCCGCGCAACGAGGAGAAATGACCCATGACCGGCAAAATCACCGCGCTTGACCTTGGCCAGGCAGAGCTGAGCGACGCGACAAAAGCCTATTTCGCCAAATGCGAGGAGAAGCTCGGCCTCGTCCCCAACGTGCTCAAGGCCTACGCCTTCGACGACAAGAAGCTGCGCGCTTTCACCGACATGTACAACGATTTGATGCTGGGTGATTCCGGCCTCTCGAAGCTGGAGCGCGAGATGATCGCGGTCGTCGTCTCCTCGATCAATCATTGCTACTATTGCCTGACCGTGCATGGCGCGGCGGTACGTCAGCTGTCCGGCGACCCGGCGCTCGGCGAAATGATGGTGATGAATTTCCGCGCCGCCGATCTTTCGCCCAAGCAGACCGCAATGCTCGAATTCGCCGTCAAGCTGACGGAAGAACCGGCTAAGATCGTCGAGGCCGATCGGGCCACCCTTCGCAAGGCCGGCTTCACCGACCGCGACATCTGGGACATCGCCTCGACATCAGCCTTCTTCAACATGTCGAACCGGGTGGCTGCGGCAATCGATATGCGGCCGAACGACGAATACCACGCCATGGCGCGGTGAGGCGCGGCAGCTGGGCCAGGTCGAGCGTTATATTAGCAGTTTCGCATTCTCGTTGCTTGTTTGCCGGTTTGGTCCGATGATCGGCAGGCGGCATGACCGCATGCCGGTTCGATGCCGCTCACCAAGGGAGGAGAACATGGCGAAGTATCTCTACGTCTATCATGGCTCGGGCAAGATGCCGACCGACGAGGCCGAGCGGAAAGCCGCAATGGACGCCTGGAACGGCTGGTACGGCAAGCTCGGCTCGGCCGTGGTCGACGGCGGCAATCCGGTCGGCATGTCGAAGATGGTGCTGCCCGGCGGCAAGGTCGAGAACAATGGCGGCAGCAATCCGACCGCCGGCTACACGATCGTCGAAGCGAAAGACATCGACGATGCCGTAGCCAAGGCCAAGGATTGCCCGATCCTGATGAACCCGGCCTTCAGCGTCGAGATCGCGCCGATCATTGAAATGATGTGACGGGTTACGACCGCGCCGCGATCGCCGCGGCCGCACCGGCCATCGTCGTGGCGCTGACACGGTTGGCGATCTTCATGGCGCGGTTGCTCTTGAGGAGCTTGCGCGCCTGTGATGCAGCGAGCACCCAGGCGAGGTCGATGGCGACCAGCACCACGGCCATGGTCGCCGTCAGTTCGACCCAGCCGACGATGCTGACCGAAGCGAGGTCGATGATGGTCGGCAGCAGCGCCAGGTAAAACATCATGATCTTGGGATTGCCGAGCGTCACCGCCATGCCGGCAAAGAACAGCTTTGCCGGAGAATCCTCGCGCGGCATCTCGCCCTCTTTCGCGTCGACAGGGGCGGTCCACATCTTCCAGGCGAGATAAGCGAGATAGGCAACGCCGACCCACTTCACCACGACGAAGGCGAAATGGAAGGTCTGCGCCACGACAGCCAGCCCGAACACCGCCAGCGACAGCCAGATGCCCTCGCCGATCCACATGGCGAGCAGGAACGGGAACACGTCGCGAAACCCCTTCGAGATGACGCGCGCGACAAGCGCCGCGATCGATGGCCCGGGCGAGCCGGCGGCAACGAACAAAGCGGCGGCGAAGATGAGCAGCGAGGTGAGGTGCATGGCCAGGGTCTCTGGTTGGGACTCGATCAACCACAAATACTCGACAGTTGCGGCTCTGGCAAAGGCAACCCGATACGGGCCATTGGCGCTGACGTACCAAGGCTTGGGTTCCTCGCCCCCGCAAAGCGGGGAGAGGTGGCCGCGAAGCGGTCGGAGAGGGGGCCCGCGGCGCTGGTGAGTTTGCTCCGAATGCTTGGAACGCCGAGCCTGCCCCCTCTCCGTCTCGGCTTCGCCGAGCCACCTCTCCCCCACTCCCGTGGGGGCGAGGAACCCAAGGCTTGCGAGGTCCCTTGCACCTCCAGCATCTCGCGGCTAGAAAGGCCGCCGCGAAACAATTTCGAGCTTCACTTTGCCTACGTAACCGCCGGTCTCGCCAACTCCCCCGACACAAGGCATGACACCGCGTTCGCGGTGTCTGTTTTCGTTTCCATGTGTTCTTCTGGGCGGCGGTTCGAGACCGGTTTGGCACTGCTGAACCGCGTCGCGCGGCTTTTGCCCGTGACACCCGATTTCCAAAAACCGCAGCCTCTCGCCACGCCGTGCCCGCATGGGCATCTCGACATCGCCGGCCTGATGAACTTCCCGACGGGAAGGGCTTATCGGCATGTCTGGACCACTGCGTATCCATTGGACGATCGCACCCAAAACCCCACCTCGGCCGCTCATCAGCTGCAATCGCTGCGGCACTGTGAAGGCCTATTGCAGCAGCGGGAAATTCCGCGTCAACGCCAATGGCAAACGCATCGACGTGTGGCTGATCTATCGCTGCATCGACTGCGACAACTCCTGGAATTTCGGCATTTTCGAGCGCTGCAACCGCCGCGACATCGACCCGGCGCTGCTGGCGGCACTCGAAAGCAACGATCCTGCACTCGCTCATCGTCATGCCTTCGATGTAATCGCGTTGCGCAACCGGATCGGGCGCGTCGAGGAGTTCCCCGATGTCAGCGTCCACAAGCGCAGGCTCGGCGACACCAGGGAAGCCGCGACAGTGTTGGAAATCCAGCTTGGGCTCGAAATGCCGACATCGCTGCGACTCGACCGGCTGCTCGCCAGCGAACTTGGCATCTCGCGATCACGGCTTCAGGCGCTGGAGGAGAAGCGGCTGCTCATCGTTGACCCGGATGGAGCAAAGGCCCTGCGCAAGCCGGCCCGCGCGGGAATCGCGATCCGCATCGATCTGGCCGGCGAGACCGATCGGCAGGCCATCATCTCGGCTGCTGGTGGATGAACGAAAAAGGGGCGGAACACTGGTTGCTCCGCCCCTCTCGGTTGTTGGAAAATAGAGAGCTTACGCCGCGCCGACCACCTTGGACGACTTTTCGAACCGCTTGCGCTCGTTCGGATCGAGATAGAGCTTGCGCAGCCGAATGGTCTTCGGCGTCACTTCGACCAGTTCGTCGTCCTGAATCCAAGCCAGGGCGCGTTCCAGCGTCATGCGGATCGGCGGGGTCAGCTTGACCGCCTCGTCCTTGCCGGCGGCACGGATGTTGGTCAGCTTCTTGCCCTTGAGCACGTTCACTTCAAGATCATTGTCGCGGCTATGGATGCCGATGATCATGCCCTGATACACCTTGACGCCCGGATCGATGACCATCGGGCCGCGATCTTCCAGGTTCCACATGGCGTAGGCGACCGATTCGCCCTGTTCGTTGGAAATCAGCACGCCATTGGTGCGGCCCGGCAGCTCGCCCTTGTAGGGCTCATAGGCATGGAAAAGCCGGTTCATCACGGCGGTGCCGCGCGTGTCGGTCAACAGCTCCGACTGGTAGCCGATCAGGCCACGGGTCGGCGCGTGGAAGACGATGCGCTGGCGGTTGCCGCCGGATGGGCGCAGTTCGACCATCTCGGCCTTGCGCTCGGACATCTTCTGCACGACGACGCCGGCATGCTCCTCATCGACGTCGATGACGACTTCTTCGACCGGCTCCAGCAATTCGCCGTTCTCGCCCTTCTGCATGACGACGCGCGGACGCGACACGGCGATTTCAAAGCCTTCGCGGCGCATCGTCTCGATCAGCACGGCCAGCTGCAATTCGCCGCGGCCGGAGACGAAGAACGAATCCTTGTCAGGCGATTCCTCGATCTTCAGCGCGACATTGCCTTCGGCTTCGCGCAGCAGGCGGTCGCGGATGACGCGGCTGGTCACCTTGTCGCCTTCGGTGCCGGCCAGCGGACTGTCGTTGACCAGGAACGACATGGTCACGGTCGGCGGATCGATCGGCTGCGCATGCAGCGGTTCGCTCACGCTCAGGTCGCAGAACGTGTCGGCGACGGTGCCCTTCGACAGGCCGGCAATGGCGACGATGTCGCCCGCCTGCGCTTCTTCGATCGGCTGGCGCTCAAGGCCGCGGAAGGCCAGGATCTTGGAAATACGGCCGGTTTCGATCTGGGTACCGTCATGGTGCAGCACCTTGACCGGCTGGTTGGCCTTCAGCGTGCCGCTCTCGATGCGGCCGGTGATGATGCGGCCGAGGAACGGATTGGCTTCCAGGATGGTACCGATCATGCGGAACGGGCCGGGATGAACGGTCGGCTCCGGCACATGCTTGATGACAAGGTCGAACAGCGGCGCCAGCTGCTGGTCTTTCGGTCCTTCCGGATTTTCCGAAACCCAGCCATCGCGGCCTGAACCGTACAGAATCGGGAAGTCGAGCTGCTCGTCGGTGGCGTCGAGCGCGGCGAAAAGGTCGAACACCTCGTTGACCACCTCGACATGACGGGCGTCCGGACGGTCGATCTTGTTGATGACGACGATCGGCTTCAGGCCGACCTTGAGCGCCTTGCCGACGACGAACTTGGTCTGCGGCATCGGCCCTTCGGCGGCATCGACCAGCACGATGGCTGAGTCCACCATCGACAGGATGCGTTCGACCTCGCCGCCAAAATCGGCGTGGCCGGGGGTGTCGACGATGTTGATGCGGGTATCCTTCCAGTCGACCGAAGTCGCCTTGGCCAGGATGGTGATGCCGCGTTCCTTTTCGAGGTCGTTGGAATCCATGGCGCGCTCGGCGACGCGCTGATTATCTCGGAAGGAGCCGGACTGCTTCAAAAGCTGGTCGACCAGGGTGGTCTTTCCATGGTCGACGTGCGCGATGATCGCGATATTACGGATTTTCATGTTCTGGTCTCGGAAGCGTTGCAGGCAGCAGGCCAAAGGCGCTGCCTCTTTCGGTTGCGCGGCTCATACAGGGTTTTTCGCAGTTGCGAAAGAGGAGGCGCGTCACCAAATACTCATCAAATCTTAAGCATCTGCGTGTGAGATGATTTTGTTAACCAAGGCGGGAACCCTTCGGGGCCCAGACAGTTCGAACGTCATGACCGATAAACTCAACCGATTTTGGCCGCTCATCGCCTCAGTTGCCTTCGCCGTCCTGCTGGCGGCCAACGCCGCGCAGTCGGCCGCGACGATGAAGGAATCACGGCCTACCTTGCCGTCAGAGGCCCAGTCGGCCGAGCAGATTTTCGCCGACGCGCCCGACGGCGTCGACCCGATGGTGACCGGCCCGGTCAGCGCCGCCTTCAAGCAGCGGCAGGACGCCGCCAACTGCGACAGCGCCGTCTGGCCGAATATCCCCATGGTCTGCTACCCGGACTGAGACACCGCGCGCTCTAGACGTGCGCGACACCTTTCCATCAGCGCGCGCTTATGCCGACCGCACCGGGTCGAGCGTCACCTTGTAGAGTTCATTGTCGTCGCGATCCATCAGCCGCACCGTCATCTGCTCGCTGGCGCCTGAAATATCGACCAGCCCGAAGAATTGCAGCCCGGCCGAGGGCGGCAGATTCTGTCCCTGTTCGGCGGTCGGCGCCTTGATGAACTTCAGCTCCGGACCGAACGTCATGTCGAAATCGTTCGGCCCGAACGTGCCGGCATGGATCGGACCCGAGACGAATTCCCAGAACGGATTGAACTCCTGGAACTGCGCCTTGTCCGGGTTGTAGTAGTGCGCGGCCGTGTAATGCACGTCGGCGGTCAGCCAGACGGTGTTGCTGATGCCGGCATTCTTTATGAAGCGCAGCAGGTCGGCGATCTCGAGCTCGCGCCCTTTTGGCAAGCCATTGTCGCCATTGCTGACCGCTTCGGCGCCAACCTTCTTGGTGCCGTCGTCCCAGACGACGAGGCCGAGCGGCATGTCGGCGGCGATGATTTTCCAGGTCGCCTTCGAATTCGCCAGTTCGCGCTTCAGCCATCTCGTCTGCTGTTCGCCCAGCATGCGCGATTGCGGCGTCATCTCATCCTGCATGTCCGGACCATTGGGGCCGCGATAGGAGCGCATGTCGAGGAAGAACACGTCGAGCAACGGCCCGTAAGCGATCTTGCGATAGACGCGGCCGGGCTCGGAAGGTTCGTAGCGGATCGTCGTCATCTCGTGGAAAGCCCGCGCCGCGCGGGCCGCCAGCACGTGGATGGATTTTTCCGTGTAGCGGTTGTCGGCGCTGAGATCCTTGGAATCCGACCAGTTGTTCAGCACTTCATGGTCGTCCCACTGGTAGAAAGTCGGGCAGATGGCGCTCAGGCCGAGCACGTTCCCGTCCATCATGTTGTATTTCCACTGGTCCCGGTATTCATCCAGCGTCTCGGCGACCTTGCGCTTGCCGTCGATCAACACGACGTTCTTCCACTTGCCGCCGCCGGGCAGGTCGACCTCGTCCTTCATGGCGCCGTCGGCATAGATGGTGTCGCCCGAATGCAGGAAGAAGTCGGGCGTGTGCTTGCCGATCGTGGCGTAGGTCTTCATGCCGGTCTCATCGATGCCCCAGCCCTGGCCGGCGGTGTCGCCGGACCAGGCAAAGCGGATGTCGCGCTTCGAGGCTGGCGCCGTCCTGAAACGGCCGGTGATCGGCTCCGAAACGGCGTTGATGTCGGCGAGGTCGGCTGCCGTCATTCGATAGAAGATGTCCTGGTCGGAAGCGAGGTCGGTGAGCAGCCGCTTGACCGTATAATCGCTGGCCGGCGACGTATCGAGAGGCGCCAGGCGCGTCGCATTGGCAAAATTCTCCGTCGACGACACTTCGAACATGACGCGCGAAGGGCGATCGGTGCGCGTCCACACCATGCCGCTGGTTGCGTCGACATCGCCGGACTGGACGCCATGGGTGAAGGCCGGCCGCTGATTGGCGCGCGAATAGTAGGGCAGCGCCAGACCCGAAACGCCGGCCAGGCCAACGGCGCCGGCGGAAGTGACGAAAGCGCGGCGGGTCATCGAAAGCTTGTTCACGGCTGTCTCCTGGATGGCTTGAACGGTGCCACCAAAATCCAGCGTCAATGTTTCAGGGACATCTCGAAATGATGAAGTTTTTCTGACGATCAACAGGCGGGTGATCTCCCCCCTCGAGGGGGAGATGTCGCCGAAGGCGACAGAGGGGGTCGCCGCGCATGGAGCGCCAGCCTCCATCTGCACCAGGAGGCCGAGCCCGGTCGGACCGCCCCCTCTGGCCGCTTCGCGGCCATCTCCCCCTCGAGGGGGAGATTTGCTCCGTCGCCGAGCTTCAAGCCGCCTGCGGCTCTGGCTCGAAAGCTGGCTTGCTGGTGTTGATCAGCAGCGAGATACAGGCGGCGGCGATTGCCGTCATGCCGGCGATCAGGAACGCCAGTTCGTAATTGCCCTGCAACTCGCGCATGGTGCCGCCGAAGGCGGCGGCTGTCGCCGCACCGATCTGGTGTCCGGCGACGATCCAGCCGAACACGATCGGCCCGCTGCGGTCGCCGAACGCCTCATTGGCGAGCCGCAGCGTCGGCGGCACGGTGGCGATCCAGTCGAGGCCGTAGAGCACGGCGAAGATGATCAGGCTGGTCGCCGAGAAGCCGGAATAGGGCAGGTAGATCAGCGACAGGCCGCGAATGCCGTAATAGACGCCGAGCAGCTTGCGCGGGTCGTAGCGGTCGGTGAGCCAGCCGGACAGTGTCGTGCCGATCAGGTCGAAGATACCCATCATCGACAGCAGGCCGGCGGCCTGCACCTCGCCGATGCCCATGTCGCCACAGAACGCGATCAGATGCGTGCCGACCAGCCCGTTGGTGGTGAAGCCGCAGACGAAGAAGGTGGCGAACAGATACCAGAAGACGCGGGTGCCGGCGGCGCGGCGCAGGGTGTTCAGCGTGTGCGCCAGAAAATTGCCCTGTGACGCAGGCGGAGTGGGCGGCACGTCGTCAGCCTCGGCGCCGTAGCGCACCATGCCGATCGATGCCGGCCGCTCCGGCACCAGCAGCCAGACCAGCGGTATCAGGGCAGCGGTCGCGATCGCGACCGCGATGACAACCGGCTGCCAGCCGCCCGACTGCGCCAGAGCGGCGATCAGCGGCAGGAACACCAGCATGCCCGAGGCGCTGGAAGCCGACATCAATCCCATGACAAGGCCGCGATTGGTCTTGAACCAGCGGTTGACGATGGTCGCGCCGAGCACGCTGGCGACAGCGCCGGAACCAATGCCCGAGAACACGCCCCAAGTGATGAACAAATGCCACGGCTTGGTCATCAGCAAGCTGAGCGCCGTGGAGCCCGACATCACCACCAGCGAGGCCAGCAATGTGCGGCGCAGCCCGATGCGCTCCATCAGGGCCGCGGCAAATGGCCCCGTCAGGCCGTAAAGCAGGATGCCGACACCTGCGGCCAGCGAGATGATGTCGCGCCGCCAGCCGAAACTGGTCTCCAGCGGCAGCATCATGACAGAGGGAGCGGACCGCAGACCGGCCGCGACCAGCAGGCTAAGGAAGATGACGCCGACCACGACGAAAGCGTAGCGCTGGCCAAATGGGCGGGATTGAGCTATCATGTTACTGACCGGTACGTTGCAGGTGGAGTATGTATACGTACCGATCGGTAACATTGTCAATCGAGCCACACGATGCCAACGGACAAAAATATTGATCTGACCATCAGCGACGGTCATGCGTCGGCGCCGCCGAAAGCAGCCAAGAAGATCCTCGATGTGGCGTATGACCTGTTCTACCGGCGCGGTATCAGGGCGATAGGCGTCGACGAGATCGTCAAACGTGCCGGCGTCACCAAGCCCAGCCTCTATCGCAGCTTTCCGTCCAAGGATGAACTGGCCGCCTCCTATCTCAGGCAGTACGATCTTGAATATTGGGGGCGTTTCGACGAGGCGGTCGCCGCTCATCCCGGCGACCCGCGCGCACAGATCAAGGCTTTCCTGACCCGCATCGGCAAACGCACGCAAGTGGCGGATTATCGCGGCTGCGGCATGACCAACGCGGCGGTCGAATATCCCGACCACAGCCATCCGGCCCGCGTGGTCAGCGAGGCCAACAAGCAGGAACTGCGCCGCCGGCTGCGCGCCATGGCGGCCGCGATGGGCGCGCAAGACCCTGACACGCTCGGCGACGGCCTGCTGCTGCTGATCGAGGGCGCCTATATCAGCGGCCAGCTGTTCGGGCTCGGCGGTCCGGCGCAAGCGGTCGCCCGCAACGCCGACCTGCTGATTGAAGCGAGCTTGAAGAAATAGCGTTTGACGCTACGCTGCGGCGGCTTGCAACGGAGATTGACCGCCATGCGTGCCATTCTGATCCCGCTTGTTCTGGTCGGTCTCGGTCAGGTGGCGCAAGCCGACGGCATGTCCAGCGCCTACACCGATCTGGATTCGAAAACGGACTGCGTGACCTACGCGCAGGCAGAAGAAGGCGACGGCGACTGGGCCGAACTCGCCTGTTCGGGCTATCGCGGCTATCCCGTACTGATCGCCTATGACGACGCGCGTGAATCGCTGTTCTACGGCTTTCCGCCCGGCGGCGACATGACGACGGTCTGGGAAAGCTTTTCCGGCTTCAATTCGTCCGGAGCCAAGATCGAATGGCGCATCGAAACCAAGGGCGACACGGCAGTGCCCTATGCCGCCATCCATCGCCGCTCGATCAGCAATCCCGAGGACGAGAAAAAGCCGACCGAGGTGCTGCTCGTCGCCAAGGTCGGCCAGATGGACGCCCGCGACGGCTGCACCGTCGGCCTGGTGCTGGCCACGGGCAATCCCACCGCCAACGATCAGGCGCGCAAGCTTGCCGACGACAAGGCGCGGACCTTCGCCTGTGGCAAGGACAGGCGCACTGTCATCGGCAACGTGCCGGCTTTCGGCCGGGTGGATAACTAGATCAGTTGCTTAGCACGGAACTTCTGCCACATGCAGGTCGCACACGTTGGGATTGGCCGAAACGCCTTTGACTTCGTCATCCACGGGCAGCAAGGAGCGTAGCGACGCAGCGCAGACCCGAGGATCCATGCCGCGACACCAACAACACCACAACGGTGCAGAATTCTGCTTAGCCGCGCACTTCACCGAGCGTCACGGCATGGATACCAGGGTCTCCGCGACGCCGCTTCGCGGCTGCTCCGCCCTGGTATGACGAAGTCGAGGGGCCTCGCGAAGCCTAGGCCCTGCGGGGTTGATGCTCCGCAGAGCCTGAGCCCAGCTACTTGCTCGCCTTGGCCCGCTCGATCGCCTCGACGATCATCTTCTTGGCATATTTGGAATCGTGCCAGCCTTCGATCTTGACCCATTTGCCGGGCTCGAGATCCTTGTAGTGCTCGAAGAAGTGCTGCACCTGCTGGCGCGTGATGTCGGGCAGCTGGGTGTATTCGGTAACGTTCTCGTAGCGCAGCGTCAGTTTCGGCGACGGCACGGCGATGATCTTCTCATCCTGGCCGGCATTGTCTTCCATGATCAGCACGCCGATAGGCCTGACGTTGATGACGCAGCCCGGCACCAGGGCGCGCGTGTTGCAGACCAGCACGTCGATCGGATCGCCGTCGCCCGACAGCGTGTGCGGCACGAAGCCGTAATTGCCGGGGTAGCGCATCGAGGTGTGCAGGAAGCGGTCGACGAACAGCGTGCCGGCTTCCTTGTCCATCTCATACTTGATCGGCTCGCCGCCGATCGGCACCTCGATGATGACGTTGACGTCCTCAGGCGGATTCTTTCCGCTGGCTATGGCTTCGATGCGCATGGCTTAAATCCCTCTCTCGATGGACGATCGATAGCGGGCGGCGCGTCATGGTGCAATGCGGCGAATGGTGCTGGCTGAAATCGGGAGACGCAATGGCCGAAAGGCCGGGCTGTCATTCCCAGACGAAAGCGACCTTCTTGAGCGCCTTCTGCTCGAAGATCTCGACGCCTTCGGCTACATCGCGGCCGCCGGCGCCGGCATAGAAGGCAAGCGCGTTCTGGTTGTCTTCCAGCGCCCACACGACCATGCCTTTCAGCCCATGGTCGGCCAGGCGCGCCCTGGCTGCCGAAAACAGGCGGCTGCCAAGCCCGATGCCCTGATATTCCGGCCGCAGGTACAATTCGTAGATTTCGCCTTGCTGGCGCAGTTCGCGGGCGCGGTTCTTGCCGATCGTCGCATAGCCGGCGATCTTGCCGCCGATCTCGACGACCAGGACGGTGGCGGCGCGGCGAATCGCATTCGCCCACCAGTCGGCGCCTCGACGGTTGATCATCGATGTCAGGGTGCGGTGCGGAATGATGCCGGAATAGGCGCCGCGCCAGGCCTCCAGATGCACCTCGGCGATGGCACTGGCATCGCGCGGGTCGGCTTTCCGGATGTCGATCGTCAGCGTATTCATGATTTGTTAACCATAAACCCGCATCGCCCGATTGCAAGAGTCCCGGCGGCCCGCCGGCTGCTTTCTCACAGGCGGTCACCACCTAAGACAGGGCCCTCGAAGCTTCACTGGAAGGACTCAGATTTCGACCAAATGGTCGTCGAGTTCGTTGCTGTCGCCCACTGTGACCGGGAAATGCTCGGCCAGTACCGCACCCACCTGCTCGATCGCCTTGACGAAGCCGTCGGCAAGCCGGTCGTCGCCGGCATGCGCGGTCAAGTCGCGCACGACACCGTCCCAGACATGCTGGCCGACCTTGGCGTCGATGCCCGAATCGGCGACCACTTCGGCATAGCGCTCGGCGATCGAGACGAAGACCAGCACGCCGGTGCGCGCCGTGGTGCGGTGGACGTTGCGGGCAAGGAACTGCTTGACCGCGTTGGCGTGCGCCGCCTGGTAGCGCAGCCGCCTCGGCACCAGATGGATGCGCAGGCCGGGCAGCGCCCACAACAAGGCCAGCACGCAGGCAAGCGCCAGGAGCTGGGCGAGTACGAAATGCGGCAGCCGGATCGACAGCCACCAGGCCTCCAGACCGTAGCCGACCGCCAGGCTGACGATCAGCATGCACACGGTCGCCATGAAGGCGGCCGGGAAGAAATAGCCGTCGCTGGCATGGGCCACGACGCAGTAGATCTCGCCGTCGGTTTTCTCCTCGGCGCCGCGGATCGCGGTTGCGATGCGCTCATGATCCTGCGGGCTGATTGGTCGTGTTGCCATGATATGTCTCACCAGCTTCCTGAAGAACCGCCACCACCCGATGAGCCGCCGCCACCGGAAAACCCGCCACCGCCGCTTGATCCCGAAGACCAACCACCACCGGAGCTCCCCGACGACCAGCCGCCCGAAGACGAACCCGTTGTCCAGCCGCTGCTGCCCGAGTACCCGCTCGGCCCACGGCCGTAACGAAACGTCATGCCCAGCCATCTGTACACGCCCGGCGACAGCTTCGTGCCGAACATCGGCGGCAGGAACGCCATCGCCAACCCGCCGAAAAACATCGTCGCCCACAGGATCAGGAACACGGCAACGATCGGATCGATGGACGTGCCGTCATCGGCGGGATTGCGCTTGCCTCGCGCTTCCAGTTCTTCGGGATTGCCCTCCAGGACCATGACCATGTCATCGACGGCTTTGCTGATACCGCCGGAGAAGTCCCCGGCGCGGAAGGCCGGCGCCATGTCGTTTTCGATGATCAACTTGGTGTGCAGGTCGGTCAGCGTACCTTCCAGCCCATAACCGACCTCGATGCGCATCTTGCGGTCGTTCGGGGCAACCAGCAGGAGCACGCCATTGTTCTCGCCCGCCTGGCCAAGTTTCCAGAAGCGGAACAGGCGGTTGGCGTAGGGCTCGATCTCCTCGCCATCAAGGTTGGGGATCGTCGCGACGACGATCTGATCGGAACCTTTTGTCTCGAAGTCGGCGAGTTTTTGGGTCAGCGCCGCCCTGGTCGCGGCATCGATGATGCCGGCATTGTCGACGACACGGCCGGTCAGCGCCGGCAGGTCGGCCGCGTAGGCCATGACGCAGGAGAACAGCACGACCGCGGCAATCAGGACGGCCGAGGCGAGGCGGTCGTGTTTCGACAGGCTGATGCTGGGTATCGTCATGCCATCACCAGCTTCCCGACGAGCCGCCGCCGCCGGACGAACCGCCGCCGCCGGAAAAGCCTCCACCGCTGCTTGACCCCGAAGACCAGCCGCCGCTGGAACTTCCCGACGACCAGCCACCACGGGAGGATCGCCGGCTTGGCTCGAAGGTCATGCCGAGCCAGCGGTAGCGGCCAGGACCGAGCTTCTGGCCGAAGATCGGCGGCAAGATGGAGACAGCAAGACTGCCGACCATAATGGTTATCCATATGCCGATGAACACGGTGAAGAACAGGTCGTCGGACTCGAAAGGCGCCTCCTGGTTGCGCTCGCCGCGCGCCTCCAGCTCCTCCGGATTTCCTTCCAGCACCATGATCATGTCGTCTACGGCTTTGCTGATACCGCCGGAGAAATCGCCGGCACGGAAGGCCGGCACCATGTCGCTTTCGATGATGAGCTTGGTATGCAGGTCGGTCAGCGTACCTTCCAGCCCATAACCGACCTCGATGCGCATCTTGCGGTCGTTCAGGGCGACCAGCAGGAGCACGCCGTTGTTTTCCTTCGCCTGGCCGAGTTTCCAGAAGCGGAACAGCCGGTTGGCGTAGGGCTCGATCTCCTCGCCGTCGAGGCTGGGGATCGTCGCGACGACGATCTGGTCGGAGCCTTTTGTCTCGAAGTCGGCGAGCTTCCGCGTCAGCGCCGCCTTGGTCGCGGCATCGAGGATGCCGGCATTGTCGACGACACGGCCGGTCAGGACGGGGAGATCGGCGGCGATGGCGAGTGGCAGGAAGAGGAAGCTGAGAATGACAGCCAAGAATGTCAGGCTGGCGTTTCTTGGCACCCCCCTCTGTCCTGCCGGACATCTCCCCCGCAAGGGGGGAGATTGGCTGTCTTCACTGACGGCTCTTTTCCTGTGATGTTGAAAATTGGCCAATCCGCCAAAGCAGCCGATCTCCCCCCTTGCGGGGGAGATGTCCGGCAGGACAGAGGGGGGTGTGAAGGAACACAAGGTCGACAATGACCAAGCTCACCATGCGTCCTTCACCCGCCCTGCTTCGTGCCGAAATCG
This sequence comes from Mesorhizobium sp. M0715, assembly GCF_040320355.1. Lineage (NCBI taxonomy): Bacteria > Pseudomonadati > Pseudomonadota > Alphaproteobacteria > Hyphomicrobiales > Phyllobacteriaceae > Mesorhizobium > Mesorhizobium sp. M0715. Next base: position 188,000 of record NZ_JAMYPL010000003.1, on the reverse strand, counting down.
ACCTTCGGCGGCTGCATCTTGTCTTCGGCGACGGTGAAATTGGCAAAGGGCTCGTTGCCGCGGAACCAGAAGGTCGCCCACAGCACCGAGGGAAAGGTCCTCAGCGTCAGATTGTAGTCCCTGACCGCCTGGATGTAGTCGCGCCGCGACACCGCGATGCGGTTCTCGGTGCCTTCGAGCTGGGCTTGCAGCGCCAGGAAATTCTGATTGGCCTTGAGGTCGGGATAGGCCTCCGAGACCGCGATCAGCCGCGACAGCGCGCTGGTCAGCCCCGCCTGGGCATCCTGAAACTTCTTGAGGGCTTCGGGATCCTTCAGCGTTTCCGGTGTTACCGTGATCTGCGTTGCCTTGGCGCGTGCCTCGACCACCGCGTCGAGCGTATCCTTTTCGTGCGAGGCATAACCCTTCACCGTCTCGACCAGGTTGGGGATGAGGTCGGCGCGGCGCTGATACTGGTTCAGCACCTCGCTCCATGCCGCCCTGGCGTTTTCTTCCGCTGTGGGGATGGTGTTGTAGCCGCAGCCGGCAAGCAGCGGCAGCACGATCGCCATCATCAGGAAGGCGGGCAGCGTGCGGAACGTGGACGGCGAGGCAAGGCGCTGGGCAAACATGATGGGGTCCCTCGGTAGAAGTTGCACGCGAAGCATTACCACAATCAGCGCGCAAGAAAACCGCCCGGGCCGGCAGCCCTCGCCTGGCATGCCCAATGCCGCTGCAAGGCTCTGTGATTGGCCGTACGAACGCGATAAGGTCCTGCAAAACGGGACATCATCATGGCGGAGCACCAGGACAGCGAGAAGGAATCGCGCCGTATCCTCGAGCGCATCGCGCACGAGACGGATCCGGCCGGCGACTCGTTTGCGGGGCGGGCCGCGAAAGGCATGCACGATCACGCTACCGCGGCCGATGCCGATCGCGCCGATCCGATCGAAGTCTGGGGCACCCGCTTTGGCCGCACGCTGGGCCTGCTGCTGGCGCTGGGCCTGATGGTCTGGCTCGTGCTTTACGTCATCCGGGGCAGTTAGGAATCAAACGACAATGAGCGCCGAACAAACCGACGCGCCGCGTGCGGTCATCGTCATTTCCAGCCATGTCGCGCGCGGCTCGGTCGGCAACCGTGCCGCCGTCTTTGCGCTGGAGACCCTGGGTTTCCCGGTCTGGGCGGTGCCGACCGTCATCCTGCCCTGGCATCCCGGCCATGGCCGGGCAACGCGCATCGTGCCGCCGCTCGACCAATTCAAGGCGCTGATGGCCGATCTCGAGCGGGCGCCATGGCTGGGTGAAGTCGGCGCCGTGTTGTCCGGCTATCTCGGCGAGGCCGGCCAGGCTGAGGCCGTCGCCTCGCTGGTCGCCGCGGTCAAGGCAAGGACGCCCGGCGCCGTCTATATCTGCGATCCCGTGATGGGTGATTCGGGCGGCCTCTATGTGCCCGAGCCAACCGCCATAGCCATGCGCGACCGGCTGATGCCGATCGCCGACATAGCCACCCCCAACCGCTACGAACTGGAATGGATGGCCGGCGCCGCGTTGCCCGACCTGAAATCGGCGATCGCGGCAGCGCTCCACGCCGGACCATTGACCATGCTGGTCACCTCTGCGCCGTCCATGATGACGGGCGGCACCGGCAATCTCCTGCTCGATAGCAGCCAGGCGCTGCTCGCCGAACATCGCCTGATCGACAAGCCGCCGAATGGCCTGGGCGATCTGACGGCGGCCGTCTATCTGGCACGTATCCTGTCCGGCCAGCCGCCGATCAAGGCGCTGCAATCGACGACGGCGGCGGTCTACGAGATCCTGGCGCGCACCGCCAAGCGCGGCGGCGACGAACTGCAGCTCGAAACCGATGCGCAGAGCCTGTCGCATCCGATGGCGATGGTCCAGCTTCGCCACCTCACGCATCCGGGGCGGGGCCGCCGGGCGTGACGTCGACTGAGGCCGTGCTTGTCGGCGTCGACGGCTGCAAGGCCGGCTGGATCGCCGTCCGGCGCGCTTCTGGCATGGCACCGTCGGTCGGTGTCTTTGCAACCTTCACCGCCCTGCTCGCATCGCTTCCCACAGATACTGTCATCGCTGTCGACATGCCGATCGGCCTGCCCGAGTTTTCGGGCAAGGGCGGTCGCGGCCCCGAAGCGCTGGTGCGGCCGCTGCTCGGGGCACGCCAATCCAGCGTCTTCTCGATCCCCTCCCGCGCCGCGCTCTATGCCGACACCAACGGCTTCACCACCATCGAAGCCTGGTATGCCGCGCACATCAGGGCAAGCGAGGTGGCCATGACCACATCCGACCCGCCGCGTGGCGTCTCGATCCAGGCCTTCGGCATTTTTGCCAAGATTCGCGAGATCGACGCCCTGCTGATCGCGCGACCCGATTTGCGCGGCCGCGTCTACGAATCACATCCGGAAGTCGCTTTCTGCCGCTTGAACGGCGATCAGGCCATGCAACTGCCGAAGAAGATCAAGGGCAGCATCAATCCGGCCGGCATGACGGAACGCAAGGCTCTGCTTTGCCGGCATGGCTATGAGACGGGCTTTCTCGACCAGCCGCCACCGCGCGGCGCAGCCGCCGATGATTTCCTCGACGCGGCCGCAATGATGCTGATCGCCGGTCGCATCGCCAGCGGTGAGGCACGGCCGCTGCCCGACCCGCCGGGCCGCGACAGCTTTGGCATTCCTGTCGCCATCTGGGCGTAACGCTGTTGGCCAAGGTTGCGCTCGATGCATGGCATTTCTAGCCAGCCCTCATAATTCTGCATTGCTCGCGACCGGCTTTTGCCGCTAGAGCCTCTCTAGACCGCAACGAGCTGCCGCATCCAACCCGGAAAGGCTCCAGACGCCGCCCATGTCCCATCTCCCTGAACATCTTCTCGCCGGCTACCGCAATTTCATGAATGGCCGCTATCTCACAGAGAGCGGGCGCTATCGCGATCTCGCTCGGGAAGGCCAGGCGCCGGAGACGATGATCGTCGCCTGCTGCGATTCTCGTTCGGCGCCCGAGGCGATCTTCGACGCCGGGCCCGGCGAACTCTTCGTGCTGCGCAATGTCGGCAATCTGGTGCCGCCCTATGCTCCCGACGGCGAGTTCCATTCGACCTCGGCGGCGCTTGAATTCGCCGTGCAGAGCCTCAAGGTCAAGAACATCGTCGTCATGGGCCATGGCCGCTGCGGCGGCATCCGTGCAGCGCTCGACACCAATTCAGCGCCGCTTTCGCCGGGCGACTTCATCGGCAAGTGGATGAGCCTGATCGCGCCGGCGGCCGAAACCGTCTCCTCCAGCACCTTCATGACCGCGTCGGAGCGCCAGACCGCGCTGGAGCGCATCTCGATCCGCTATTCCATCGCCAATCTCCGGACCTTTCCCTGCGTCTCGATTCTCGAGGGCAAGGGGCGACTGTCGCTGCATGGGGCCTGGTTCGATATCTCGACCGGCGAACTCTGGACGATGAACAAGGAGACCGGCGATTTCGAACGGCCGGAGCTGGGATGAACACAGCGGCGCGCAAGGTGGTGAACATCCGGTCGATCGTTTTGACGGCGGCCGCGCTGCTGGTAGCGATTGCCGCCCGCGCCGATGATCGTGCCCTCATCAGCCGCTGGTATTCGGCGCTGCTGGTCGCCGACCGCACCGAACTGTCCGACCTGCTCGCCGACGATGTCCACATCAAGCTGGACGACCTCGGCATCGTGCAAAGCAAGCAGGAATTCATCGCTTCGATCGACGAGTGGAAAGGTGCGGTTGCCGGTGCGGCAATCCGGCACAGGGTCGAGAAAAGCGAAGGCGGCGTCACCACGGTGGTCGCCTGCTACGATTTCCCCAACAACGACATGCTGATGCACGAAACCTTCGCGGTAAGCGACAACCGCATCACCGCCAGTTCGCAAGCCACGATCGCCGAGAACTGCGACGGCTTCTGAGGCCGATATCGGCCAAATCCGCATATTGCGGGCCCGCCAGCCGCGCCCTACATCGGGTACCATCCACCTGCCTGCCCTCACCAGCGAAAGACTGTCCATGCCTTCCACGAAAGCCGTCGACCTCGCCGCCCATCCGCTGACCGCGTGGCAAGGGCCGCTCGGCCTGCCCGATTTCACGCGCATTGGTGACGGCGACTTCTCCCCGGTCTTCGACGCGGCGCTGAAGGCGCACGAGGCCGAGATCGAGGCGATCGCCGGCTGCAAGGATGCGCCGACCATCGAGAACACGCTTGCCGCGCTGGAACTCGGCGGCGAAGCGCTCGACCGCGTCTCGTCGATCTTCTGGTGCCGCGCCGGCGCCTACACCAACGAGACGATCCAGGCGCTGGAGCGCGACATCTCGCCGAAAATGTCCAGGCATTTCTCGGCGATTTCGATGAATGAGCGGCTGTTTGCCCGCATCGACGATCTCTACCAGCGCCGCGAGAGCCTGAAGCTCGACGCAGAGACCCTGCGGGTGCTGGAAAAGACCTGGAAGGGCTTCGTCCGTTCCGGCGCCAAGCTCGACGCCGACGGCAAGAAACGGCTGGCACGCATCAGCGAGGAATTGTCCTCGCTCGGCACGACTTTCGGCCAGAACGTGCTGGCCGACGAGCGCGACTGGGCGCTGTTTCTCGATGAAGCCGACCTTATCGGTCTGCCGGATTTCGTGAAAAGCTCCATGGCCGAGGCCGCCGAAATGCGTGGCAAGAAGGGCCGCTATGCCGTCACCCTGTCGCGCTCGATCTACGAGCCGTTCTCGACCTTCTCCGAACGCCGCGACCTGCGCGAGATCGCCTTCCGCGCCTTCACCATGCGTGGCCAGAACGGCGGCGCCACCGACAACACGAACGTGGTGCGCGAGATGCTGAAGCTGCGCGCCGAAAAGGCAAAGCTGCTCGGCTACGGCTCCTTCGCCGCGCTGAAGCTCGACGACACCATGGCCAAGACTCCGAAGGCGGTGCACGCGCTGCTCGACCCGGTCTGGGAGAAAGCGCTGGAGAAAGCCGCCGCCGATCAAACCGAGCTGCAGCGGCTGGCCACCGCAGCCGGCAGCAATGAAAAATTCGCCGCATGGGACTGGCGCTTCTACCAGGAGAAACTGCGCGCGGAAAAATTCGCCTTCGATGAGGCCGAGCTGAAACCCTATCTGCAGCTCGACCGGATCATCGATGCCTGCTTCGACGTCGCGACAAGGTTGTTCGGCATCACCTTCGAGGAGAAGAAGGGCATCGCGGCCTGGCATCCCGACGCCCGCGTCTTCGTGGTGAAGAATGCCGACGGCAGCGAGCGCGGCCTGTTCCTGGCCGACTATTTCGCCCGGCCGTCAAAGCGCTCGGGCGCCTGGATGAGCGCGTTGCAATCCGGCTACAGGCTCGGTCGCGGTGCGAGCCCGGTCATCTACAACATCATGAACTTCGCCAAGCCGCCGGTGGGCGAGCCGGCGCTGCTGTCGGTGGACGAGGCAAAAACGCTGTTCCACGAATTCGGTCATGCTCTGCACGGCATGCTGACCGACGTCACCTGGCCCTCGGTTTCGGGCACCTCGGTCAGCCGCGATTTCGTCGAACTGCCCTCGCAGCTCTACGAACATTGGCTGACCGTGCCGGCGGTGCTGGAAAGACACGCGCTGCATGTGAAGACCGGCAAGCCGATGCCCAAGGCGCTGCTCGACAAGATGCTGGCCGCGCGCACGTTTGGCGCCGGCTTTGCAACAGTAGAATTCACCGCCTCCGCCTTGATGGACATGGCCTATCACGCGCGGGCGGACGCGCCTGAAGCGCCGCTTCGTTTCGAAACCGAAACGCTCGAAAAGCTTGGTATGCCGGACACCATAGCCATGCGCCACCGGACCCCGCATTTCGGCCACGTCTTCTCCGGCGAAGGCTATTCGGCCGGCTATTATTCCTACATGTGGTCGGAAGTGCTCGATGCCGACGCTTTCGCCGCCTTCGAGGAGACCGGCGACCCCTTCAACCCGGCGCTCGCCGAGAGGCTGCGCAAGAACATCTACGCCGCCGGTGGTTCGAAGGATCCGGAGGAGCTTTACACGGCGTTTCGCGGCAAGATGCCGTCGCCGGAAGCGATGATGGTCAAGCGCGGGCTGGTATAGCACCGAATAATCTCCCCCCTCGAGGGGGAGATGGCCGCGAAGCGGCCAGAGGGGGTCGGTCCGACCGGGCTCGACCTCCCGCGGCAGAAGAAGGTTGGCGCTTCACGAGAGACGACCCCCTCTGTCGCCTTCGGCGACATCTCCCCCTCAAGGGGGGAGATTACCAGCATCCTTCCAAGGGTCAGCCACCCTTGGCCACACCGGCCGCGTCAGCTTCTTGTAATCGGTCACCGCCGGATTGCTGGGATATGAACTTGGCGCCGAGACATAGATGATCTCGGCGGCGATCGGCTCGAAGCCGGCGTAGAAATGGTTGGTCGACTTGATCAGCAGCACGTCCTTGGCCAGCGGATCGACGCCGATGTTGGAAAAGATATCCGGCTCGAAGGTCTGCGTGCGATTGGTGTTGAGGATGATGTCTACCTCGGTGCCTTCGAGGCGGACCAGCGCCGTCGGCCCGAGCGTCACCCGGCTTGGCCCGAAACTCTGCCAACCCTCCGGAACCGCCTTCAGCACGCGCACGCGCGCATCGATCGGCTCGCCGGCCTGCGGCCCGGCCTTGCCGCCGAAGCGCAGGTTGATGACCGCGCCCTCGCCGGCCGCCAGGCAGAAGGTGACGGCGATCGGATCCCAGATCGTCGCCACGGCGAATTTGTCCAGGCTACGCGCCAGCATCTGGCGCAGCACGAAGGTGCCGTCGCCGGGCACACCGCCGCCGGGATTGTCCCAGATATCGGCGATGACCACCGGCTTGCCCGGATTCTCGGCGCGCACGGCCAGCGCCCGATCGATGCCGTCGGCGGCGCTCAGCATCGTCATCGCCGTCTTCTCGCGCAGCGCGTAGAGCTCCCGCCCCAACCGTTCCGCCAGCGCGTCGCCCTTGGCCTTGTCATTGTCGGTGACGACCAGGATGCGCGTGCCCATCTCGGGCACATCGGCGGCCATGAAGCCATGGATGACGGAGACCGACAGCACGCCGTCCTTGCCGTGCAGCGCCTTGATCCGGTCGACGAAAGAGCGCATCGGCTCGCGGCTGGTCGGCAGGACCTGGATCATGCGGCAATCGAAGGTCGAGATGACCGGCTTGATCTCGCCCCTCGCCGCCGCAAGCCCAAGCTCGACGACGTGTTCGCCGCGCTCATAGAAATCGGTGTGCGGAAATTCGAGGAAGTAGGCGAGGATGTCGGAGGCCGCCACGCGCTTCGGTGTCAGATGGCTGTGCGGATCGAGTTCCACGGCGATCACCACCTCCGGCCCGACCATTGCGCGAACCCGTTCGAGCAGGTCGCCTTCGCAGTCGTCATAGCCTTGCGCCACCATGGCGCCATGCAGGCCGAGGATGACGGCATCGACCGGCAACGCTGCCTTGAGCTGGCCAAGGATCTCGTCGCGCAGCACCTCATAGGTCTGCCGCTGCACCAGCCCGCCCGGCTCCGCCCAGGTGGCGGTGCCCTCGATGACATCGAGGCCTTCGGCTACAGCGCGCCGGCGCAGGACAACCATCGGCGAGGAGCACAGCGTCGGTGTTTCCGGATGTTTGCCGGGCCCGGCATAGAAGGCCATCTCGAACGAGGCCCTATCGGTCGGCACCGGCGAGAAGGTGTTGGTTTCCGTCGCCAGCGAGGCGGTGAAAATACGCATGAAAGCTCCGTCCGTGAATAGGCGCTATTTGACCGCCCCGAGTGCCAGCCCGCGAACGAGGTAGCGCTGCAGCCAGATGAACAGGATGGCCACCGGCAAGGTCGCCAGCAGCGTCGCGGCCATGACGTGATGCCATTCGATGGTGTAGCGGCCGGCGACCAGCGAGAACACCTGGATCGGCAGCGTGTAGCTTTCCTGGCTGCGCAGCATGGTGAGCGCCACGACGAATTCGTTCCAGGCGTTGATGAAGGTGAAGATCGCGGTCACCGCGATCGCCGGCAGGCACAGCGGCAGGAACACCTTGCGCAAGGTCAGCCAGCGACCGGCGCCTTCCATCCAAGCGGCTTCCTCGAGATCGCGCGGGATGGTGTCGAAATAGCTCTGCAGCATCCACACCGTGAAGGCGACGTTGAAGGCCATGTAGATGAAGCCGAGCGCCGTCGTGCTTTCGACCAGGCCCCAGGCGGCCATCAGCCGGAACAGGCCGAGCACCAGCACTATCGGCGAGATCATCTGCGAAATCAGCAGGAACTGACGCAAGGCGCCGTAGCCGGCAAAGCGGAAGCGCGACATTGCGTAGGCCGCCGGAACCGAGATCAGGATGGCGCCGACGGTGGCGATCACAGACACGTAGAGCGAATTGAGCAACGCCTGGCCAAAGCCGGTCGCCACCCACATGTCGGAGAAATTCGACCAGCGGAATTCGCTCGGCCACCAGGTCGGCGACAGCACTTCCGGCCTCGGCTTGACCGCGGTCAGGAACATCACGGCGAAGGGAAAGAGCGTCACCACGATCAGCGGCGCCAGCAGCAGCCACGCGATGACGGAACGCTTGAGCTTGCTCGTCATGCGCGTTGCTCCCGCATCGCCAGCCGCACATAGATCATGGTGAAGACCAGCAAAATGGCGAACATCACCAGCGACACCGCCGATGCCTCGCCGAGCTTGCCGATGCGGAAGGCCAGCTTGTAGAGATGGGTGACCAGGATATCGGTCGAATTGGCCGGCCCGCCTTGCGTCATCACCCAGATGATCGGGAAGGAATTGAAGACATAGATGGTGTTGAGCACGATGGCGATGTTGATGAACGGTTTCAGGAGCGGAAAGGTGATTTCGCGGAACTGCTGCAGCGGCGTCGCCCCTTCGAGCGCCGCCGCCTCGTAGAGATCGTCCGGAATCGACGACAGCCCGCCGAGAAAGATCGTCGTCGTGAACGGCACCGTCACCAGGATGCCTATCAGCACCTGCATCGGGAAAGCGGTCTCGGCACTCGCCAGCCACTGGATGTTGTGGTCGATGAGACCGAGGCCGATCAGCGCGGAATTCAGCATGCCGCTTTCGCCGCTCAGCGCCCAGCGCCAGACCACCGCGGTCATGGTCAGCGACACCGCCCAGGGCAGCATGATGATGACGCGGGCGATGCCGCGGCCATAGAAATCGGTGTTGAGGATCATCGCCACCGGGATCGACAAGAGAAGCGCACCGCCGACCACCATCACCGTCCATTGGCCGGTGCGCCAGAGCGCGGCCGTGAAATCGGGATCGGCAGCGAGTGCCGCGAAATTGGCGAAGTCGTTGAAGTCGCGAAGCTGGCCGAAGCGGCTGACCTCATGCGTCGAGATCTGGATCAGGTCCCAGACCGGCCAGAAGATGACCACCGCCGCCAGAAACAGGCTGGGCAAGGTCAGGAGATAGGGCAAGAAACGATTTTGCATCTGCTGGCCTGCAACCTCGGTGCGCTGGATCAGAAGGTCTGCTTATGCGAATTTCGGATCCGCCGCACCGGGCCGGGAACCAAGGGGTGGCGCGCCCCGCCTGAGTGGAGCGCGCCACGGGCGCAGGGAGATACGCCCTATTTCTTCAGCACGGTGTTGGCCTTGGCGGCTGCGTCCTTCAAGCCCGCCTCGGGGTCGCCGCCGAGATAGATCTTCTGCATGGCGTCCGACGTGATCTGGGCGACTTCTTCCCAGCCCGGAATGACCGGCGCGAAGCGGGCGTCGGGCAGGAGTGCGGTGAACGCTGCCAGATCGGCATTGTTGACGTAGTAGTCCATCTTGGCCTCTTCCTTGTTCACCGGCAGGAAGCCCTCGCCTTGCGTGAACTTGGCGCGCTGCTCCGTGGTGAACAGGAAATCGAGCAGCTTCCAGGCTTCGTCCTTGTTCTTGGAGTTCTTAAACATGATGATGGAATCGGTCACGCCATAAGTGCCGCGCGCGCCGGTCGGTCCGGCGGGAATGGCCGCCACGCCGTATTTCAGGTTCGGCGCCTCGTCCTTGATCTGGTTGGACAGGAACGGTGCGGTGATCATCATTCCGACCTTGCCCTGCTTGAACAGGTTCTGCACGTCCTCGCGGTTGTTGGAGGTGACGCCGGGTTCGGTCAGGCCTTCGTCGATCATCGACTTGTAGAGCTTGGCGGCTTCAAGCGCACCTGGCGTGCTCAGGCCCGAAGTGCCGTCCTTGTTGAGGATCTCGGTACCCTGCGACCACATCGCATAATAGTAATAGACGTCGGTCTCGATCTCCTTGCCCTGCAGGCCGAAGCCGAACGTGCCGGCCCCCAACGCCTTGATCTTGCGCGCATCGTCCTGCAGCTCGGTCCAGGTTGCCGGCGGCTTGGCGATGTCGGCTTTCTCGAACAGCTCCTTGTTGTAGTACATGGCGCGCGCCGAGGCCGCGATCGGCAGGCCGTAGGTCTTGCCGTCCATGATCGAGGGCGACAGGAAGGTATCGATGAAGCGGTCCTTGAAGTCGGGTTTGATGTAGCCGTCGAGCGGCTCGGCGACATCCTGCTGGACGAAGTCGATCAGCCAGCGCGTGCCGATGATCGACAGATCGGCATTGGTGCCGGCGGTGATGTCGGTGGTCAGCTTCTGCAGCAGCACATCCCACGGCACCACTTCGAACTTGACGGTGATGCCGGGGTTCGCCGCCTCGAATTCCTTCTTGACGTCGGCGAAATAGGGAGCAGTCTTGGCGCTGTACTCGGCCACGGTGACCCGCACCTCGCCCGCATCCGCCTGCGCCGCAATTGCCAGCGTGCTCATTCCGGCCATCAGGCCGACAGTCCATTTTGCAAGGCTCATTTGATCTCTCCCATTTTGATTTTGCGCCTGCGCGCCTCTTCGTTGCCGGAGCAGAAGATTATGTGACTTTCCTACATTATCGATGATTTGAAGGCTTGCAAGCGGATTATTTTGTTGCTTAATTACATTTACGGGCCTAGGCCTTGCACGATCTGTCAGAACTCCCGGAGGATGACGCACGGTGGTTTCGCAATCCGAGTTCGAAGGCAGGGCCAAGTTCGAAGGCAGGACCGAGTTCGAGGGCAAGACTGTCGTGGTGACGGGTGCTGGCGGCGGCCTCGGCACGGCGATCGTGGCGCTGATGGCGCAAAGGGGCGCCAGGGTCATAGGCTGCGACCAGTCGAGCGAGGCGTTGAAGAGCCCGCATTTTGCCTCCCGCCACGTCTTCGATCTTCTCGACAAGGCGTCGATAACCACGGCGATCGCTGCGATCCTCGACCGCGATGGCGTGCCCGACATTCTCATCAACAATGCCGGCTGGACACGCGCAGAGACGATTTCGGCGCTCGATCCCAACAGAATAGAGCAGGAACTCGACCTCAACCTGACCGGCGTGATGAACTTCGCCGACCCGCTGGTCAAGGCGATGGCCGGCCGCGGCTCCGGCAGTGTCGTCTTCATCTCGTCGGTCAATGCCATCGCGCATTTCGGCAATCCCGCCTATGCCGCGGCCAAGGCCGGCATCAACGCTTACGCCAAGGCGATCGCCGTCGAACTCGGCCGCAGCGGCCTGCGCGCCAATGTCGTCTGCCCCGGATCGATCCGCACCGCCGCCTGGGACCACCGCCTTGCCAAGGATCCCGAAATCCTCGGCAAGCTGCAGCGGCTCTATCCGCTCGGCCGCATCGTCAACGCTTCGGAAGTCGCGGAAGCCGTCGCTTTCCTTGCGTCCGATCGCGCATCGGGAATAACAGGCGTGGTGATGCCCGTGGACGCGGGGCTGACCGCCGGTTGCCTGCCATTCATCGACGACATTCTGGGAGCGTGACCATGACCGACGTCGAATTTCGCGACCTGTCGAAATCCTTCGGGCAGCACAAGATCCTCGAGAACATCAGCCTCGATATCAAGAGCGGCGAGTTCGTCGTCCTGGTCGGCCCGTCCGGCTGCGGCAAGTCGACCTTGCTGCGCATGCTGGCCGGCCTGGAGACGATCACCTCCGGCGACCTGTTGATCGGCGGCGTGCGCGCCAACGCGCTGCCGCCGCAGCAGCGCAACATCGCCATGGTGTTCCAGTCCTATGCACTGTTTCCGCATCTGAAGGCATCTGACAATATCGGCTTTGGCCCGAAGATACGCGGTGAGACGCGCACGGTGGTCGACGAGAAGGTCAAGAAGGCGTCCGGCGTCCTTAATCTCTTCTCCTATCTCGACCGCTATCCCCGCCAGCTGTCGGGCGGCCAGCGCCAGCGCGTCGCCATGGGCCGCGCCATCGTACGCGAACCGTCTGTGTTCCTGTTCGACGAGCCGCTGTCCAACCTCGACGCACAATTGCGCGTGCAGATGCGCGTCGAGATCAAGGCGCTGCACCAGCGGCTGAAATCGACGATCGTCTACGTCACCCACGACCAGATCGAGGCCATGACGATGGCCGACCGCATCGTCGTGATGGACCGCGGCAGGATCCAGCAGGTGGGGGCGCCGCTGGAGCTCTATGACAGGCCGGCCAACAAGTTCGTGGCTAGTTTCCTCGGCTCCCCGTCGATGAGCTTTGTGTCCGGTTCGCTCAAGGCGGCAGCTCAGAAAACCTGGTTCGAATCGGCCGGTGGCGGGCGGCTTGCGCTTGCCGGCAAACAGGTGCCGGCGGACAGCGCGGTGGAGGCTGGCATCCGGCCCGAGCATTTTGTCATCGGCGAGGCTGTCGACGCGATGGCGATCAGGGTGGATGTCGTCGAGCCCACCGGCTCCGAAACCCATGTCTACGGCGCTATCGGTGCTGATACGGTACGTGCCGTGTTCCGTGACAGGGTGCCGGTCAGGCCGGGAGACCTGCTCCCGGTCTCGGTCGATCCCGGCAACATCCATCTGTTCGACAAGGCGACGGGGCTGCCTCTATGAAAATAGCAGCATGAAGACGCCGGCCGACATCATCACGCGCCTGCAGCTGATGTCGCAGGACGGAACGAAGTCGGATCGCAAGCTGGCCGGCTTCGTCTTGGCAGACCTCGATTTCGTCTCCAAGGCAGCGATCTCGGAAATTGCCGCCCGCGTCGGCGTCAGTGAGCCAACGGTGACGCGGTTCTGCCGCAACCTCGGCTGCGAGGGCCTGCGCGACTTCAAATTCTATCTGGCGCAAGCCATCGCCATCGGCGGCCAGTATCTGTCGCCGGAGCCGTTGAGCCGCGATGCCCGCGAACAGCGCATCGCTTCCGCCATCACCGAAGCGGCGATATCGGCCATCCAGCGCGCCAGCGAGAACCTCGACATGACGACGCTGGTCGCCGTCGCCGCGCGCATCGCTGTTTCCGGTAATGTGCTGTGCATCGGCTCCGGTGGCATTTCGTCCATGATGGCGACCGAAATGCAGAACCGGCTGTTCAGGCTTGGCGTGTCGGTGCTGGCGCAGATCGACGGACAGTTGCAACGCATGTACGCCGCCGTTGCCACCCCTGACACCACGCTGATCGCCTTCTCGGTCTCCGGCTATGCGCGATCGGTCATCGATGCGGTGCAGGTCGCCCAGCAATATGGCGCCACCACGATCGCCATCACCCCGCCGGACTCCGCACTCGCCAAGGTCGCCGACACGGTCATCCATTTCCAGTCACTCGAAGACGGCAACATCTACAAGCCGACATCGTCGCGCTATGCGCTGCTGTCGATCGTCGACATGATCGTCACCTCGGTCGCCGAGACGCGCGGACCACGGGTTTTGGAAAATCTGCGCCGCATCAAGCAGAGCGTGAACACGTTGAAAGTCGATGATCCGCGTTTGCCATTGGGCGATTGAACCCCTACGGCCAAGGACATCAGGACTGGCGGCCGAGCGCCTCGATGCTTTTCGCCAACGTCGCCGGATCGCCTTCAATGCGCGCGGTCTTCAGCCGCGCGGTGCCGCCGGCGACAACCGAGACAGCGGACCCGGGCACGCCCAGAGCCTTGGCCAGCAGCTTTTCGAGCGCATGATTGGCGGCGCCGTTTTCCGGCACGGCGCGGACGCGCGCTTTCAGATGGCTTCGCCCGTCCGCCGTGGTCTCGAAGCCTTCGAGCCTGTCCAGCGCAGCGTTTGGCGTCAGCCGGACAAACAGGTCGGCGCCGTTTTCGCGCAGGCGAAACGGCGTGCTCATAAGGTCATCCTGCTCACAGGATCAGAGGCGCCACCGTGGTGAGCAGAAACTGCCGCAGGAAGAACAGGATCAGAAGCAGGATGATCGGCGAGATGTCGATGCCGCCAAGGTCCGGCATGAAGCGGCGGATAGGCCGCAACGCCGGCTCGGTCAGCCGGTAGAGCATGTTGCCGATGCTGCCGACGAACTGGTTCTTCGAATTGACGACGTTGAAGGCGTAGAGCCAGGAAAAGATCGCCGAGGCGATGATGATCCACCAGTAGAGGTCAAGCGCCATGACGATTGTTTGAATGAGGGCGAGCATGCCGGTCTCCAATTGTTGCCGACATGTAGCCATTGCACGCGAAGCCGGCAAGGGCCGCCTTTCTGTGGGGCGCCAATGCCGGCTCGGTCGGACCTGTAGGGCTGCATGTCGCGACACCCCAACGAAGGCACGACTACACAAAACCGGCAAGGGCCGCTTTCCGCCGGCGCCAGCTCGACGCTTGACGGCACTGGATTTCGGCAAACCTCCGCCTTGACAGGAAACCGCGGCGCCCGATAAATGCGCCCATCCGCTGGACGGGGCTGTAGCTCAGCTGGGAGAGCGCGTCGTTCGCAATGACGAGGTCAGGAGTTCGATCCTCCTCAGCTCCACCAGCGGAATAATTCTCCACGCTGCGCGCCAGATGCCCATCTCTGCGCCACATGCAGTCCGCGACGCCCGTCCCGGCTTGCCCCCGCGGTTGGCATTTGCTGTGCCAGCGCACCTTAAAAGGCCGCGCTACATCGCCTATTTCGCAATATCCGGCAAAACTTTTGTCAATTGGACTTATGGCGGAAGCGCTCGCTGATTGTTTCCGTTTTTTTTGGAAACCACCCCACTAAATTGACGTTACCAAATCAGTTTTTCTGTGCGTTGTGACCAGGGCGTTTCGGCGGGGGCGACCGGAGGCGCTATATCGATTTCGAGTCGAAATGAAAAATCCGCCTGCGGAAGCAAAGACGTGTCAATTCGCGAGAATCTCGCTGTAAACCTTAGACGGCTATGCAAGGAACATGCCTCCGTAAGTGCGGTGTGCCGTGAGCTGCACATCAACCGCACGCAGTTCGAACGCTACCTGCAAGGGCAGACCGTTCCCAACAAGGCCACCGCCAAGCTGATATGCGATTACTTTCGGATCGACGAGGCCGAACTGTACCAGGATCCCGGCGCACCCGAGCCGGCGATGCGTGGCTTGCCGCCGGTGTCCGAGAGCCTGTTCAACCAGATGATCCGCCCTCCCAGTCCTTCGATCGCGGGCGGCACCTATTTCACCTATTTCTCGATCCCGGGCCGCCTAGACCTCCTGATGCGCTCGGTGACCTTCGTGCGGCGCGAAGCCGAACTGGTCACCTTCCGAAGGGTCACCGGATGGTCGGAGCGCCGGGGATCGACCTGGGCACGAGCGCGCGGCAATCACTATGGCGTGGCGATCTCGCGGCTGAACTGGATTTATTTCAGCGGCATCAATCGCCGCCAGACCGGGGAGCCGTCGCTGATCTCCGTGCAATGGGCTCCCATCTCCGAACCGGTGCTGATGGGCAAGGCCATGCTACTGACGGAGGCCGGCCCGGCATTCGTGTCCGTCATCATGCGGCGCGACATCGCCAACATCCACCGAAGGGATGCCATCAGCATGGCGCATGTCATCAATCTCGACGATCCGGGCGTCGATCAACTGGTTGTCAGCCTCACCCGGGACGGGTTGGGCTAACCCCCCCGGATCGCCGTGTCTTACGCCAAATAAGAATAAGCGTACGCCGATAAAGCGTATGCCAACGATTGTCTACTCTGTATCTGAATAAAATCGATATTTTACACTTTAATGCCAGGAAAGATAATCCACGGGTCCGCCTTAGGCTCGTGGTTTTACTATAATTTTAACAAACCATTAACTCTTCCGACCTTACCTTTCTTCACGCGGATCCCGTTCTGGGGGTCTTTCAACGGATCCCAAATTGGGGTCAGGAAAGGGATGAAAATGGCCAAGAAAATGACCAATGCTCCGAAGCTGACGATTGCCGCCGGCACGCAGGCCGTCTTCTTTTCGCAGGGCATGCACTACAACAAGCGCTGAAGCCGTTCTGCGCCGACGAGCGTCTTGCTTGTCGGCGCCTCGGCTCCGCAGATGGCAACCAGCTTCATGAAAATGCGCTCTTCTAAAACGCTTGTTTTCTACCCCGGACCGAACAAGGTCACGGCCTGCAACTTCCTGACCAGAAGCGTGTTTGAATGCAGCCCCGAGATGGTCGGCCTTCTCGCATCGTGGGACAAATGGGCATCGACGGCGGACATTGCCCGCGCCCATGGATGGTCGAAGTCCGAGTTGAAGGCTGTCGTTCCCCAGTTGCTCGATTTCTCCGCGCTGGTCACAGCCGGATCGCCTCTCGCCGAGCAGGAGGAACAGTTTTCAGGACAATGGAGTTGGGGGCTTCCGACGGCGCTGATGCATTTCTGCGTCCAGGACAGCGAATACATGACCATCGAGCAAGCGGAAGAGCGGCAGATAGAACGCGCCGGCCATACGCCGCAGCCGAACCTCATGCTCAAGAATTCCGCGGGCGCCATCCAGCTGCCGAATGCACTGGAAGACAATGAACTTCTCAGCTTGATGGCGCGGCGCCGCACCAACCGCACGGCGGCTCAGCCCACCATCACGGCCAAACAGCTTTCCGATTGCCTGTTCGCAGGGCTCGGCATCATCGGCGAGACCGCCAATTGCGTTGGCACCCTGCCGCTCGGCATGACCCCTTCAGGCGGCGCGCGAAATCCCTATGAGGCCTATGTGGTCGCGCTCGGCGTCGATGGCCTCGAACCCGGTGTCTATCACTATTCCGCCGCGGATCACGACCTTGGCAGGATTTCTGCAAACCATCTGCCGAAGATCTCCGAACTGGTCGGCGGACAGGAGTGGGCCGACGCCATGCCGTGCCTTGTCCTGCTCTGCGCCAAGCTCGATCGCACGATGTGGAAATATGAGGACGCCAACGCCTATCGTGTCGTGCTGATCGAGGCCGGCCATATCGGCCAGAACATCATGCTGGCGGCGACCAACCATGGCCTGTCGGCATGTCCGACAGCCGCGCTCAGTCATTCCGCGATCAAGCGGCTGCTTGGTCTCGACAGTTTCACCGACGCACCGATCTATGCCTTGACCCTCTCGACCCCGGAAAGAGATCCCTCGACGGCGGGCCAATCCATCAATTAGTCGACCAACTATGTGCATCGCGGCCAGTAACGCGTTCCCTAGGTATAACCAGAGACAGGAGCAGCACGTGCCAAATCAATCCTTACGCCAGTCGGAAATCGATAGTCTTCAATATATTTCCTCGATGACCAATGAGCTCGTGCAAATGGCCGAAGCCAGCCGTTTTCCGATGATCTCCTATCTGCTCGGCATGGCCTATGCAGAGGCCTTCGACGTTCTTCGCGGCGCACGGCCGGCCAGGCATGCGCAGCTCAGCGGCAACCCGCTGCACCCCAAGGCGCAGGCAAAAGACACTCGGGCCGTCCAGCCACGGAGAGCGTAGCGACATGCAATCGTCAGCCGCATGCGCGGTGGCCGGCTCGACCTCCCCAAACCGGTGGGAGACACTGTGCGCGTTGCAAAGCCTGCTGCCCTTGCTGAAGAAGGCCGCGACGGACCTGCGCCGCGCCGACATGGTCTACTGGTTCGAGCAGGCCGATGCCGAGGTCGCCAACATCATCAGGGGCCATCCCTCCGATCCAACCGCCATCCCGGCCCTGATTGCATCCTGCCCGCAGGACCGGCGGTCGGTCGCTCAAGCTTGATGCATGTCGCCCGCCCAAACGCGACGCGTTCATTGGCGCCGCTGAAAATGCTCTGATCACCAGTTTTTCAATTTCGGACCGGAACCTATTGCGCGTCTGGAATGCCAAGGGGGACCTGCACATGAACATGATAGCCAACATCAGAAGCGTCGATGCCAGGGAAAGCATTTTCAGCCGGCTCGACGTCTTGATCGCCAGGCGGCCGCCGTCGCCTGACGCCGCGCGGGTCGAGGCCCGCCAACTCGTCTCGATGGCGATTGCCGACAGCTGCCAGGCCGACAGTCTCTGGGGTACAGTGGACGCTTTCCACGCCCATTTCGACTTCATGATGCAGACCGTCGAGATCAACGGCGCCGATGACCCGGGCCTCGGGCCCTTGCGCACGAAATGCCGATTCTATCTCGAACAGGTCGAGGCCCTGAGCCTGTCACTGGCCTATTGACAGGCCGGCCCGATCAAGTTCGGCTCTAGAGCAATTCTAGGAAAAGTGTGAAGCGGTTTTCCCGGGAAAAGCGCGTAGCGCTTTCCCTAGAGAATTGCGTCAAAACAAAGAGTTAGAGCAGCTCGCCGTTTCCGTGAAACGGTGAATGCTCTAGTTGCGCAGGCTGAACACGAACGGCGCTGTACGGCTCAGACGCGAACCAAGTTCCGGTGGCGGTGCCGGCACCGTGGCGCCTTGCAGCACGGCGAGCGCCGCACGGTCCAGATCCGCATCCCCCGAGGAACGAGAGAGCCTGGCGGACAGGACCCGGCCGGACGAGTCGACCGTGAAGGCGACATACGGCCTGCCTTCGACGCGTCGGGCCTTGGCAGAACTGGGATAGCGCGTGTGCCGCTTGATCCAGGCACCCAGACGGGAGTCCCATTTGCTGGAGTCGCCGGAGCGAGACGTCGATTCGGCCGACTTCGGCGCGGCGGTCCTGGCCGCGGGCCGTGCGTCGGCGCTGGTGGCGGTTGCCGTCTTCGGCGGGGCTGCCTTCTCCTTCTTAGGCCGCGGCTTGGGCTTCTCGAGAGGCTTTTTCGCCTTGGCCGCGACCGGTTTCTTGTCTTTGACAGCTTCGACCGGTTTCGGCTGCGGCAAGGGAATGACGACGTCGGGCGTGACAGCCTCGGCAACATCGGGGACGACCTCATCCGGCGGCGGCTGATCGACCTCTTCAACCGTTTCGGTCTGGGTGGGTTCTGTCTCGTCTGGCGCGACCGCTTCCGGCGGCTCGACAACCGGCTCCGCCTTTTCGACCGGTTCTTCAGGTGTCGGCTCGGTCGTCGGTGTCGGTTCGGTCTGATCTGGCGTCACCGCATCCAGCGCGGCGACCTGTTCTTCCACGGCCGGCATCACCACCATCGGTGCCATCTCGATCATCTGCGCGGGGGGGGGACCGCCATCCGCTTCGGTGACCATTGTGAGGTTCTGCACTGCATAGGCGACCGCGACATGGGCTCCAAGGACCAGCGCGGCAGCACCGGCCCACAAGCCAAGGTCGCGCCAACCGAAGCGCGACAACTGGACCGAGGGCACAGCGACCGCCTGCGTCATGGCGTCGGCGCACCCGTGGCTGCGGGCGCCGGAGAATTGGACGCGGGAGCCGTCTCCAGGCCGACCAGCGCGATCTTCAGATAGCCGGCACCGCGCAATAGGTTCATCGCCTCCATCAGGTCGCCATAGGCGACCGCCTTGTCGGCGCGCAGGAAGATGCGCGTCTGCTTGTCGCCCTTGGTCTTGGCGTCCAGCGTCGTGGCGAAAGCCGGGCGCGGCACGCTGTCATTGCCGATCGCCAGCGTCAGATCGTCCTTCAGCGTCAGGAACAGCGGTGTCTCGGGCCTCGGTGCGGGCGTTGCCGTCGAACCAGGCAGATCGACATTGACATCCACCGTGGCCAGCGGTGCCGCGACCATGAAGATGATCAAGAGCACCAGGATGACATCGATGAACGGGGTGACGTTGATCTCGTGGCTTTCCTCGAGATCATCATCCATGGCCTGTCGGATTCTGCTTCCCATGGCGCCTACTCCGCCGCCAGTGGCGTTGCCGGCGCAACGGTGCGGAAGTCCAGGTCGCGGCTGACCAGCCGTTCGACCCCTGCGGCGGCATCGGCGAGGATCTGCCGATAGCCGGCTATCGAGCGGGCAAAGACGTTGTAGATGACAACGGCCGGTATGGCCGCGACCAGGCCCATCGCGGTGGCCAGCAGCGCCTCGGCGATACCCGGCGCGACCACGGCGAGATTGGTGGTCTGCGCCTGCGAGATGCCAATGAAGGCGTTCATGATGCCCCAGACCGTACCGAACAGGCCGACGAAGGGCGCTGTCGAGCCGATCGTCGCCAGCACGCCAGTGCCGCGCGACATGCGCCGCGCCGCCGCCGCCTCGATGCGCGACAGGCGCGACGTGACCCGTTCCTTGAGGCCGTCGCCCGAGACATGATCGAGCGCGCCGGCCGAGAGTGCGGTCTCCTCCTCGGCCGCCCGCACCAGCAGCGCGCCGGGGCCGCCGCTGCGGTCGAGGGTACGGCTGGCCTGCTTCAGCGTGGCGGCCCCGCCGATCGCCCGCACGGCGCGACGGATGCGCAGCTTCCCGCCGAAAAGCTCCAGCGACTTGGCCAACCATATCGTCCAGGTGACGAGGGAGGCAAAGGCCAGCCCGATCATCACTGCCTTGACGACGATATCGGCCGCCATGAACATGCCCCATGGCGACAGGTCATGCGGCAAGGTCATCTCCATCGCCGTCGAAGGTCCGGTCTCGGCCGGCGCGGCCGTATTCGGCTGCGTGCCTGGCTGCGAAGGCGCCATTGTGGCCGGCGGAGCGACTGCCGGTGCGGCGGGTGCGGGTGCAATCGGCGCTGGGGCTGCGGGTACGGCGGGGGTTTCGACCGCCGGCGCGGCACCGGCGGGTTGCTCCTGGGCCATCGCGCTGCCGGCCGACAGGATGACGGATGCGACCAACGCCGCCAACAAACCAGTTCTCGACAACAGCTTCTTCCTTGTTCTCACAGCGGCCTGCCGCCTTTTATTTCCCGCCGCCGCATCAGATATTGTCACTGCACATAGCCGACAGGCTGGCCGGTGACGGGGTGCGCGAACACGCCCATCTCCACACCGAAAATGCCTTTCAGCACATCGCTGCGCATGATTTCGCCGGGCGTGCCGCGCGTCAGCAGCTTGCCGTCCTTCAGCGCGATCAGTTCGTCGCAGTAGCGCGCCGCCATGTTGGGATCGTGCAGCACGACGACGACACATAGGTCGCGTTTGCGGCTGAGCTCCTTGACCAGCCCGAGCACCTCGACCTGATGGGCGATGTCGAGTGCCGAGATCGGCTCGTCGAGCAGCATGACGCCGGCGTTCTGCGCCACCAGCATGGCGAGCCAGGCGCGCTGGCGCTCGCCGCCCGACAATTCGTCCACCAGCCGGTCGGCAAAACCCTCCATATCGGTCAGGGCCAGCGCCTCCTCGACATGCTGCCTGTCCTCGGCGCGGAAACGGCCAAGCGCGCCATGCCAGGGATAGCGCCCGAGCGTCGCCAGTTCGCGCACGGTCAGGCCGGTCGCCGCAGGCGTCGTCTGCGGCAGATAGGCAAGCGCGCGGGCAAATTCGCGGGCACCCCATTGCGGCAACGGACGCCTGGCGAAAGTGATGGCGCCTGAACTCGCCGGCTGCTGGCGCGCCATGAGCTTGATAAGCGTCGACTTGCCCGAACCATTGTGGCCGATCAGCCCATAGACGCGCGAGCGCTCCAGTTCGAGCGAAACCGGACCGAGCAGCGTCCGCTCGCCGACGGCAAAGCGTACGGCATCGATATGGAAGGCAGTCTGGGCATCAATTCCAGCCATGCTCATGGCTTTTCTCCAGTGCGGCCGCCCGCATTTCCAGATTCCGGCTTTCGACAGGTCATGCCCGGTTGACTATGAAACATGACCTTACTAGTCAACATTGAAGATGACTGCAATGATCAACAAATCGTCGCGACCGGCGATATCGGCACGGAATTGGGAAATAGGAGGCGCACCGGATGATTTCAGGACATGGACCGATTTGGCAGAACCGGATGGCGCGCAAGCGCCTGCTGATCGCAACGGTGTCGCTGCCGGCCCTGCTTGGCTGCGGCCATGCACTGGCCCAGGAGACGGTCACCACCACCCTGGACCCGATCAACGTCCAGGAACGTGTCGAAAGCGCATTCGGGCCGGTTAAGGGCTACGTTGCCACCAAGGGCTCCACCGGCACCAAGACCGACACGCCGCTGATCGAGACGCCGCAATCGATATCGGTCATCACCAGGGACCAGATGGAAGCGCAAGCCGTCGACAGCCTGAACAGCGCGTTGCGCTACACACCCGGCGCCACCGGCAATCTCTACGGCACCGACAATCGCGGCCTCGGCCTGCAGTTGCGCGGCATTTCGAACGCCAGCGGCGTCTTCTACAGGGACGGGCTGCAGCTCAAGGAGAGCAATTTCACCCTGTTCACCGCACTCGATTCCTATGGCGCGGAACGCTACGAGGTGCTGCGCGGACCGGCGTCGGTGCTTTATGGCCAGGCAAGCCCCGGCGGCATCATCAACTATGTCAGCAAACGGCCAACCGAGGAAAACCTGCGCGAGGTCGAATTCGGTGGTGGCAGCTTCAACCGGTATGAAGGCAGGTTCGACTTCATCGGTGCCGTGAACTCCGACAAGTCGCTGCTGTTTCGCCTCACCGGTGCCGCTCACATGGGCGACACGCAGACCGATTTCGTCAAGGACGACCGCATCTTCATCGCGCCGGCGATCACCTGGCAGCCAGATGCCGACACCAGCCTGACCATCCTCGCCAACTATCAGCGCGATCGCTCGGGATGGGCGATGCAGTATCTGCCTGCCTACGGCGCGGTCATACCGGGCAAGGACGGCAAGTACCTGCCGAACAGCATGTTCGTCGGCGAACCCGGCTTCGACTCCTACAACAACGACCAGGCCTCGATCGGCTACGAATTCGATCACCGTTTCAACGAAACCTGGCAGGTTCGACAGCATGCCCGCTACGTCCACCTTACCCACTCCGAGGAAGGCGTCTTTGGTGGCGGACTGACGGACTCGAACGGCCTGGAACCTTCAAGCGGCGACTACTACCGTTATGCAGATGCCGGTGGCACCAAGCTCAGCGGCGTCACCATCGATAACCAGGCACAAGCCGATTTCGACACCGGGCCGCTTGCCCACACGCTGCTCGTCGGCCTCGACTACAAACGCTACACTTACCGCGACTATGCCTCGGAAGGGACCGTCGAGGACGGTTTCAACGTCTTCGATCCGATCTACGGCTACAAGATCGGTGATCTGACGCCCTATACCGATACCGACACCACCCAGCAGCAAGTTGGCCTCTATGCGCAGGATCAGATCAAGCTCGGCAACTGGCGGCTGACCCTTGGCGGCCGCCAGGATTGGTCGGACGCCAAGGTCTACGACAATCTGGCCGGTGGCTACATTCCCGAGCAGAAGGACAACGCCTTCACCAGCCGGGCGGGGCTCGTCTACCTCGCCGACAACGGGCTTGCGCCCTATGTCAGCTATTCCGAATCGTTCCAGCCGGTGGCGGGCGCCGACAGCGACGGCAATCTGTTCGTGCCCGAGACCGGCAGACAATACGAGATCGGGCTGAAGTACCAGCCGACCGGCTGGAATTCCTTCATCACGGCCTCAGTTTTCGACTTGACCCGGCAGAATGTCGTGCGTTCCGGCAATGAGGGCTCACCCAACGATCTGTTCCAGACCGGGGAGATCCGTTCGCGCGGCGTGGAACTGGAAGCCGTGGCGAGCCTGGATGCGGGCCTCGATCTGAGAGCGGCCTACACCTACCTCGACACCAAGATCACCAAGGCGACCGCTGTCGAAGACGTCAACGGCGTCTGGGTCAGCAACGAAGGCAACATGCCCTTCGGCGTGCCGGCCCATTCCGCATCGCTTTGGGCCAATTACACCTTCATGAGCGGCAAGCTCGAAGGTCTCGGCCTGGGTGCCGGCGTCCGCTATGTCGGCTCGACCTATGGCGACGACGCCAACAGCTTCAAGGTTCCGTCGGTCGTGCTCGCCGACGCGGCGGTGCATTACGCCTGGCAGAACGCCACGCTCAGCCTCAATGCCAGCAATCTGTTCGACAAACGCTACGTCGCCTCCTGCTTCTCCTCGGGCTTCGGCTGCTTCTACGGCGAGGGCCGCAGGATCAACGGTTCGGTGAAATACACATGGTAGAAGCAAGGTGGCGGGCCGACCCAAAATGGCGGCGCTGACACGGCGCCAGTATCTTGCCGGCCTCGCCGCGACCGGCCTCGCCTTGCCGGGCGGCATGGCACGCGCGGCACCTGCCCGCGTCGTCTGCCTGGAATGGACATCGGCCGAAATCGTGGTCTCGCTCGGCCTGTCGCCGCTCGCCGTCGGCGACATCAGGGGTTATGGCGATTGGGTGCAGGGCCCGGCACTGCCGCAGGCCACCGTCGACCTGGGATCGCGCGGCGAACCCAATCTCGAACTGCTCAGGGAATTGCGACCCGACCTGATCGTCGGCGCCTATGGCTATGGCTTGGACGAGAGCAGCTTCACCAGACTGGCGCCGACCTTCAACGTTCCGTTCTACAGCGGCAAGGCTCCACCTTACGCGCAGGCGCAACAGGTGACGCTGCAGCTTGGCGACATGCTTGGCCGTGGGGCGGAAGCAGAAAACCTTGTCGGGCGCATCAAAGCCTCGATCGCGCACGCCCGCGCCAGGCTGGAGCGGGCGGTGCAAAAACCGGTCTGCGTCGTCAGCATGTTCGATGATCGCCATGTCCGCGTCTACGGCGCCGGCAACCTGCTGCAGGATGTCCTCGACCGGCTCGGCCTCGTCAACGCCTGGACCGGCGCCACCAATGAATGGGGTTTTTCGACGGTCGGCATCGAGGAACTGGTCGCCGTCGGCAAGGCGCAGCTGATCTCGCTCGATCCTATCCCGCCGCACATCAGGATCAGGATTGCCCGCAGCTCGCTCTGGGCCAATCTGCCCTGCGTCCGGAACGGCCAAGTGCGGACCATTCCGCCGGTCTGGCCGTTCGGCGGTCTCACTGCTGCCGCGCGTTTCGCCGAATTCGTGGCAGCGGCATGATCGCCCAGGCAATGTCCCTGCCGCGACAGAGCGACGGCATCGGCGCGCTTATCCTGTTGGTAGCCGTGCCTGCGGGGCTGGCGCTGATGCTGACCGTCTTCGATCTCATCCACCTTCTGCCTACGCACCTGTGGTGGCAGGCGCTCACCGCCCCCGACACATCCGATCCAGCGCAGTTGCTGTATCGCTATGCCTTCCTGCCGCGTGTCGCTGTCAGCATGCTGGCCGGCGCTGCACTTGGTCTCGCCGGTGCCATCATGCAGCATGTGCTGCGCAATCCGCTGGCCGAGCCGACCACGATCGGCACCAATGCCGGAGCGAGCCTCGCTCTGGCGGCCGCCACTCTTTACGCGCCGTGGCTGCTGGAAGGTGGGCGCGAAGGCGTGGCGCTGGCCGGCGGCGCGCTCGCCACATCAGCCGTTTTCGCACTGGCGCGCGGGCGCAGCTTTTCGCCAGTGTCGATCATCATCGCCGGCCTCGTCGTCAGCCTCTCTTTCGGCTCGGCCGGCGCGCTGCTGATGGCGCTCAACCGCGAATACACCGAGGAGCTGTTCATCTGGCAGAGCGGCTCGCTGGTGCAGAATGGCGACGCGGAGGTCGTTGCTCTGGCGCCGTGGCTGCTGGCCGGCATCTGCGCCGCGTTCCTGCTCTGGCGACCCCTCCGGCTGCTCGATCTCAGCGACGACGGCGCGGCATCGCTCGGCACCCGGCCGGCCGTCATCCGCCTTGCCGGCATGGCTGTCGCCGTCTCGCTCAGCGCGCTGGTCGTCGCCGAGGTGGGCGTCATCGGTTTCGTGGCGCTCGCCGCCCCGGCGCTGGCGCGGCTGGCCGGAGCGCGCACGCTTGGCCGCCGCCTGGTCTGGTCGCCGCTGGGCGGCGGCACCCTGCTCTGGCTCACCGACCGTCTGGTGCAGCATCTGCCGTTCGCCGGCGAAATCCCCGCCGGCACCGCGACCGCTTTGCTCGGCGCGCCGCTGCTGCTGTTCCTGTTGCCGCGAATGCGAACCACTCCCGAAAGGCAGACCGACATGGTGTCGTCGGTACGCCTGCCGTCAAACGGCCTGCCGTTGATCGCGGGCCTGCTGGCGCTCATCCTCGCGGTTGTTCTCGCCATCGGCTTTGGCCGTGGCGCAAGCGGTTGGCACTGGATCGCATCCGAGGATTTGACCGAGCTGCTTGCTCTGCGAGCGCCTCGCGTCGTCGTCGCCCTGTCGGCGGGCGTCCTGCTCGCCGTCGCCGGCACGCTGATGCAGCGCATGACCGGCAACCCGATGGCCGCGCCCGAGGTCCTGGGCATTTCCGGCGGCGCCTCTTTCGGCGTGCTGGCGCTGCTGTTGCTCAGCGACGGCTTCAACCGCGCGGCAATGCTCGGCGCCGCCCTCGCCGGCGCCATGCTGGCGCTGACGATCGTTGTTTTGACCGGGCGGCGCAATGCCCTGTCGCCGGAACGGCTGCTGCTTGCCGGCGTCGCCGTTGCGACGGTCGCGTCCGCCTTCGCCGCGCTGCTTCTGGCCAGCGGCGATCCGCGCATGGACTTCCTGCTCACCTGGCTGTCGGGATCGACCTATCGCGCAACACCCAATGATGCCCTCACCGCCGCAACGGTCGCGGTCGCCGTCCTCGCGCTGGCGCCGCTGACCGCGCGCTGGCTCGATATACTGCCGCTCGGCGAAACCGCCGCGCGTGGCCTTGGCCTGCGACTGGGACGTGTTCGCGCCACATTGCTTGCGCTCACCGCATTAGCCACCGCAACCGCGACATTGGTCATCGGCCCGCTGAGCTTCGTCGGCCTGATGGCGCCGCACCTCGCACGCATGCTCGGCTTCCGCCGCGCCGTGCCGCAGCTTCTGGCCTCGGCCATGACAGGCGGGCTGATCCTCGTTGCCGCCGACTGGGCAGGGCGGACGCTGATCTTTCCCTGGCAAGTGCCGGCCGGCCTCATCGCCGCCTTCGTGGGCGGCCCCTATTTCATGGCGCTGATGTGGAAAGGCAGGCAATGAAGTCGGCCCTGGCATATTGCCGGCCCTGCCCTGCCGATTGTAAGCAGCGCCCATCGATGGCGGCCGGCGCCCTCGCCGCGTCCATCAAGACAGCTTGCGGTTCACCTCGATGATCAGACGTTTCCTTTCCTACTACGCGCCCTGGAAGGGGCTGTTCGCGCTCGACTTCTCCTGCGCGGTGCTGGCCGGTCTGCTCGAACTCGGCTTTCCCATGGCGGTCCGCACCTTCGTCGACCAGCTGCTGCCGCAGCAGGACTGGACGCTGATCATCATCGCCTCGACCGGGCTGCTGGTGATCTATCTGCTCAACACGGTGCTGATGGCGGTCGTCACCTATTGGGGCCACATGCTCGGCATCAACATCGAGACCGAGATGCGGCGCAAGAGCTTCGATCATCTGCAGAAACTGTCGTTCCGCTTTTACGACAATCACAAGACCGGCCATCTCGTCGGCCGCGTCACCAAGGATCTCGAGGAGATCGGCGAGATCGCGCATCATGGCCCCGAGGACCTGTTCATCGCCATCATGACCTTCGCCGGCGCCTTCGTGCTGATGTTCACGGTCAACATGCATCTGGCGTTGATCACGGCGGTGATCGTGCCTCTGATCGCCTGGGTGACGATGCGCTACGGCGACCGCATGGAGCGCAACTGGCAGGCGCTCTATCGGCGTGTCGGCGATTTCAACGTCCGCATCGAGGAGAATGTCGGCGGCATGCGCGTCGTCCAGGCCTTCGCCAATGAGGAGCATGAGCGCACGCTTTTCGCGCATGACAACCAGCGCTACCGCCAGACCAAGCTCGACGCCTACCGCATCATGTCGGCCAGCAATTCCCTGAACTATATGGGCATCAGGCTGATCCAGCTCGTGGTCATGATCGCCGGCAGCTACCTCGTCATTACGGGAGGCCTGAGCAATGGCGGCTTCGTCGGCTTCCTGCTTCTGGTCGGCGTCTTCGTGCGGCCGATCGAAAAGATCAATTCGGTGATCGAGACCTATCCAAAAGGCATTGCAGGCTTCCGCCGCTACACCGAGCTGCTCGACACCGAACCCGACATCGCCGACCGGCCTGATGCCGTTACCGCCAGCGGGCTCAAGGGCGACATCGAATATCGCGGTGTGAGCTTCGGTTATGGTGACGGCAAGCCGGTGCTCAGGGATATCGATCTCGCCATTCACGCCGGCGAAACCATCGCCTTCGTCGGCCCGTCGGGCGCCGGCAAGACCACCATATGTTCGCTGCTGCCGCGGTTCTACGAAGTCAGCGCCGGGCGGATCAGCATCGACGGCATCGATATCAGGGACATGACGCTCGCTTCGCTGCGTGGCCAGATCGGCATCGTCCAGCAGGATGTCTTCCTGTTCGGCGGCTCGATCCGCGAAAACATCGCCTATGGCCGTCTCGGCGCCTCCGACGAGGCCATCACCGATGCCGCGCGGCGGGCGCAGCTAGACGGCATGATATCGGGCCTGCCGGCCGCCTTTGACACGATCATCGGCGAGCGCGGCGTAAAATTGTCCGGCGGCCAGAAGCAGCGGCTGGCGATCGCCCGCATGTTCCTGAAGAACCCGCCGATCCTCATCCTCGACGAGGCGACGTCGGCGCTCGACACCGAGACCGAGCGCGAAATCCAGAAGTCGTTGGCCGAACTTGCCGAGGGCCGGACCACGCTGGTCATCGCACACCGGCTGGCCACGATCCGCGGCGCCGACCGCATCGTCGTCGTCTCGGAGTCCGGCGTCGTCGAACAGGGTTCGCACAGCGAACTGCTCCGCGCCGGCGGCATCTATCGGCGCCTGCACGACGCCCAGCATCTGGTGTCGTCGCGCTGATCCACTATGGTGGCGGCCCAAAGCAGGGAGCCCCGGATGATCAAGGCAACGCCCTTCGATTTCCCCTATGACGGCAGGCTGGTGGCCGAAAACACCGCGCTGATCGTCATCGACCTGCAGCAGGATTTCCTTTCGACATCAGGCTACTTCGCCAGGCAGGGCTATGACCCGTCGCCTCTAAGGGCGATCCTGCCGACGGTGAGCCGGCTGATCGCGGCCGCGCGCAAGGCCGGCGTCAGGGTCATCCACACGAGGCAGGGCTAGCGGGCCGATATGGCCGATATGACGCCTTACGAAAAATGGCGCCGCAAGCGCGCCGGTCTCGACGGCACCGATATCCTGCTGCGCTCGGGCACGGGGTTCCAGATCGTTCAGGAGATCGATGTGGCGCCGCAGGACATCATTGTCGACAAGACCTGCAACAGCGCCTTCATTTATACGGATTTCGAGCTTGTCCTGCGCGCGCAAGGCATCACGCATCTCATGTTTTCCGGATGCACGACGGATGTCTGCGTCCACACCACGCTGCGCGAAGCCTGCGACCGGAATTTCCAATGCCTGACGATCTCGGACGCTTGCGCCAGCGGCGACAGACAAGCGCACGAAGCAGCGCTTCACATGGTGACGGTTGAGGATGGCGTCTTTGGCGCGCTCGCTGATTCCAGCGCTGTCATTGAAGGCTTGTCGCGATTGTCGGGCATGGCGAGTTAGGGCGCCAAGATCAATGCCGGCGGGACAGCACCCCCCTCTGGCCTGCCGGCCATCTCCCCCGCAAGGAGGGAGATTGGCTGTCATCTCGGCTTTCACTAATCGCCAACGTGGCAAGACGAGCGCTGCGGGTGAAGCTGTCGATCTCCCCCCTTGCGGGGGAGATGTCCGGCAGGACAGAGGGGGGTGTGAAGGATCTCGGCGTTACCGGAATAGCTTTCATTCCGTAGGCCAGAACTCAGCCCGTTGCGCGCGTCTCCAATCCTGCACGAGACGCATATGCCCCAGGCTGGAATGCCTCGTGTTCGCGACGCGCCAGCGAATTGCGCAGCAGGGCGATGGTTTCCCGGCCGACCGTTGCGATCTCACGCGGCGTGTCGACGCCGACAATCATGAATTCATCGATCCCGAGGGCTGCATAGGCAAGCAGCGACAGGGCGGCCTGGGCTGGCGGCCCGGCAACATCGATCGCCTTGTGGCCGGAGGCGGAAGCACCTTGGTGAATCCCGACCGGAAGCGCGAAGCGCAGCTTGCCGGCCCGGCCATGTTCGGCGGCCGAGCGGCGCACCCGCTCCATCAATTGCCGGATCTCATCGATCGAGCCCGGTGCCAATTCAAAGACATCGGCATGCCGGCCGGCAACTTTGAGTGCCGTTCCGGACTGCCCGCCCATGCGGATGACCAGGTCGGCGCCGTGCGGTCCCTTGCGCGGCACGTAGCCGCCCTTGATGCTGTAGAACGTTCCTTCGTGGTCGAAGGGCCGGTCGTTCGACCACAGCCGCTTCAGCAACACCAGATATTCGTCTATGCGCTGCCAAATGACGGTGTGCCCGACCGGCCGTGTTTCGGCGTCGGCGTCGCTCAGCGGCTCGCTGATCATCCTCAGCGCCAGGCGTCCGCCGCTTTTCCTGTCGATCGACGCCAGTTGGCGGGCTGCCACGGTCGGTTCGACCACGCCCGCCCAATGGGTGAGCACGACTTCCAGCGACGAGGTGCGATCGAGCACTTGGGCCGCAAGATCCATGTTGGTCAGCAGCCCGGCCGAATCGTCGACGACGATCTTGCGGAAGCCGCCATCCTCGATCAGCCCGAGCTTGGTCGCGGTCTCGGCAAAGTCGTAGAAAAAGGGAACCGCGGCATCGGCGGTCTTACCCGGAATATGCGTGAACTCGATCGGCATTGCCATGTCCTCCGTTGTGTCGGGCGCGCGAAAGCACGCCGAGGATTCGGTTCATTCAACTCCGATTGCCTGAAAGCGGTGGGCAGCTAACCCCGGTCGATCTGACGACTCAGGGAATAAGGCCCAGAACAACTGCCCCGGTGAACACGAACGCAAGGGCAAAGACGAGATAGGCGAAAGCCCCGGCATAGGCCGGGCGAAAGGCCTGGGCATTGGCCGACCGCTGAGCGCTGCGATCCGTCTGGGCGTTCTGGATGTAGGACATATCGACCTCCGTCTCGGCGACTAATCTATAAAACTGGTAGACTTTGTCGATTGCTATTTTTGGGCTAAAGACAGAATAATTTTCTCCTATGATGCCGGAAGTTGGTAGGCACTTGCTTAGAGGGAGCGCTCGGACGGCCGATCCATATGGCGCGTCCGTTTTTTGCTTCTGCGTCCGAATGGACCTATGGCCTTGCCCTCGCTGCGCTCAATTCGTGGATTGGCCGCCCGGCACGGGCGCGGTAGCATCGCCCAACCAGCAAAGCGAAATCGTCACACAGGGGCAGAAAAATGGGCACAAGACTGGCCGGCAAGGTCGCCATCATTTCGGGAGGAGCGACGGGAATGGGCGGAGCGGCTTCGGAGCTGTTCGCCGCCGAAGGCGCCAAGGTGGCGATCATCGACCGCAACGGCGAGGCGGCCGCCGCAACCGCAGCGGCGATACGCGCGCGGGGACAGATAGCCGAGCATTTCATCGCCGACGTCTCCGACGAAGCCCAGGTCGAAACGGCGGTGAAGGGTGCTATCGAAAAACTCGGACCGGTCACCGTGCTGTTCAACCACGCCGGCACCATCGTCATCAAACCCTTCCTGGAGACGACGGTCCAGGAATGGGACTGGCTGCATGCCGTCAATGTGCGCTCGATGTTCCTGATGACGCGCGCCGTTTTGCCCGGCATGATTGCGGCCGGCGGCGGCTCGATCGTCTGTACTTCGTCGATCTCGGCGGTGGCGGCGACTCCCAACGAAGTGCTCTATGACACCACCAAGGGCGCTTGCCACATGTTCGCCCGCGCCATCGCCGTCGAGTTCCGCGACCGCAACATCCGCTGCAATGCGGTCTGCCCCGGCTTCATCCGCACGCCGCACGGCCTGCGCGAGGTCGCCGACCTCGGCAGGCTCGGCGTCGACGTCTCCGACGCGGCGCTGGCCGCGCAGCAGGGCCGCATCGGCGAACCGGAAGAGGTGGCGAGGGCAGCGCTCTACCTGGCCAGCGACGAGTCGAGCTTCGTCAACGGCACGCATCTGTTTGTGGATAACGGCTTTACCGCGATGTGAGACGCTCAAAGAAGGCGCGAACTTGGCAGGATGCGGGTTCCTCGCCCCCACGAATGGGGGGAGAGGTGGCTCGGCGAAGCCGAGACGGAGAGGGGGAATGGCTCGACCTTGCCTTGCTTCGGCGACAACTCGCCAGCGTCGCAGGCCTCTCTCCGACCGCTTCGCGGCCACCTCTCCCCGCTTTGCGGGGCGAGGAACCCAAGCTTTGCTACCGCTCTTCCCGCCGAAACGGCTTGAGCAGCGCCGACGGTGCCACCGCGTTGCGCGACATCACCGCCATGGCGACGATGGTGAAGATGAACGGCAGCATCAGGAACGCCTCGTAGGGGATGTGTCCGAGCCCGCTGGCCTGCATGCGCAGCTGCAGCGCATCGACGAAGGCGAACAGCAGTGCCGCACCCGCCGAGCGCCACGGATCCCAGCGGCCGAACACGACCAGCGCGATCGCCACCCAGCCGCGCCCCGACACCACGCCGAAGGTGAAAGCGTTGAACTGCGCCATCGACAGGAAGGCGCCGGCCAGCCCCATCAGCGCCCCGCCGAGGATGACTGCCTGGAAGCGCGTGGCGGTGACACTGACCCCCGCCGAATCCGCGGCGCGCGGGTTTTCGCCGACCATGCGCACCGACAGGCCCCATGGCGTGCGGTAGAGCACGAAGGCGGCGAGCGGAATGGCGAGGATCGCCATGTAGACCAGCGCGAACTGGTTGAACACCGCCGTCCCGAGCACCGGGATGTCAGACAGGAGAGGGATCGGCAGCGTCTGAAAACCCTTGATGCTGGGCGGCACTGATTGCTGGCCGAAGATCAGCCGGTACAGGAAATAGGCGAGGCCCGACGAGAACAGCGTCACGCCGATGCCGCAGACGTGCTGGCTGAGGCCGAGCGCCACGGTGAACAGCGCATGCAGCGCGCCCATCAGCATGCCGGTGAGCACCGCCGCCAGCACGCCAAGCCACAGGCTGCCGGTGAGGCTGGCGGCGGTGAAGCCCGTCATCGCCGACAACAGCATGATGCCTTCGATGCCGAGATTGAGCACGCCGGCCCGCTCGGAAAACATTTCGCCGAGCGTCGCGAAAGCCAGCGGCGTGGCAATGCGGATGATCGCGGCCAGGAAGCCGACCTGGAATATTTGTTCGAACACCGCGCTCATCGGGCAACTCCGACGCGACGGATGCGATAGGCGGTGAACAGCAGCGCCACAAGCATGGCAAGCAATGCGGTGCCCTGGATGACGTCGCTGAGGAAGGCCGGCACGCCGGTCGCCCGCGACATCGCCTCGGCGCCGGTCATCACGGCGGCAAGGAAGATCGCCGCCGGCACGACGCCGAGCGGATTGAGCCGCGCCAGCATCGCAACGACGATGCCGGAATAACCGTAGCCCGGCGAGATGTCGCTCATCACCTGGAAATGCACGCCGCCGACCTCGCCGACGCCGGCCAATCCGGCCAGCGCGCCGGACAGCAGCGCCGTCGAGATCAGCACCCGCTCGACGTGGATGCCGCCATATCTGGCGGCTTCCGGGTTTTCGCCGGTGACCCTGATCCTGAAGCCGAGCGTCGTGCGCACGATCAGGAACCAGATCAGCGGCGCCGCGATCAGTGCCGCGACGACGCCGAGATGCAGCCGCGTGCCTTCGAGCAGCACCGGGAAATTGGCCGAATCCTCGATCGGCGGCGAGATCGGATAGCCGCTGAAACTGTCCTTCCACGGCCCCTCGATCAGCGCCATCAAGGCGTAATAGATGACCGAGTTGAGCAACAGCGAACTGACGACATCATCGACCTTGAATTTTACTCTGAGCGTCGCCGGCACCAACGCGACTGCGGCTCCCGCTGCGGCGCCCGCCACCGCCATCAAGACCATGGCGAGCGGCCCCGGCATTGGAATGGCGCCGACAAAGCAGCTGGCCACCGCGCCGGCAAGCAATTGCCCTTCGGCGCCGATGTTCCAGAATTTTGCTCGGAAGGCGACCGCGACCGCCAGTCCGGTGAAGATCATGGGTGTTGCACGCACCATCGTTTCGGTGATCGCATAGCTGTCGCCCAGCGACGCCGTGAACATCACGCCATAAGCTTCGAGCACGCCGGGGCCGGCCAGCGCAATAAGGCCGCTGCACAAGATGAGCGTTGCTCCGATCGCGAGCAATGGCAGAGCGAGGTTGAACCAGGTCGGCGTCGAGCTGCGGACCTCCAGGCGAAACATCAGCTGTGGCCCTCCGCCCCGGTCATCATCAGGCCGAGCCGTGCGATCGTTGCATCGGCGCTGTCGAGCGTGCCGACGATGCGGCCCTCATACATCACCGCGATGCGGTCGCAGAGCACCAGCAGTTCTTCGAGATCCTCGCCAATGACGACGATGCCGCAGCCCTTGGCGCGCATGTCGAGGAATTTTTCGTGGATGAAGCGGGCGGCTCCGATGTCGAGGCCGCGCGTCGGCTGCGAGACAACAAGCACCTTCGGATCGAAGGCAAGCTCGCGTGCCAACAACGCCTTCTGCAGATTGCCGCCGGACAGCGCCCCGGCGCGGGTCATCGGCCCGGGGCACCTGATATCATAGGCCTTGATCTGCGCCTCAGTGAAGGCGCGGATCGCATCGGGCTTGAGCAGGCCCCTGCTGCTGAACGCTGTGGTGCCGATGCGCGGCAGCACCATCGAATCGGCCAGCGGCAGATTGGTCACCAGTCCGGTCGTCATGCGGTCTTCCGGGATACGGCCAAGTCCGAGCGCCTGCACCTCGCGCGGCGAGAACCGCGAGACCTTTTGGCCGGCAATCGTCATCCGGCCGGCATCGGGCGCCCGCACGCCGGAGATCACCTCCGCCAGCGCCCGCTGGCCATTGCCCGACACCCCGGCAATGCCGAGGATTTCGCCGGCACGGACGGCAAGCGATACGTCGCGCAGCGCCGTGCCCGAATGATGCGAGGTTGAGATACCGTCGAGCGTCAGCACATCAGCACCCGGCGCCGATGGTCCCCGCGCCGGCGGCACGATCTCATGGCCGCACATCAGTGTTGCCATCTCCGAGGATGTCGTGTTGGCCGGGTCATCGACGCGGCCGGCAACGCGGCCATGCCGCAGCACCGTGCAGCGATGCGTCAGCGCCCGCACCTCGTTGAGCTTGTGCGAGATGAAGATGATGCCGAGACCTTGCGCCGCCATAGAACGCAACGCCGAAAACAGCCCGTCGACCTCGCTTGGCGCCAGCACCGCCGTCGGCTCGTCGAGGATCAGCAGCCTGGCGCCACGAAACAGCGCCTTGACGATTTCGAGCCGCTGCTGCTCGCCGACCGACAGCGCCGAGACCGGCAGGTCCGGGTCAAGCACCAGCCCATGCTGGCGGCCGATCTCGGCCAGCCGCGCCAGCCCGCCGGCGCGGTCGATCCGTCCTGTCTTGCCGGGAATGCCGATGAGCAGGTTTTCCAGCACCGTCAGCCGCGGCGCGAGGTGAAAATGCTGGTGCACCATGCCGATGCCGGCGGCCAGCGCATCGGCGGAACTGGTGATCCGCACCGTCTGGCCCTGGATGAGAATCTCGCCGGCGTCGGGCGCATAGGCGCCGAACAGCACATTCATCAGCGTCGTCTTGCCGGCGCCGTTTTCGCCCAGTAGCCCGAGGATCTCGCCGGGCGCGACGCTGAGATCGACGGCCTCGTTCGCCTTGACGGCGCCAAAGCTCTTGGTGATGCCGCGCATTTCGATGAGTGGGGCGGACAAGGATGCTCCTGCGGAGAGAGGCTCTGCTTCACCCTCCCCCTTGTGGGGAGGGTCGGCTCGCAGTCGGAGCGAAGCGGAGATTGCGAGACGGGGTGGGGATGCGCCCTACGAGGACCCCCACCCCGCTCCGCTTCGCGGATCGACCCTCCCCACAAGGGGGAGGGTAAAGAAATCAATCCGAAACCGGCGTATTCTCGTCCACATCCACCCGGAAATTGCCTTCCAGAATCTCCGCCTTCTTCTTTTCGACCAGCTCCTTGACGTCCGCCGGCAGCGTCTTGTCGAACTTGTGGTAGGGCGCCAAATGCGAGCCGCCCTTGGCCATGCGCGAGAAATCGCCATAGTCCTGCGCGGTGAAGACGCCGGCCCTGACCAGTTTGATCGCCTGCTCGACCGTCGGATACATGTCCCAGACCGGACCGGTGATGACCGTGTCGGGGCCGAGACTCGACTGGTCGGACATGTTGGAGATGGCGAGGATCTTCTTGTCCACCGCGGCTTCGATGACACCGAAGCGCTCGGCGTAGATGACGTCGACGCCGGCGTCGATCTGCGCGACCGCCGCTTCCTTGGCCTTGGGCGGATCGAAGAACGAGCCGATGAAGGCGACCTTCTTCTTGATGTTGGGATTGACCTCCCTGGCGCCGGCGAAGAAGGCGTTGACCAGCCGGTTCACCTCCGGAATGCCCATCGCCGCGACGGCGCCGATCGTACCCGACTTCGACATCTTGCCAGCGATCATGCCCGAGAGATAGGCGGGCTCGTGGATCCAGTTGTCGAACACCCCGAAATTGGGTTCCGCCGGGCCGGCGCCGGAGCCGAACAGCCAGGCGGTCTTCGGGAACTGCTTGGCGGTGCGGCGCGATTCGCGCTCGGCGGCGAAGGCGTCGCCCAGCACCAGTTGGTAGCCGCCTTGCGCATATTCGCGCATGACGCGGCTGAAATCGGCGGTCTGCACCTTCTCCGACCATTTGTATTCGATGCCGAGTTCCTTCTCGGCCTTCTGCAGGGCGACATGGATCTGGTTGTCCCATGGCTCCTCGATCGGCGTGGCGAAGATCGCCGCCACCTTCAGCTTCTTGTCCGCCGCGAAGGCGGCGCCCGGCAGCATCGTTGCCGCCAAACTAAGCGCGCCCAGCTCCAGTACATTGCGTCGCGAAAGCCCTTCGCGTTTTATCTGCGATTTATTGTTCCGGTTTTCCATTGCATTCCCCTCTGTTCGACAGCCGTGTCGAGCCGGCTGTTCGTGAAAATGTCAGACGGGGAAGTATGGAACGACGCCAGACTTTTGTCCACGTGGTCAAATTTGAACCGCGCACCGGATTCTTGATCTTAGCCGGCCAAGCAAGGGCCGCCGATCAAACCCGTTCCAGCGCGATCGCGATGCCCTGGCCGACACCGATGCACATCGTGGCAAGCGCATAGCGGCCGCCGCGCTCACGAAGCTCCAGCGCCGCCGTGCCGGAGATGCGGGCACCCGACATGCCCAGGGGATGGCCGAGCGCGATGGCGCCGCCATTCGGGTTGACGTGCGGTGCATCCTCGGCAATGCCGAGCTGGCGCAGCACGGCGATGCCTTGCGAGGCAAAGGCTTCGTTGAGCTCGATGACATCGAACTGTTTTGGTGTCAGGCCAAGCCGCGCGCAGAGTTTTTGCGTCGCCGGCACCGGGCCGATGCCCATGATGCGCGGCGCAATACCGGCGGCAGCGCCGCCGAGGATGCGGGCGATCGGCGTCAGGCCATACTTTTTCACGGCTGCCTCGGAGGCAACGATCAGGGCCGCCGCCCCGTCATTGACGCCGGAGGCATTGCCGGCCGTCACCGTGCCGCCCTGGCGGAACGGTGTCGGCAGCCTGGCCAGCGCATCGACCGTCGTGCCAGCACGGGGATGTTCATCCTTCGAGACGACAACCGCATCGCCCTTGCGCTGCGGGATCGTCACTGGCGTGATCTCCTTGGCCAGCCGGCCATTGGCTTGCGCGGCGACCGCCTTGTCCTGGCTGCGCACGGCAAAGGCATCCTGGTCCGCGCGGGAGATGGCGAACTCTTCCGCGACATTCTCGCCGGTCTCCGGCATCGAATCGACGCCATACTGCTTCTTCATCAGTGGGTTGACGAAGCGCCAGCCGATGGTGGTGTCGTAAATCTCGGCATTGCGCGAAAACGCCGTGTCGGCCTTGGGCATGACGAAGGGTGCCCGGCTCATCGATTCGACGCCACCCGCGATCATCAGTTCCGCCTCGCCTGCCTTGACGGCCCTGGCTGCGATGGTCAGCGCATCCATGCCGGAGCCGCACAGGCGGTTGACGGTGGAGCCCGTAATCTCCTTCGGCAAGCCTGCCAGCAGCAGCGCCATGCGCGCCACGTTGCGGTTGTCCTCGCCGGCCTGGTTGGCACAGCCATAGACGACATCGTCGACAGCCTGCCAGTCGATGCCGGGATTGCGCTCGACCAATGCCCTCAGCGGTATCGCGCCGAGATCGTCGGCACGCACGGAAGACAGCGAGCCGCCGAAGCGGCCGATCGGCGTGCGGATGTAGTCACAGATGTAGGCCTCGGCCATGTCATGCAGCCTTTGCTTTTCCGGTTCCCTCATGCGCCGCCTTGGTGCGGGCCTGCAGGTCGCGCAATGTCTTGAGTTCGAGTTCGCTTGGCGCCGGCGTTTCGTCAAGCGCCTCGCCGAACTTAACCACCCAGCCACAGCTCTCCTGCACCTGCTGGCGGGTGACGCCTGGATGCAGCGACACGACGGTGAATTCCTTGCTCACCGGATCCGGCTTCCAGATGGCGAGATCAGTGATCAGCAAGGTCGGGCCGGCGGTGTCGATGCCCAGACGCTTTCGATGATCGCCGCCCTCGCCATGGCCGAAGGAGGTGAAGAAATCGATCTTCTCGACCATGCCGCGCTTGGTCTGCGCCATGGTGATGTAGATCTCCTTCGACGACGTCGCGATCTCTGGCGCGCCGCCGCCGCCGGGCAGCCTGGTCTTTGGGTGAAAATAATCGCCGATGACCGTGGTGTTGATGTTGCCAAACTTGTCGAGCTGCGCCGCACCGAGGAAGCCGATCGAGATGCGCCCACCCTGCAGCCAGTAGCGGAACATCTCCGGCACCGCGACGGTGGTGACGGCGGTTTCGCACAATTCGCCATCGCCGATTGACAGTGGCAGCACGTCGGGCGCGGTGCCGATCGTGCCGCTCTCGTAAATCAAGGTGATGTCGGGCGCATGCGTCAGCCGCGCCACATTGCAAGCGGCGGATGGCGCGCCGATGCCGACGAAACAGACATCGTCATTGCGCAGCGCGCGGCTGGCGGCGATCGTCATCATCTCGTTGGGGGTGAAGCCCTGATTGTCGCTCATGCCGCTTTCCTCAGATGCTCGACCCGGGCCTCGAAATCGCCGGCACTCTTCTCGATGACGTTGGCCCGCATCCACGCCTGGAATTTCTCGCGGTCGGCGGCGATTTCGTCCCATTCGAGATAGGCGGCATTGTCGCGCGCATAATAGCCATGCGCGTAGGACGGATGCGAGCCTCCGGGCACGACCGATATCGCGGCAATCGTCCAGCGCGGCAGCACGGTCAGGTTGGGGTGCAGATCGTCGAAATTGTCGACCACTTCCTCGACCGTCACCACCGCGCGTTTGGCCGCCAGCACCGCTTCCTTCTGGATGCCGATGATGCCTTCGACCAGCACATTGCCTTTCTTGTCGGCCTTCTGCGCATGGATGAAGGTGACGTCAGGCCGGATCGAAGGAACAGCGGCCAGCACCTCGCCGGTGAACGGACAGGTGACAGACTTGATGTTCGGGTTGACCGCCGCGAGGCCAGCACCGCGATAGCCGCGAAACACCGCGCAGGGCAGGCCGGCAGCACCCGCTTCATAGGCGTTGGCCATGCCGGCATGGCTGTGCTCCTCGATTTCAAGTGAGCGCGGGAAACCGTTCTCGATGGCATCGCGGGCGCGGCGCAGCAGGCCGACGCCGGGATTGCCGACATAGGAGAAGACGATCTTCTTCGCCATGCCCATGCCGATCATCTGGTCGTAGATGAGGTCCGGCGTCATGCGGATCAAGGTCAGGTCGCGAAAACCCTGGCGGATCGCCTCATGCGCCGCCGCCGTCGGGATCAGATGGGTGAAGCCCTCGAAGGCAGCCGTGTCACCATCTTTCAAATTCTCGGCCACGGCCTGTTTGAGCGGCAGGAACTTGACCATCGCATCGGCTCCAGGCTGAGAAAGTTCGTATTGCGAACATATGTTTTATATGCGATACTTTCTATGCTGAGCAGAGGCGTGGAGTCAATCCTGACGCCGATGTCGTTCTGCGGAGACAAGATGGACGAAGAGGCTGTTTCCCGTGATCATGTCGGCTCGCTTGAACGCGGCCTTGCCGTCATGGAGATCCTGGCCCGCCATCCCTCGGGCATGACGTTGACTGAAATGGCCGAGGAAGCGGGCCTGACCCGCGCCGGCGCCCGCCGCTTCCTGCTGACACTCACCGCCACCGGCTATGCAACACAGGCCGGCCGCGTGTTCTCGCTGTCGCCGCGCCTGCTGACGGTTGCCCGCACCTGGCTCGGCGGCGCCTCGCTATGGGCCTTCGCCGCCCCCATCATGCGCGCGGTCGCCGCACAGCTGAACGAGGCCTGCTCGGCAGCCATCCTGTCGGGTGAGGATGTCGTCTATGTCGCCCGCATTCCCGGCCGCCGCATTCTCAGCGTGTCACTCGATGTCGGCACCAGGCTGCCTGCCTATTGCACCTCGATGGGGCGCATCTTGCTCGCGGGCCTGACGCCTCAGGAATTGGACGCATTCCTCGACCAGGCGACCATCGAGAGACGGACGCCGAAGACGATCATCGACGTCAGGCTGCTGGCCGGCGCCATCGGCAAGGCGAAAGCGGACGGCTTTGCCATCGTCGATGAGGAACTGGAACTCGGCCTGCGCTCGATCGCCGTGCCGATCCGCGACCGGGCAGAGCGCACGGTCGCGGCCATCAACGTCTCGACGCAATCCGCGCGTTTTTCTGTCGCGGAGATGGAGCGGGAGATCCTGCCCGTGCTGCTGGAGGCCAGGCAGCGCATCGAGGATTTTTTCGTGATCTAAGTCGGCGGGACAGCACCCCCCTCTGGCCTGCCGGCCATCTCCCCCGCAAGGAGGGAGATCAGCTGTTATCTCGGCTTTCGCCAAATCTACACCGTTGTAGGGCGAGCGCAGCGCTGAACCTGCCAATCTCCCCCCTTGCGGGGGAGATGTCCGGCAGGACAGAGGGGGGTGTGAAGGATCGCTACGGGTACTATTTTGTGCCGTTGCAGCAACGCGACTTCAATGCTTGATCCGATCCCGCATCGCGTACCACAGCATGCCGAGCACATAGAGCGGCCCACGCAGTGCCGTCCCACCCGGAAACGGCATCGGCGTCAGTGTCGAGAACAAATCTAGCCGCGAGGCGTCGCCCATGATCGCTTCGGCCAGCAGCTTACCGGACAGCGTCGACAGGATGACGCCCTTGCCGGAATAGCCATGCGCGAAATAGACCTCGCCATAGTGCCCGACGTGCGGCAGCCGCGATGTCGTCACCGACACAAGCCCGCCCCAGGCATGATCGATGCGGCAGCCCTTGAGCTGCGGAAAGGTCTTTTCCATATGCGGCCGCACGAAGCCGGCGATATCGGCCGGCGGTGACGGCGTGTAGCGTTCGCCGCCGCCGAACAGCAGGCGGCCATCCGCAGACATGCGGTAGTAGTTGACGACGAAGCGCGTGTCGGACACCGCGACATTGGCCGGGATGACATTGCGCTTGCCCTCCAGCGGCTCGGTGGCGACGATGTAGTTGCCGACCGGCATGATGCGGCTGTTGACGCGCGGCTCCAGCCCGTTGAGCAGAGCGTCACCCGCCAGCACGACATGTCTGGCACGCACCGAACCCTTTGATGTCGAGACCCGGACCGAAGGCTCGCGCTCCAGCCGCACGGCGACCGAATTCTCATGGATGGTGACGCCCGCAGCAACCGCGGCGCGGGCGAGGCCGAGCGTGTAGTTGAGCGGGTGCATGTGGCCGCCGAGCGGCTCGTACATCGCGCCATGGTAGGGTGTATCGACCTTGGCTCGGGCTTTAGCCGCCGATAGGATTTCCGCATGCGGGAACTTCATCACCGTGGCCAGGCACTCGGCCTCTTCCTCGAGATCCCTAAGGTCGGAGCCGTTGACCGCGCCGACCAGATGGCCGGTCAGCCTGAGATCGCAGTCGATGGCATGCCGCTCGATAATATCGAGCACCAGCCCGCGCGCCTCGAAGGCAAGATCGAACAGCACCTTTGCCCGCTCCGGCCCGTAGAGTTTGACCAGTCCCTTGGCGCCCTTGCGCAGGCCGGGGATCATTTGGCCGCCATTGCGCCCCGACGCCCCCCAGCCGATCTTGCCGCCTTCGAGCAGCACCACCTTCAACCCACGCTCGGCGGCGTGAAGGGCGGCGGACAACCCTGTGCACCCGCCGCCGACCACCACCAGGTCGGCATCGACATCGCCGGCGAGCGCCGGATGGTCCGGCGCTGGATTGGCGGTGGCGACATAATAGGATTTGGCGATATCGAGGCCCGAATTGAAGCCCGTTGAACTGCAAGCCATAGTCACACCTTCAGCAGAAGGTGGTCGCGTTCCCAGCTGGTCACCACGCCCTGGAAAAGGTCGAGCTCGACGCTCTTGACGCGCAGATAGGTCTGGAAGAAATCCTCGCCCAGCAGTTCACGCACCGGGCCGCAAGCCTCGAAACGATCGAGCGCCTCCTCCATGGTTTTCGGCAGCGTGCTCTTGATCTTGTAGGCATTGCCCGACGCTTCGGCCGACCGCGCCAGTCTCTGTTCGACGCCGAGATAGCCGGCAAGCAGCGAGCCGGCTATCGCCAGGTAAGGATTGGAATCCGCGCCCGGCAGCCGGTTCTCGACCCGCCGCGCGGAGCGGCCGCCGGCCGGCACGCGCAGGCCGCAGGAACGGTTGTCATGCGACCACTCGATGTTGGCCGGCGCGCTGTGGTTCGGCCTGATGCGGCGGAAAGAGTTCACGTTGGACGCAAACAGCGGCATGATTTCCGGGACATATTTCTGCAGGCCGCCGATGAAATGGCCGAACATTGCGGTGTCGGCATCGTCGCTGCCGGCAAACAACGTCCTGCCGGCCTCGTCGATGACCGACATGTGCAGATGCATCGAGCTGCCGGCCTGTGCGGCGATCGGCTTGGCCATGAAGGTGGCGTGCATGCCGCTTTGCTGCGCGGCCTGTCGCGTCAGCCGCTTGAACAGCAGCACCTTGTCGGCCAGCGGCAGCGCATCGCCATGCAGGAAGTTGATCTCAAGCTGCGCCGTACCTGATTCGTGGATCAGCGTGTCGAGCGGCAGTCCGGCCGCCGCAGCGTAGTCATAGATGCGGCGGATCACCGGCTCGAACTCCTCGAGCGCGGCCATGTCATAGGGATGCTGCACTGTCTCGGCTCGGCCGTTGCCACCGACTGGCGCGGTCAGCGGACGGTCCGGATCGGGATTGGGCGCGGTGAGATAGAATTCCAGCTCGGGCGCCACCACCGCCCGCCAGCCACGCTTGGCGTAGAGATCGAGCACGGCGCGCAGCACATGGCGCGGCGAGGCCATCCAAGGCCGGTCGTCCATATGGAAGGCATCGGCAAAGACATAGGCCTTGCCGGGAGCGGCACCCGGCGCCAGGCA
The DNA here is from genome assembly GCF_040320355.1 of Mesorhizobium sp. M0715. Taxonomy (NCBI): domain Bacteria; kingdom Pseudomonadati; phylum Pseudomonadota; class Alphaproteobacteria; order Hyphomicrobiales; family Phyllobacteriaceae; genus Mesorhizobium; species Mesorhizobium sp. M0715. The sequence goes on along the minus strand of NZ_JAMYPL010000003.1, from coordinate 144,515 downwards.
GAGCGTCGATACATCAGGCACCATGCGCATGTCCGGATCCGAATAGGCAAAACCCTCGTCGATCGAGCCGGAGTAGCGGCCGTCGATGCTGACCAGGAAAGCGCTGCTCGGCAGATAGAGCGCGCGGTCTTCAAGCGCCTGGAGGAATTTGGCCGTAGGCAGCGCTTTGCCGCGCAGGACGCCATTCATGTCGGGCACCAGGCACTCGACTTCGTTGATGCCGTGCCGGACCAGCCAGGCTTTGGCATCGGTACCGCTGGAGAGCGAGATGTTCGTGTTGTTGTCAGGCATTTCGTTCACGTCCGTATCAGAGAGAGTATGGTTTGCGCGGCCGCATCCGTTCCAGGTTTCAGCGCCATTTGGGCTGCATTGTCCTTGAGGCGGGTGCGCATGGCATCGTCGGCCAGCAGGCCGAGAATGGCTCTCTCCAACACTCCTTCGGTCCAGGCGTCACGGCCGATATGGTCTCCGACACCGGTCTCTCCGGCGCGCCGCGCATTGTCGTGCCCATCCCAGCAATAGGGCATGATCAGCGACGGCACGCCGAAGCGCAGCGCCTCGCAAAAGCTGTTGTTGCCGCCATGATGAATGAACAGATCCGACTTCGCCACGACCGAGGGCTGCGGAAACCAGGCGTCGAGATAGACATTGTCGGGCACCGCGCGATAGGCGTCGCGCAGGCCGCCGGCATTGACGATGAAGCGGGCCGGCAGCCTGTCGAACACCGCCAGCATGCGCTCGATCAGCCCGACATCCATGGCGCCGAGGCTGCCGAAGCTGACATAGACCAGCGGCCCGCCATTGCGCGGAAAAACCGGCACCTCGAACGGCCCTTCCGAACGCACACAGCCTTCGAGATAGACGAAGCGGGCCGGGTCGAGCGGCTCGGCGCGCTCGCGGCGCACGATCGAAGGCGTCAGCAGCAAATTGAGGTCGGGCGACGTCTCCAGGAACAGGCCCTTCGGCAGCGGCGCCAGGCCGGCATCCATCCGAAAGCGGTTGAAGCGGTCATGCGCCGGTGCCGAGGCCGTGAGATAGCGGGCCTCGAACGCCGCGCGTTGCGGGTCGTCGGCGCCAAGTCCCGACAGATAGGGTGGCACATTGGCATCCGGAAGCTCGGTCTCGGCGCAGGAGACGACGCGCACCCAGGGGCAGCCGGCGGCGGCGATCGCCGGGAACATGATGACATTGTCGAGCACCACCGCGTCCGGCTTCAGCCGCGCCAGCAATTGGCGCAGCGGCGCCTCCGCGTTGACGGCTGTGTCGACGATCGCTTGCCAGGTCGGCGCGACATAAGTTTCCAGTTGGTCGATCGGGCTCAGCCTGAAATGCGGCAGGTGCCGGCGCACGAAGGCCTGCCAGTAGCTCTGCCGTTCGCTGTCGCTCAGCGGCTCATCGGTCGGCAGCTGGTATTCCTGGAAACCATAGTCGGCAAAGACGCCGGAGAAGCCGGCATGGCAGATGAAGACAGGCCGGGCTCCCTTGGCGCGCAATGCCTGCGCGATGCCGACGCAATTCAACGCCGCGCCGAAACTGGCTTCGGGGAACAGCGCGATGGTCGGGCTGGCTTTACGCGTCAATTAATCCTCGTCAATCCGGCCGGCTGATCATGCCGAACAGGGCGGGCGCCCCGCGACTGGCCGCTTGCGGTCGCTGGTTGCGGGAGAGCCGCAGGTGGATGCGAAGCAAATCGGCAGCCACCTCATACTGCAGGCTTTCAAGATGGTCGAGTATAACAAGGTGTTCGCGCAGCGATTGCCGCAATCGGAAGACGTTGACGCCGGCATAGATGCCGGGCAATCGGCGCAGCCTGAGGTGATCGGCCAGCGCGTCGGCAACGAAGCGGTTGGCGCAGCCTTCGGCGAGCATGCCATGAAAATCGATGTCCAGCCGCTGGAACTCGCGTGTGTCGAAGGCGGCGTCCGGCAGCGCCACCAGCGCTTCCATGCCCTGGCGCAAGGCCGCGGCCCGCACGCCGTCCAGCCGGAAGCCCGGCGTCAGGATGGCCGCGGGCTCCAGCAGCAGGCGGAACTCATAGCTGTCGCCTTGCGCCTCCGGATCGTCGGGGGTACGCCGAAACAGCCAGGACTGGCCAGGCGCACGGTCCAGCAAATTCTCTTCGGTCAGTTTGTTCAGCGCTTTTAGTACCGTCTTGCGCTCGGCACTGTACCGCCGCATCAGCCCCGCGACGGTCACTGTCTGGTCCAGCCGCCGCGCCGACCGGTCGCGCAGGATCGCCTCGGCCAGCTCGTCCTCTTCGGCAGCGGGCAATTCCGTGGCGACCGAAGCCTGCGCGGTGAGGTCGATCGCCAAATGATACCCTGAATCCGCCTCCCAGCGTACGACGCCCCGCTCCGCGAGCAGGCCGAGCGCCGCCCGCACCGGCGTGCGAGAAACATTGCACAGCGAGGCGATCTGCTGCTCCGGCAAGCGTGCGCCGGGTTCGAAACCACGCTGCCGCGCCACATCCAGGATGCGCTGCGCCAGGTCGAGATGGTTGGTGCGAGGTCGTCGGGCTGCGGCTTGCATGACTGGTCTCGTGGAAAACGACATGACCGTATTGATTGACCGATCGCCAGCGCGGACGCAATCGGCCAGATTCCTCGGTCGCTTGACAAATTATGGATTGACGTACTTTTTTCTGCAATAGTACTGTCAGGACAATCGGCGAGAAAAAGACCGAGGGAACAGGATCGAGGCAGCGGCACGGGTCGCAAGCGTTGGTCCGGCGAATGAGTTTCGACGATCAACCGGAATGGGAGTCTGTCATGACCGCTACCAGCCTGCGGCGCCGTGCGCTGAAAACATCTTCGATCGCACTTGGCCTGGCCTTGGCGCTGTCCGCGCCGGCGATGGCCGCCGACCTCGTCATTTCCAACTGGGACGGCTACATGGCATCAGACGCCATGGCCGCCTTCAAGACCGCGACCGGCGTTTCGGGCGAAGTGGTGGTGCACGCCACCAATGAAGAAATCATGGGCAAGCTGATCGCCGCCGGCGGCAAGGGTTATGACGTGGTCTTCGTCTCCTCGCCCTTCGCCGAGGTGCTGAACAAGCTTGGCCTGACCGAGCCGATCGACCACGCCAAGATCCCGAACCTCGCCAATCTCTATCCCGAGGCAACCAAGCTGCCGCACGATGTCGGCAACGCATTCTCGGTCCCCTACACCTGGGGCACCACTGGCCTCTGCTATCGCTCGGACCTGGTCAAGGTCGTGCCGACCAGCTGGAGCGACCTGCTCGCCCCTTCCGACGAGTTGAAGGGCAAGACCACCATGCTGGCGACCGACCGCTGGCTGCTGGCCGCCGGGCAGCTCGACAAGGGTTATTCGGTCAACGAAACCGACCCGGCCAAGATGGCCGAGGTCAAGGACCTCTTGATCTCGGCCAAGAAAACCCTGCTCGCCTATGACGACACCACCTTCTATTCCAAGCTGGTGTCGGGCGAGGCGCTGATGGTGCAGGCATGGGACGGCTGGTGCAATTACGGCATCGCCGAAAAGCCCGAGATCAAATACGTCATCCCCAAGGAAGGCTCGGACCTGTGGGTCGACACGATGGTGGTGATGAAGGCCTCCGCCAACAAGGATGCCGCCTTCCAGTTCATCAACTTCATGCTCGACGCCAAGAACCACGCCTGGGCGGCGCAGAACATCGACTACAAGGTGCCGAACAAGCCGGCGATGGAAAGCCTGCCGGCCGACTTCCTGGCAAAATTCCCCAACATGGCGATGCCGGTGGCCGACCTCGTCAAGTTCGAACAGCTGCGCGATGTCGGTGATGCCCAGCGCGACTATTCGAAGATCGTCAGCGAGATCAAGGCCGCACAATAAGCGGCGTCCACCTGAGACCACGGCCGGCGGCGCTTCTGCTGCCGGCCCTGAGCGGTATCCGAAAATTGTCCCAGACCCGACTTCGCTCCTCCCTGCTGATGGCCCCGGCGCTGGTCTGGCTGACTGCGTTGATGGTGGTGCCGTGCGCGCTGGTGCTGGCGCTCGCCTTCTTCCGGCGCGGCATCTATGGCGGCATCGAATACACCTTCACGCTGGAGAATTTCGGGCTGGTCTTCGACCCGCTCTATGCCGGCATCTTCCTCAATTCGGCGCGCATTGCCGGCACCGCGACCCTGATCGCGGTGGTGATCGGCTATGCCGCCGCCTATGCGATATCGGCGGCCCCGCGCCGGCTGCAGCCGGTGTTCCTGTTCTTCGCCGTGCTGCCGTTCTGGTCCAATTATCTGATCCGCACCTATGCCTGGATCGTGCTGCTCAACCGCGAAGGCCTGATCACGCAGCTCTTGCGCTGGTTCGGCTACACCGGCGAACCGCCATCGATGCTCTATACGGAAGGCGCGGTTATCGCGGGTCTTGTCTACAACTATTTGCCCTTCGTCATCCTCGCCTGCTACGCGCCACTGTCGCGCCTCAACCCGGAACTCGCAGAGGCCTCGCGTGACCTCGGCGCCTCCGCCGTCACCACATTCCGCCGTGTCATCCTGCCGCTCACCGTGCCGGGCATTGCCGCCGGCGCCGTCTTCGTCTTCGTGCTGTCGATCGGCAATTTCGTCACGCCGGCGCTGCTCGGCGGCGGCCGCTTCCAGATGATCGGCAACCTCGTTTACGACCAGTTCCTCACCGCCAATGACTGGCCGTTCGGGGCGGCACTCGCCATGGCGCTGATCGCCATCATGCTTCTGGTACTGATGGCGCAAGCGCTGGCCGCCAATCGCGCCTCGGGCCACACCGCGCAAGCCGGCGGAGACACCGATGTCTGAGCGCTCCCCCGCGACGCGGCGCACGCTATGGCTCGTGCTCAGCCTCGTCTTCGCCTTCCTCTACATCCCGATCGCCGTTCTGGTGGCGCTCTCCTTCAACGAAGGTGGGCTGCCGACGGCATGGTCTGGCTTTTCGCTGAAATGGTATGCCTCTCTCGCCGGCAATTCCGCGATCCTCTCCGCCGCCCTCAACACACTGATCGTGGCGCTGGTCTCGACGGCAATCGCCACGCTGCTCGGCACATTGCTGGCGATCGGCGTCGAGATGCGCCGCCAATATGGCAAAGGCCTCGAAGCGCTGATCTTCGCGCCGATGATCATTCCCGACATCGTGCTGGCGATCGCGCTGCTCTCGTTCTTCTCCATGCTCAACCTGACCATGGGCCTGCACACCATCATCCTCGCCCATGTCGTCTTCAACCTCGCCTTCGTCTGCTCGGTGGTGCGTGCGCGGCTGAAGAGCTTCGACTGGTCGATCGTCGAGGCCTCCGCCGATCTCGGCGCCTCCGCGCTCACCACCTTCAGGCGGGTGACATTGCCGGTCATCGCGCCGGCGGTGATCGCAGGCGCGCTGCTCGCCTTCACGCTCTCGGTCGACGAGTTCATCATCGCCTTCTTCACCGCCGGCGCCGGCCGCGCTTCGACGACGCTGCCGATGCAGATCTACGCCATGATACGCTTTGGCATCACGCCGGAGATCAATGCGCTGGCGACCATCGTCATGGCGGTCTCGATCACCGCACTGACGCTGTCGCAGCGGCTCAACCGTGGGATCATAGGCCAATGAGCGAACCCCGCACGCTGCTGGCCATCGATCATGTGTCGAAAAATTTCGGCCGGGTAACCGCCGTCGATGGCATCTCGCTCGACATCCGCGAGAATGAGTTCTTCGCGCTGCTCGGCCCATCGGGCTGCGGCAAGACCACGCTGCTGCGCATGCTGGCCGGCTTCGAGACGCCCAATGACGGGCGCATCCTGCTCGACGGCCGCGACATTGCCAAAACCCCGCCCAACAAGCGGCCAGTCAATCTGATGTTCCAATCCTATGCGCTTTTTCCTCATATGAGCGTCCGCGCCAATGTCTCCTACGGCCTGGAGATGGAGCGTTTGCCGGCGGCTGAAATCCGCTCCCGCGTCGACGCCATCCTGGCGACAACCGAGCTGGTCCCCTTCGCCGACCGCAAGCCGGAGCAGCTGTCGGGCGGCCAGAAGCAGCGCGTCGCGCTCGCCCGCGCGCTGGTCAAGCGGCCGCGCCTGCTGCTGCTCGACGAGCCGCTTGGCGCGCTCGACAAGAAACTGCGCGGCGCCATGCAGCTGGAATTGAAGCGCCTGCAGCATGAGGTCGGCATCACCTTCGTCATCGTCACCCACGACCAGGAAGAATCGCTTGTGATGGCCGACCGCATGGCGGTGCTCAAGGACGGCAAGCTGCTGCAATGCGACACGCCGCACGCGATCTATGAGCATCCGGCCGACCGTTTCGTCGCCGACTTCATCGGCGTGATGAATTTTGTGCCGGGCAAGGCCGCCACCGATGGGGTTGTCGCCGCGAATGGCGCGCCAATATCCGGCAAGGTTCCAGCAACGCTCTCGCCCGGCGCATCCGCTGTCGCTTCGGTGCGGCCGGAGCGCATCCGGCTGTTCCCAGAAGCTCAGACCGCCAACCGCACCACCGGCACGGTCGAGGCGCTGGCCTATCAGGGGCTCGACCTGCAGTTGCATGTCCGCACGGGCCTGTCGCCAAAGCCGTTCCTGGTGCGCGTCACCGCTGATGCCGCAGACCGCCGGCCGGTCGCATCGGGCGATCAGGTCGAACTCGGCTGGGACGCCGCCGATGTCAGAGTTTTCGCAGAATAAAGGAGAGGCCTGATGGCGCAGAAGACGATCGCGTTTTTTCCAGAAGCAGCTTATGGCCCGGCGCTCAATTCCGTCGGCATCGCCCAGGCGGTCGAGGCACGCGGCCACAAAGCGGTGTTCCTGTCAGATCCCGGCTTCGTCGACGTCTACAAGGGCTACGGCTTCGAGGCCCATCCGGTGAACCTGTCCGAGCCGATGCCGCCAGAGCAGATGGCCAAATTCTGGGAGGATTTCATCAACGGCCACATCCCCAACTTCCGCAAATCGCCCTACGACCAGGTCGACAATTACGTCAAGGATTGCTGGACGGCGATCGTCGACAGCGCCAAATGGGCGCAGAAGGATCTGCCGCACGTTCTCTCAGCCATCAAGCCGGATGTGATCTGCGTCGACAACGTCATCCTGTTCCCGGCTATCAAGCAGTACGGCAAGCCGTGGGTGCGTGTCATCTCCTGCTCGGAAAACGAGATCGAGGACGAAGACATCCCGCCGCATCTCTCCGGCTGCGGCGAGAACGACCATGCCGGTCACCAGCGCTACCGCGATCATTTCAACGCGGTGATCAAGCCGATCCATGACGACTTCAACGCCTTCCTCGCTGCCAACGACGAGGCACCCTATCCGATCGGCCAGTTCTTCGAGGCTTCGCCCTATTTGAACCTGCTGCTTTACCCCGAAGCGGCCAAGTTCAAGCGCCGCCATCCGCTCGACCCGGCAAAATTCCAGTATCTCGAAGGCTGCGTTCGACAGGAGAAACCCTACACGGTGCCGACCTTCGCCAAAAACAATGACGGGCCGCTGCTCTATGTCTCCTTCGGTAGCCTCGGCGCCGGCGATGTCGAGCTGCTGAAGCGCATAATCGCGACGCTGGGCATGACGCGCTACCGGGCGCTGGTCAATGTCGGCGGCTACAAAGACCAGTACACGGACGTGCCCGGCAATGTCATCGTCGAGAGCTGGTTCCCGCAGCCTTCGGTCATCCCGCAGGTCGACGCTGTTATTCACCACGGCGGCAACAACTCGTTCACAGAGTGCCTCTATTTCGGCAAGTCGGCGATCATCATGCCCTATGTCTGGGACGGTCACGATAACGCCACCCGCGTCGAGGAGACCGGCCACGGCTTCGGCATGCCGCGCTACGACTGGACCGATGCCGAGCTGGTTGCCATGATCGAGGCCTGTCTGACCGACCCGAAGATGAAGGCAAAGCTGGCCAAGACATCGGCACAGATGCAGGGGCAGAATGGGCCGGAAAAGGCGGCGGGTTTGTTGGAGGCGCTGCTGTGATTGAAGTCGTTGATACGCCGAGCCTGAGCACCCCCCTCTGGCCTGCCGGCCATCTCCCCCGCAAGGGGGGAGATTGGCAGCTTCGCCACAGGGTCTCACTCTGCAATCCCGGTGATTGGCGAAAGTCGAGACGACATCCGATCTCCACCCCTGCGGGGGAGATGGCCGGCAGGCCAGAGGGGGGTGCCCTGGCGCAGCATATGAATAGCAACCATCGCGCAGAAGCCTCCGCATGACCTCCTCCGCACCACACCTCCACCACGCCTCCACCCGAACCGATCTCGTCGACTGGGGCGCCCAACCCGACGCATTGTCAGGCACTTCGCACTCGACCGGCAGGCTCGTGCACAAGGGCCCGAACAACCAGCCGGAATCCGGCATTTGGGTGTGCACGCCGGGGCGCTGGCGCCTCAATATCCCGCGCGACGAATTGTGCCATTTCGTCACCGGCCGCGCGACCTACCGGTCAGATGTCGGTGAGCTGATAGAAATCTCCGCCGGGACTGTGGTCATGTTCCCGGCTGGCTGGACAGGCGAATGCACCGTGCATGAGACCATGCGCAACGTCTACATGCTGGCCTGACCACGGAGCTTGACGACATGCCGACACCGCACTGGCCGAAGGCCTCGAGCGTGGAACTGGAGGACTGGGGCGCGGGCAGCAACACGCTCTCCGGTTCGCCGCGCGCCTCGGGCAGGATCCTGTCCCAGAACCCGGACGGATCGAGCGAATGCGGCCTGTGGTCGTGTACGCCGGACACGCGCAAGGTCACGTTTGGCGCCGACGAGTTCTGCCATTTCCTCTCAGGCCGTGGCAGCTATATCCATGACGACGGCGAAGAGATCCCGGTCGAGGCCGGCACGCTTGTGTTCTTTCCCGCCGGCTGGACCGGCATCTCCATCATCACGCAAACGCTGACCAAGGCCTTCATGTGCCGCTGAGCACTCTTTTCAAGGAAATCGATATGACCACACCCATCATGAATTCCCCGCTCACCATTACCGACCTCGTCGACTGGGGCGTCATACCGACCATGATCGAGGGGCAATCCCACACCTCGGGCAAGCTGCTGTACAAGGGGCCGGAAGGCCGCTCCGAATGCGGGCTTTGGGTCTGCACACCAGGCAAATGGCATTGCCATGTCACCCGCGACGAGTTCTGCCACTTCCTCGAAGGGCGCTGCACCTATGTGCACGAATCCGGCGAGGTGATCGAGATCGAGCCGGACACGGCCGCCTTCTTCCCGCAGGACTGGAAGGGCGTCTGCACCGTCCATGAGACCATCAAGAAGGTCTACATGATCCGCTGAGCGGATCCGAGAGGATGTCCATGGATTTCTCCCCTGACCGGCCGGCTTTCTTCGTCAACCCGGACTACCGGCCGATGGCAGGCACGGCAAAGCCGGTGATCGATCCGGCGACGCTGGAAACCGTCGGCGCCATCGCTGCAGCCAGCGATAGCGAGATCGATGCCGTGCTCACCGCCGCGACCAGGGCGCAGGCTGCCTGGAAGAAGCTCGACGCCAAGAGCCGCGCCAAGCACCTGCATGCCGTCGCCAACGCCATCGAGGCGGCGGACTTCACCCGCTGCGCCGAACTGATGGTGCGCGAGATGGGCAAGCCCTACCCCGAAGCGATCGGCGAGATCGCCAACTGCGCGCCGATCTTCCGCTACTACGCCGAGATGGCGCGCGACGATGCCGGCAAGATCGCCGGCACGACACAGGCCGGTTCGTTCCAGTATGCGCGCTACGAGCCCTATGGCGTATCCGTCCACATCATGCCCTACAACTTCCCGATCCTGCTGATGTGCTGGACGGTCGCCGCCTCGCTCGCCGCCGGCAATGCCTGCATCATCAAGCCGGCCGAGGCGACGACGCTGTCGACGCTGGACTACATGACCGTGTTCCGCTCGCTGCCGGAGGGGCTGGTCTCCTGCCTGCCCGGCGGCGCTGCCACGGCACAGGCGCTGATCGCCTCCGACCGCACCCATGCCGTCGCCTTCACCGGCTCGGTCGCGGCCGGCAAGGCGGTGGCGGTGGCCTGCGCCGAGCGCATGAAACCGTGCGTCATCGAGGCCGGCGGCAGCGATCCGCTGATCGTCAGCCAATACGCGCCACTGGAGATCGCGGCGGCCGGCAGCGTCACCGCCGCCTTCCACCTTACCGGCCAGGTCTGCACCTCGGCCGAGCGCTTCTTCGTCGTCGATGCCGTGCATGATCGCTTCGTCGAGCTGTTCGCCGAAAGGACACGGGCGCTGCGCATCGGCAACGGCATGGACAAGACCGAGATCGGTCCGCTGGTCAGCGAAAGCGCGCGAACCAAAGTCATGCGTCTCGTCGACGACGCCATCGCCCATGGCGCCGTCGCAGTCACCGGCGGGCGCATCCCGCCGGCACACAACACCGGCTGGTTCTACGAGCCGACGATCCTGACCGGCGTCACCCCGGACATGGCAATCGTGCGCGAGGAATGCTTTGGACCGGTCGCCGCCATCTGCCGGGTCAGGGATTTCGACGAGGCGATCCGGCTTGCCAATGACAGCCCGTTCGGGCTCGGCGCCTCTGTCTTCACCACCGATCTGGCCGAAGCCCACGAGGCGGCTGAACGGCTGGAAGCCGGAATGGTCTGGGTCAACAACCCGCTGATCGACAATGATGCCCTGCCCTTCGGCGGCTGGAAGGCCTCGGGCCTCGGCCGCGAGCTCGGACGCCAGGGGCTCGACGCCTTCCGCCGCTCCAAAATGGTGATCATCGACCACAAGCCGACAATCCAGGAATGGTGGTATCCCTATCCCGACAGCTGGTTCCGCGAGACCGGCGGCCGAAAGCACGTCTGAGTGTTTCGAACCTCGCCAGCTCCGGATAGCCAGTCCATGGCCGGGAAAAAGCAATGCCGCCGGGCGGGGCCCGGCGGCATCTTTCATCGATTGGCTACTGCCGTTTCGACGGCAAGTCGTTACGGCGTCGTTTCTGCTTCCATCGCGGCGGCCGTCTGGTCGATCTTGTCGGCAAGGACGCCCTGAGCCCAGGACGTGACCGCAGCGTCGACCGGCTTGTTGGCCATGTCCGTCAGCGCCGCGTCGAGCGATGCATCATCGGTGCCGACCTCTGCCGCGGCAGCCGCCTCATTGGCGGCGGTGACCTCTGCCTCCTGGGCAGTGATTTCGGCCTGCAGATCCGTTATCTTCCCAGGCAAGGCCGCCTGATCCTCGGGCGTCATGGCGGCAATCTGCTCGGGCGTCAGCGACGTCAGCGCGGTCAACTGAGAATTCAGCGCATCCAGCTTCTCCTGGGCCGCCTCAGCGGCGGCCTCGGCGACCTTGGCTTTCGCGGACTGCGTCACGAAAGCCTGGATGGCGGCGAACTTCTTGCTCTTCGAGTTCATATAGGCGTTGATGTTGCGCTGAAGCGAGTTCAGCCGGCCGAGCTTGGCGTGGATGTTCTTCTCCTTGGGAACCGACGAGACCTTTGTGGTCTTGTCGACCGTGGTGTCATCCGTTTTGGCCTTTGCCACCTGCCCCCGAGCCGAGGAAGACTTGCCGTGCGAAGCGCCGCTCTTGCCATTGCTATTGCCGCCGTTACCGCCGGCATTTCCCCCGCCGTTGCCGTTGCCGCCGGCATTGCCACCGCCATTGCCGCCGCCGTGGCCGTTGCCGCCGGCTATCGCCGGAGATGCCAGAAGCGCCAATGCGGCAAGCGCCGCGAACAGAGTTTTTCGGTTTGTCATGGTAATCTCCTCGGGGAATCGCCGCCCTTCGCCCAACCGCTAGGCGACCGTCGTATGAGGAATTACTAATTGTACAGAGTAAACTTTAGACAAATGTTGTCTCAATACGCGATCTGACAACCCGCCGGCACCATAACCATTTGATATTAAACACAAATCAACGCTCTTGATCGGCCATGGCACTGAAGTCCCATGCCGGCCGGACCATAGTCCTATCAGCCGACCAGCGGCACCAGGAAGGTCGTAGAGCAGTGTATTGGAAAGGCGCTGAAATAAAGGAGGTTGGTGACGAAAGCACAAGTCTCAGCCGATACTTTCACCGCCGTCGATCACCAGCGCCTGGCCGGTCATGAAGGATGAGCGGTCGGAGACGAGGAACAGGATCGCTTCCGCGATCTCATCGGCGCTGGCCCAGCGTCCCATCGGAATCTTGGTGCGGACATAGGTTTCGATCGCCTGGCGTCCGCCCATCTGGGCGATGAACGGTTCGTTGAACGGCGTGTCGACCCAGCCCGGACAGAGCGCGTTGACGCGGACATTGTGCCGGGCATAGTCGAGCGACATCTGCCGCGTCATTGCCACCACCGCGTGTTTGGAGGTGGCGTAGGCGATCATCTCGCGGTCGTAGAACACACCCGAATTGGAGGCGGTGTTCAGGATGACGCCGTTGCCTCGTGCGATCATCGACGGCATGACCATCCTGGCCGCCAGGAACTGCGCCCGCACATTGACCCGCCATGACGCGTCCATGCCGCCGACCTCGACCTCGGTCAGCGTTCCCCCGACCTGGATGCCGGCGTGATTGTGCAGGATGTCGATGCGCCCGTGCCTCTCGATCGTGCCGGCAATGAGCTTTTCCAGCGCCCCATCGTCCGCGACATCGGTCGCGATCGCCTCGGCCTGCCCGCCCATTGCCCGCATCTCCGAAGCCGTTGCTTCGCCAGCGGCCTGATCCCTGTCGGCGATGACGACCACCGCGCCTTCCCTGCCCATGATCATGGCGCCGGCGCGCCCGATGCCGGAGCCGGCGCCTGTCACCACGGCGATGCGGTCTTTGAGGATCATGATGCGACTTTCAGTTCGACGGCTTGCGCTGGCGCAATTGCCATTGGGCAAGCACCACGAGCAGCACGGAGGCGACGAGCACGATCGTCGCGATGGCATTGATCTCCGGCGTCACGCCGCGCCGGATCGACGCGAAGACATAGACCGGCAGCGTCGTCTGCGCCCCGGCGACGAAGAAGGCGATGATGAAATCGTCGAAGGAAAAGGTGAAGGCGAGCAGGAAGCCGGCAACGATGGCCGGCATGATCTGCGGCAGCACGATCGAGCGGAACGTCGTCAACGGCGTGGCGTAGAGATCGCTCGACGCCTCGACCAGATTGCGGTCGAGGCTGCCGAGCCGCGTGCCGACGATCATCGTCACCAGCGCCATGGAGAACAGGCCGTGCGCTGCGATGATCGAGCCGTAACCGAGCGCGAGGCGCGGCGGCTGGTCGTCGGGCCAGATCGAGGCGAGGAACGGATTGACGACCGTGAACAGCTGGACGAGCGCGACCAGCGTCGAAATGCCGATGACGACGCCCGGAACGACGATCGCGGCGCCCAGAAGCGCATCGAATACCGCGCGTGTTCTGATGCCGACACGCGCCAGGCCGAGTGCCGCCGCAGTGCCGCAGAACGCCGCCAGCAAGGCGCTAGTGGTAGCGATGAACAGGCTGTTCTTCAGCGCTTCGACCAGGAACGGGTTCGCCAGCGCCGTACCGTACCACTGAACCGAAAAGCCGGTGAACTCGCTGGCATGGCGGCCGGCATTGAAGGAGAACAGCACGACCAGGGCGATCGGCAGATAGAGGAAAGCGAAGACGGCAATGACGAAGGTGCGCATCAGATCAAATCCACCCGGCGAGCGCCCGAAACCCGGGTCGAAATGCGGTTGGCGGCAATCAGCACCACCACCGAGACCAGCACCAGCGTGATCGCGATGGCCGATCCGAACGGCCAGTTGCGCGATTGCAGGAATAGGTCGACCAGTGCGTTGCCGATGAAGAACACCTTGCCGCCGCCAAGCAGCGTCGGGATCAGATATTCGCCGAGCAGCAGGATCATGACCAGCGAGAAGCCGGTCATCACGCCCGGCAGCGACAGTTTCAGGGTCACGCTGAGGAAGGTCGAGAGCGGCGTCGCGCCGAGATCGGCGGAGGCTTCCAGCAGCCTGCGGTCGAGCCGCTCAAGGCTGACATAGATCGGCAGGATCATCAGCGGCAAGTAGCCATAGACGATGCCGAGCAGCACCGCGCCCGGCGTGTTGATCAGCCTGATATCCTCGAAACCGATATAGGACAGCAGAGCCGGGATGCCGCGCCCGCCCAGCACATACATCCAGGCATAGGTCCGCATCAGGAGGCTGGTCCAGAACGGGATGACGACCAGCGCCAGCAGGATCAGCCGCCAGCGCTGCGGTGCGCGCAGAGCGAGGTAGTAGGCAACCGGGTATGCGACGAGCAGGCAGGCGAGCGCTCCCACCGGCGCCAGCACCATCGTGTTCCAGAAGGCGGTCGCCCGCGCCGGAAGGTTGGCATATTGCGCGAACGTGAAAGCCGCCTGATAGCCGCCTTCCGGCGCCCGCTCACCGACGCTGAACACCGCGATGGCGATGAATGGCAGCACCAGAAACACCACCAGCCACGCGGTCGCCGGACCGAGCAGCATGGCGGTCAGAAAATTCCTGCGAAGACGGCTGCCGTGCATGGAGAGATTTGCCCCGTGCCGGCGGGTATGAACCCGCCGGTCAACTTATCCGAAAAGAATTTGAGGCCGTCGCTCAGGCCGACTTGAAGCGCGCCATCAATTCGGCGCGGCCGGGATCCGTCAGCGTTGCCGCCGCGCCGAATTCCAGCGGCGTCAACAGGTCGGCCGCCGGATAGAGGATCGGATTGTCGAGCACTTCCTTGGGCAGCAGCTTGTTGACCCGCGCATCGGTCGACGGCGCACCATTGGCCAGGTGCTCCTTCACCGCCACCTGCGGATTCATCAGATAGTTGAGCAGGGCATAGCCGGCCGGCTTGTTCGGCGCATCCTTCGGAATGGCGTAGAAGTCGGTCCAGATCTCGCCGCCTTCCTTGCCCAGCACATAGGCGATCTCGGGAATGTCGCGATGCAGCTGCGCGCCGTCATTCGTCCAGCACATCGTCATCCAGGCGTCGCCGGCGCGCATGCCCGGCTGGTAGTCGGAGGAGACCGCGAACAGATGCGGCTTGACCTTCAGCAGCAGTTCCTCCGCCTTGGCCAGTTCGTCCTGCTTGAGCGAGTTGAACGAGTAGCCGTAATATTTCAGCGCATTGCCGATCGTGGTCAGCTGGTAGTCATGCACCATGGTGCGGCTGTCGCCTTCCGCCATGGCAGTGTCCCAGAACTCCTTCCAGCTGGTCATCGGCTTGGTCAGCTTCTTGGTGTTGACGGCAAAGCCGGTGGTGCCCCAGTTCTTCGGCACCGCATAGGTCACCCCTTCGATCGTGCCTTCCCCGGTAAAGCGCGGATCCTCCTGCGAGCCATCGAAATTCGGCAGCTTCGTCATCTCCAGCGGCTCGATGATGCCGAGTTTCTTGTAAGTCGAGATCGTGTAGTTGGTCGGCACGAACAGGCTCCAGCCCGAGGCGCCGGCCTGCAATTTGGCCAGCATCTCCTCGTTGGAGCCGAAGACATTGACCTCGACGGCGACGCCGGTGTCCTTCTTGAAATTCTCGAAGGTCGCCGGGTCATGATAGTTCGGCCAGGTGGCGATCGACATGCGGTCGCCAAGGCTCTCGGCGGCAAAGGCCGGTGTCGGCATGATGCCGATCTCGCGCGCCATCACCGCCGTCGCAATCCCAAGGCCGGTGAGGCCAAGAAAGTCGCGGCGGCCGATCGAGCCGCGCTTGAGGCGCATCAGCTGGTCGACGAAGTTTTCAGGGCTTATCGGCAGTCCGTCACGATATGATTTCGACATGTTTATCTACCCTCTGGTTGGCCCCGTTGTTCTTGGTCTCCGCAAACGCCAGCGGCGTTCCGGAGGCAAAGCCGATGGCGACGGGTTCACCCGGCTTGAAGAGATTGCCGTGGCCGATCAGGTGATCGGCCTTGGCCAGCAGCGTTCCGATGCCCTGGACCTCGATCGCGTATTCCGCCGTCGAGCCCAGGAAGATCCGGTTGCGGACGACGCCCTTGAATGGGCCGCCTGTCTGAGCGCCGAGACTGAGCGATTCAGGACGCAGGCTGACCGAAACGGCCTCGCCTTGCTGCAGGGCGGTTCGTTTGCGCGCTGCAATGACGGTGCCATTCGCGAGCGCCACCTCCACCAGATCGCCCGAATGTCCGGCGACGGTACCGCTCAAGAGATTGGTCTTGCCGACGAAATCGGCGACGAACAAATCGGCCGGTTCGTCATAGATCTCGCTTGGCTGTCCGAGCTGGACGATGCGGCCGCCATTCATGACGCAGACGAAATCGCTCATCGACAGCGCTTCCTCCTGGTCGTGCGTGACCAGCACGAAGGTGATGCCGATCTCGCGCTGCAGGTTCTGCAGCTCGATCTGCATGTCGGTGCGAAGCTTCTTGTCGAGCGCCGCCAGCGGCTCGTCGAGCAAGAGCACCGCCGGTTTGTTGACCAGGGCGCGGGCAAGCGCCACACGCTGCTGCTGGCCGCCCGACAGTTCGTGGATCTTGCGGCGGCCATAGCCGGCGAGCCGCACCATTTCCAGCGCTTCCCCCGCTCTTGAGGCGATCTCGCGCGACGACAGCCTTGGCCGCGCCTGACGCAGCCCGTAGGCGACGTTGTCCTCGACATCGAGATGCGGAAACAGCGCGTATTGCTGGAACACCATGTTGACCGGCCGCCGGTAGGGCGGCGTGCCGGCCATGTCCTGGCCGCGAATGAACACCTGGCCTTCGCTCGGCTGTTCGAAACCGCCAATCATGCGCAGGCAGGTCGTCTTGCCGCAGCCGGATGGTCCAAGCAGGGCGACAAAGGCGGATGGCGGGACAGCAAGATCGATGCCGCTCACTGCCGTCACGCTGCCATAGCGCTTGGTGACGCCGCGAAACTCGATGTCTGGCACTGCGGTCAAGGCTGTAGGCTCCAGCGACAGGGCAATATCGGGACGCTACCAGAGCCAATGGCGGCTAGTATATACCTCTCAGGTGGTATATCTGATCTATTTTCTCGTTTAAGGGGGTATAGATTGTCCCGCAGCGACGAATACAGCCAGCTCGCCACGCTCGTCGCGGCGACGCGGGAGACCAGCGGCGACCTGTTCGGCAATGCGCTGGTCGATTGGCTGCGGCTCCATGTCAGCTTCGACCACTGCGTGGTCTTCGGCTATCGCGGCGCGGCGCGCCCGCCGCTGCTGTTCGAAACCTTCTCGCCGGCCGAAAGCCACGTCTTCGTCGCGCTCTATCAGGAGGGACCCTATCTGCTCGACCCGTTCCACCACGCTGCGGTCGAGCGCAAGGAAGGATTCTGGCGCATGCGCGAACTGGCGCCGGACCGTTTCTATGCCAGCGAGTATTTCCGCTCCTACTATAGCCAGACCAGGCTGGCCGAGGAGGTCGGCTTCTTCGTGCCGCTGCCGGGCAAGGATGCGCTGGTGCTCTCACTGATGCGGCTGCGCGTCTCAGGCCCGTTCGGCACCGCCGATGCCAGATTGCTTCGCGACATGGCGCCGGCGGTGATCAGCTTCGCCAGGCTGCGCTGGCCCGCCCTTCCGGCCGACGAACCGGCAGAGGCGCAGCAGGACGAGACGACCACTCCGGTCAACGAGTTCGACCGCGCCCACATCTGGCAGAGCCTGTCGCTGACGCCGCGCGAAAAACATGTCGTCGACCTGGTGCTGCAGGGGCATTCGACGGAATCGATCGCCAGGGCCATGCGCATCGTGCCGGGAACCGTGAAGGTCCATCGCCGCAACATCTACCGCAAGCTCAAGATCAAGTCGCAGGCCGGCCTGTTCGCACGTTTCGTCGAGATCATCGACGCGCGGATACGATAATTCCTACCACCCCTCAATCCGCCGTTTGATCAGGCTGTTGCGCCGGCTTCCCACGATCCGGTCTCGGCCATCCGCTTCAGCAACGGCGCTGGCTGGAACACATCCTTGCCCGTCCGCTGATGCCAGTACTCGAGCCGCTCGATAATCTTGCCCGGGCCTTCAAGGCCAGCCCAGAACAGCGGTCCGCCCTTGCCGATGGGAAAGCCGTAGCCATTGACCCAGACGACATCGATGTCGGACGCACGGGCCGCTATGCCTTCCTCCAGGATCTTGGCGCCCTCGTTGATCAGGGGGTAAAGCGTGCGCTCGATGATTTCTTCCGCACTGATCGCGCGCGGCGCGATGCCCCTCTCGGCGGCCTTGTCGCGGATCAGCACCTCGACCTCCGGATCCGGGGCCGGGGTACGCGAACCGTTCTCGTAGAGATAGAACCCCCAGCCGGTCTTCTGGCCGAAACGCCCTTGTTCGCACAGCGTATCGGCGATGACGGCCGTCTGACCGCGCGCCTTGCGGTTGCGCCAGCCGATGTCGAGGCCGGCGAGATCACCCATCTGGAACGGACCCATCGGCCAGCCGAAATCGGTGAATGCCTGGTCGATCTGGCTGGGTGTCGCGCCTTCCAGCAGCAGCGCCTCGGATTCGGCGCCACGCGCGGCCAGCATTCGATTGCCGACGAAGCCGTGGCAGACGCCGACGACGACCGCCACCTTGCCGATCCGCCGCGCCAGATCGACGACGGTGGCCAGCGCATCGGGCGCGGTCACCTCGGCACGCACGATCTCCAAGAGCTTCATGACATTGGCCGGCGAGAAGAAATGCAGACCGAGCACATCCTGCGGCCGCGAGGTCGAGGCGGCGATTTCGTTGATGTCGAGATAGGAGGTGTTGGTGGCGAGGATCGCGCCCGGTTTGGCCACGGCATCGAGCTTGCCGAACACCTCCTTCTTGACCGCCATGTCTTCGAACACCGCCTCGACGATCAGGTCGCAATCGGCGAGATCGGCATAGTCGGTGGAGCCCTTGAACAGGGCGAGGCGCTCGCGCTTGGCATCTGCCGTCAGCGAGCCGCGCGTGACGGACACCGAGTAGTTCTTGTCGATGGTCGCCAGCCCGCGCTGCAGCGCCTCATGGCTGGTTTCCAGCATGGTGACGGGGTAGCCGCCATTGGCGAAGGCCATGGCGATGCCGCCGCCCATCGTGCCGGCACCGATGACGCCGACGCGGGCGATCCGGCGCTTGACGGTGTCCTTGCCCGCAAGCTTTGCCGCCTCACGTTCGGCGAAGAACAAATGCCGCTGCGCTCGCGACTGGTCGCTGGCGACCAGTTTGACGAACAGCGCACGCTCCGCCGCCAGCGCCGCGTCGAAGGGCAGTGTGACGGCATTGCGCACCGACAGCGCACAGGCGATCGGCGCCTCGAGCCCGCGCGCTTTCCTGGCAAGATCCGCAGCCTCGGCGTCGAAAGCCGCGAGGTCGGTCTCCTTAAGCCCCTCATTGCGATCGCGCACCGACGTGAAGGGACCACCCTTGCGGGCTATTTCCCTGGCAAAGTTCACGGCATGGGTGGCCAGATCGCCTTCAAAGACGGCGTCGACGAGACCGGCGGCATGCGCCTCGGTCGCACCGACCGGTGAACCGGAAACGACCATCTTCAAGGCCTTCAGCGCGCCGACCAGGCGCGGCAACCGCACCGTGCCGCCACCGCCCGGCAGCAGGCCGAGCTTGACCTCCGGCAGGCCGAGCTTGGCGCCGGCATCGGCGACGCGGAAATGGCAGCCGAGCGCCAGCTCCAGCCCGCCGCCGAGCGCGGTGCCGTGGATGGCGGCGACCGTCGGCTTGGCGATGGTCTCCAGCGTCGCCACGATGGCGCGCAGCTCGGGCTGCTGCATCGGCTTGCCGAATTCGGTGATGTCGGCGCCGGCGACAAAGGTCCGGCCGGCGCATGCAATGACGATGGCGGCAACCGAAGCATCATCCCGCAGCTCAACCAGCGCCTGCATCAGCGGTTCGCGGACATGAAAGCTCAGCGCGTTGACCGGCGGGTTGTCGATAGTGACGACGGCGACGTCGCCGTCGCGGCTGACCTTCACAAAATCGGACACGCAAACCTCCGGACAATGGTGAACGGCCTGCAGCCGCGCGATTGGATTTACAGCGCTATGACGTGGATGGAAACCAGAGGGAGGCCTGGCACAATGATTAGCGGCTCGAGGTGCCCGGCCGCCATCATCGCCGAAGTAGAGATCCTTCACACCCCCCTCTGCCCTGCCGGGCATCTCCCCCGCAAGGGGGGAGATTGGACGTCACGACGGCCTTCGTCAATTTTCAACGCTGGAGGGCGGGCGAAACGGCGAAGCTGCCGATCTCCCTCCTTGCGGGGGAGATGGCCGGCAGGCCAGAGGGGGGTGCTGTCCCGCCAGCGTCGGCGTCTTGTTCCCGCTACCGCGGCGCTTTCTGCCCGCCCGCCGCCGTGATCACCCCGACAATGATCAGCCCCGTGAGCAGCAATCGCACCCCGGCACTCACCCCAAACGTGTTGAGCATGGTCAAAAGCAGCACCAGGAACAGCGCCGCGCCCCAGACGCCGGGCACATTGGCCTTGCCGCCGGCGACCGACGTGCCGCCGATGACGACGACGGCGATCGAGGCCAGCAGATATTCATTGCCGATATCGACATTGGCGCCGCGGAAATAGCCGGCGAGCAACGCGCCGTCGATGCCGCCGAGCGCACCCGATAGCGTGTAGGTGAGGAAGCGGATGCGGCCGACATTGACGCCGGCGAGCCAGGCGGCGCGAATGTTCTGGCCGATCGCCAGCACCGAGCGGCCATAGATCATACGCTGCAGGGCGATGGCCGCCCCGATGGTGAACAGCACGGTGAGGATCGCCAGCACCGGAACGCCCAGTACCTGCCAGTTGGCGAAATCGGCGAAGCCCGGCGGCGGCTTGATCTGCAGCCCGCGGCCGTAGCTGATGTCGATCGACTGGATGATGAAGCTGGCCGACAAAGTGGCGATGATCGGCGGGATGCGCAGCGCCCAGATCAGCAGATAGTTGACGGCGCCGATCGCCGCCCCGCAGGCAAGCGCCGCCAGCAGCCCGACCGCGATCATGGAATCGTTGCCGTCCATCACCTTCATCGCGACGGCACTGGCAAGGCCGATATTGGCCGGCAGCGACAGGTCGACATTGCCCGGGCCCAGTGTGATGACGAACATCTGGCCGACGCCAACAATGACGGTGAACACCGCCAGCGACAGGGCCGCCGTCACCATGCCGCCGGCGCCATAGCCGCCGGTGAAGGCGATCGTCGCCAGCCAGACAAGCACGGCGCCAATGAACGACCAGATCCAGGGTTTGGTGAGCAGCGATTTCACCGAGGCCATCGCTCACCTCTCCCTGCGGCTGATCAGCACCCGCGCCGCCAGCACGATGATCAGGATGGCGCCGTTGGCGGCCACCTGCCAGTCGGGCGGGATGTGCATGAAGGTGAGCAGCGGCGAGGCAGCCAGCGCCAGCGTCAGCGCGCCGATCACAGCACCTATCGGCGATACGCGGCCGCCGACGAATTCGCCTCCGCCGAGGATGACGCCGGCGATCGCCAGCAGCGTATAGCCATTGCCGATATTGGCATCGGCCGAGGTGGTGATGCCGATCAGCGCCATGCCGGACAGCACGCCGAACAGGCCGGCGAGCGCAAACAGCACGATCTTGGTCTTGAGCAGCGACCAGCCGGCGCGCCCGAGTGCCGCCGGATTGCCGCCGGAGCCGCGCAGGATCACGCCATAGGAGGTGCGCATCAGGCCAAAATGGACGATGAGGCCGATCAGCAGCGCCGCGATGATCGGAAAGGGCACGAAAGGCGGCTTGAACGCCATCAGCCCGAGCAGCCAGTCCGGCGCCTTGCCGCCCGGTTTGGGCAAAACGAGAATCGCGAGCCCCTGCCAGACGAAGCTCATGCCGAGCGTCACCACGATGGACGGCAGATTGCGCAGATGGATCAGCGCGCCGAGCAGCGCATAGACGCCGATCGATCCAAGCAGGATGACGGCACCGATGAGCGGCGCGTCCTTCAGCCAGGTCGCCGTGACGCAGCCGACGAAGCCGACAAAGGTGCCTATCGACAGGTCGAGCTCGTTTCCGGCGATGACGAACATCTGCGCGATGGTCGCCAGCGCGATCGGGATCGCCAGGTTCAGCATCAGGCTGAAGCCGAAATAGCTGATGGCGCGCGGGTTGAGCCAGGCGATGGCGAGCAGCACCAGCGCCAGCGACAGCGCCGGCAGCAGCCCGCGCAGCAGGCGGGCACGGGCCAGCGCGCCACGTTCGGCGGATGTCCTGGCAGCGGTGTCGAGGCTGGCGGTCGTCATCTCAGGCCGCATCGCCGAAGGAAGACTGGATGATCTTCTCTTCCGTCAGTTCGTCGCGGCGCAGATTGGCGACGATGCGGCCGTTCTTGAAGACATAGATGTGGTCGCAATTGTCGAGCTCTTCGGTTTCCGTGGTGTACCAGAGGAAGGTGCGGCCTCGGGCGGCCTCTTCGCGCACGAGGTCGTAGACCTCCAGCTTGGTGCCGATGTCGACGCCGCGCATCGGGTCGTCCATCAGCACGATCTGCGCGTCCGAGCCGAGCGCACGCGCAAACAGCGCCTTCTGCTGGTTGCCGCCCGACAGTGAAAAGATGTTGTTGTTCATATCCGGCGTGCGGATGCCGATCTTCTTTTGCCAGAATGCAGCAAGCTCCGCCTCGCGCTGCGGCGAGAT
Organism: Mesorhizobium sp. M0715; assembly: GCF_040320355.1. NCBI lineage: Bacteria > Pseudomonadati > Pseudomonadota > Alphaproteobacteria > Hyphomicrobiales > Phyllobacteriaceae > Mesorhizobium > Mesorhizobium sp. M0715. The sequence goes on along the minus strand of NZ_JAMYPL010000003.1, from coordinate 122,077 downwards.
CAACAGCCCGCTGCGCAGCCGCGCCAGCGAGCGGATGCCGATATTCTCAGCAATCGACCATTGCGGGAAAATGCCGTCCGACTGGCGGTCGCCGGCGACCAGCGCCACCGGTGCCGTCACCTCGATGCCGGTTCGGGCCCGCGACGCCGCAGCGAAGATCGTCAGCAGCAGGTCAGTCTGGCCGTGGCCAGCCAGCCCGGCAAGGCCGATGATCTCCCCGGCACAGGCGACAAGGTCGGTGCCGTCCTTCTGCGCGGCGGGCCGCGCCCGAACCCGCAGCGGACTGGCGCCGGGCTTGGCGGCAGCGATTTGCGCCGCGATCTTCTGGCGCGCTTCCGCGCCGCCCATCGCCGTCACCAGCCGGTCGCGGTCGAAGGCACTGGCGGCGTCGGCGACAACCACCTTGCCGTCGCGCATCACCACGATGCGGTCGGCGTTGCGCAGCACCTCGCCCAGCACATGCGAGATCAGGATGCAGCTTTTGCCGCCGGCAACGAAACGGCGCACGAAGGCCAGCAATTGGCCCGCCGTATGCGCGTCGAGCGACGAGGTCGGCTCGTCGAGGATGACGAGGTCGAGACGATCCTGGGTGACGGTGAAGGCGCGCGCCACCTCCACCATCTGGCGTCGGCCGATCGACAGGTCGCCGACAATGTCGGACGCCGAGATGCTGTGGCCCGGAAATATCTCGTCGAGCTTGGCGGCGATCAGCTCGGCCGCCTTGCGCCGCCAGCCGAAGCCACGCAGCGAAGCGTGGTTGATGCGCGTGTTCTCGGCGACGCTGAGATTGGGGCACAGCGACAATTCCTGGAACACGCAGCGTATGCCGAGTTGCTGCGCCCGTGCCACCGAGTAATTGTCCTCGGTGTCGCCATGCACGCCGATCTGCCCGCTGTCGGGCACCAGCGTGCCCGCCACCATGTGCATCAGCGTCGATTTGCCGGCGCCATTATGGCCGACAAGACCGACGCACTCGCCGGGACCGACGTGAAAATCGACGCCGCCCAGTGCGCGAACGGCGCCGAAATGCTTTTCGGCGCCGTTCAGTCTGATGATGTCAGCGTTCCCTTCAGGCATGCTCAACGATATCCGCTCGGCGATACGGACGGCAACGCTGCCGTTATGCTCACTTGATGTTGGCTTTAATGGCCGCGATCGCGTCTTCCTGCGTGTATTCGTGGCTGGCGACGCCGCCCTTGGGGATCTTCGGCAGCTCGGCCTCGAAATCGTCCTGTGTGAAGGCCAGGTACGGCACCAGCAGATCGTGCGGAATGTCGGTGCGGCCGTCGAGCACCTGCTGCGCCACCCAGAAGGCGAGCGACGAGACGCCGGGCGCGATCGAGGCCGACCAGGTCTGGTAGCCGTCCTTGTCCTTCTGTTCCTTCCACCACTGCAGCTCGTCCTGGCGGTTGCCCATGATGATGGTCGGACGCGGCTTGCCGGCGGCGGCGAAGGCCTGGGCCGCACCGTAACCGTCACCGCCCTGGTCGACGACGCCGACGATGTCGGGCAGCGACGGCAGGATGGTCGCCACCGCCTTTTGCGCCGTCGTCTGGTCCCAGTCGCCGGTCACCGAACCGACGATCTTGAACTCGGGATGGGCGGCGACGCCTTCGAGGATGCCGGCATGGATGGCATCGTCGATCGAGGTCCCGGCAAGCCCACGGATTTCCAGAAGATTGCCGCCCTTGGGCTGGAATTTGGCCATCTGCTCGACTTCCTGCTTGCCCATGTCCTTGAAGTCGACGACGACGCGGTAGGCGCAAGGCTCGGTCACCGTGCCGTCGAAGGAGACGACGACGATGCCGGCATCGCAAGCCTGTTTGATGGCGCCGTTGAGCGCATCCGGCGAGGCGGCGTTGATGACGATCGCGTCATAGCCCTGCAGGATCAGGTTCTGCACCTGTGCTGCCTGCGTCGGCACCTCCTTGTCGGCGGTGGTGAAGATGTCGGCCGCGCCGACGATCTTGTCGGCGACCGCCTTCTTGGTGACGATGCCATAGCTGTCGAGCATCGCCTGCCGCCAGGAATTGCCGGCATAATTGTTGGAAAAAGCGATCTTCTTGCCACTGGTGTCGGCCAGCGCCGTGCCCGAGGCGAGCATTGCGGCCAGAGCGCCCAGAACGAACAGTTTCTTCATGTCGTTATCCTCCCAGATGTGTTGACTGCTGCATTCCCACCGGCTTTGACCCCGGCCTCAACTCTGATTTGAGCACGGATTGTCGCGAGCTCAAAACAGTCTCAATCCCGGCACGCGCACCCTGAGCCGGTACAGCGACGTCGACGCGGTAATGTAGAGGCTTTGCAAATCGTCGTCACCGAAGGTGAAATTCGCGCAATCTTCAGGCGCCCGGATGACGCCAAGAATGGCGCCCGACGCGTCGAAAATGTGGATGCCGCCCGGGCCGGTGCAGTAGAGATTGCCGCGGCTGTCGATCTTCATGCCGTCGGGCGCTCCCGGCCCCTCGCCCTCGGTTACTGCCCACACCGCGCCGCCATTGAGGTCGCCATTGGCTTCCACGCCGAACACCCTGATGTGCCCGCGTTCGGTGTCGTTGATGAACAGCCGCGACTCGTCCAGCGAAAAGCACAGCCCGTTCGGCTGCCCGAAATCGTCGGCCAGCAATGTCAGCCGGGCGCCGTCGCCATCGATGCGGTAGACGCCCTGGAACGGCAGGTCCTGCGGGCGTGGCACGCCATAGAATTCCTTCCGGCCATAGCCCGGATCGGTGAAGTAGATAGATCCGCCGGTGGCGACGACGATGTCGTTCGGGCTGTTGAGCTGCTTGCCCTGATGGTGCGTGGCAAGCACCGTCGCGCTGCCGTTGGGCTCGGCGCGGGTCACCCGGCTCGTCGCATGCTCGCAGGTGACCAGCCGCCCCTGGCGGTCCAGCGTGTTGCCATTGGCCTTGTGGCTCGGCGCGCGGAACAGCTCGATCTCGCCCTCGGCATTGCGGCGATACATCCGGCTTTCCGGAATGTCGGAGAAGACCAGCCATTTTTCGTAGGGGTGCCAGACCGGCCCTTCGAGGAAGCCGAAGCCGCTCGCCAGCGTCTCAATGGTCGCATCGCCGACGACATCGTCGAAGCCGGAATGGCGCGCACGCGCCGACACCGACATCATCGGCTCCCGGCGCGAACAGCCGTGCTACTCCGCATGGTGACGAATGGCATGAGCGCTTCCCGATACAGTCTTCTTGTTGGAGCAGAGCGTAGGCGCGGTCCCGACGAGCCGATACGGGTCAAAGCGCAGGGCTGACTGTGCGTTTGCACAGTCGGCCCTGCCTATCGAGCATAGAATAGGGCGACGCCAGATCAGGGCCGGCGAACACGCCGCAAAAGCGCGGTCAGGGTTGCGCTCGCGCAAGCTACGGCCACAAGCACGACCACGCCGGCAGCGTTGGATTTTTGCCCTGCGCGAAATGGGTCTTGCTGCGTGGGTTGAGGGCTGTGAACCAAGGTGTTCAGATCGGACCGGCTGCCGTGCCGAACGGAATAGGCCCGCGTGAACTCGGCACCGAGGAGGAAAATTTCCGACGAGTAGTAAACCCAGAGCAATATGACGAGCAGGCCGCCGGCGGCGCCATACGAGGACGCAATCGCGCTGGTGCCGATGTACCAGCCGATAAGCGATTTTCCCAATGTGAACAGGGCCGCGGTCCCGACAGCGCCAATTGCCACATCGCGCCATTCCAGGGTTCGATCCGGCAAAACTTTGTAAATGGCGGCAAACATCACGGAGATAAGCGCAAACGAAACGACGCCATTGATCCCGCTGAGTATGATCGTTCCGAACGGCAGATAGGCGTTGATGAAAGCGCCCAGTGCCGAAATCGCGGCGCTTGCGATGAGAGAGACCAGCAACAGGAACCCGAGTGCGGCCACCAACCCCAGACTGGCGGCCCGCGCCCGCACCAGACGCGACAGGGAGTTGCCTTGCGGTTCGATCTTCCAGATTGTGTTCAACGACTGCTGCATTTCGCCGAAGACACCAGACGCGGCCACCAGCAAGGTGACCAGCCCTATGATCGCGGCCCAGGTGCCGTACAGACTGTCGGATGCACTTTCCAGCGCAGTCTTCAGGAGATCGGCGCTTTCCGGTCCCATCAGCCCTGATATCTGCGCGGACAAGGCCAATTGTGCGGCATCGTGGCCGAAGACGAGACCAGCAATCGCAACCACGATCAGCAAGATCGGCGCCAGCGAGGTGGTGGCATAGAAAGCCATCGCCGCACCATGACTAAGCGCATTATCGTTGATGAAGCCGACTATGCTTTCACGCACCAGGTGCCATGAATCTGTGATTGAGGGTCGCACTTCGGGTCCGCAGGCATCGAGTTGGCGTTCACTAGCAATGCGCCGGACCTTCCGAAGTTCCGGGGCGTGGCCGCCGCTGTTTCAGTGCTCCGCCAGCCAGGCATCGAGCCGGTCCTGTTCGCGGCGCAGTGCGTCGATGTTGATCAGGCCACGCGCCATGGCGAGATAGATCGCCCGCGTCCGCGAGTTGAACACGGAAGCATCGCCGGCGCCGTCCTCCGCCGGCACGATGCCGAGCTTGTCGTAGCAGTGCTTGATGCGGCTCTGCGCACCACGGATCGACAGGCCGCGCCGCGCCGCGATCGCCCGGTCGGTCAGGCCGAGCGCGATGTCGATAAGGCTCTCATATTCGCCGTCGGTGATGCCCTCGAACTTGTCCTGCACGCGGTGCTGGATGCCGCGGATCTCGCGGTCGATGATGCAGTGGCCTTCGCGGAAAACCCCGCGCAGGGCGGACCGCATGCCCTCCTCCGTCGCCGATTTGAGCACATAGCCGTAGACCGAGCCGGGCGGCACGATGCGCGCCACGCCGCGCACATAGGCTTCGTCGGCGAAATTCGACCAGAACAGGATGTGCGTGCCGGCGCGGCGGTTCCAGATCGCCTTGGCAACTTCGATTCCCGTCGCCTTCGGCATCTGCAAATCGAGCACGACATGCAGTGGCTCGCGTTCGGCCGCCAGGTTGATGGCGTCCTCGCCGTCACTCGCTTCGATGACCTCGACGTCGCCGGGCCACAACTGCTCCACCGTTCGCCGCGCGAAGCTACGGTGCAGCCCGTCATTCTCGGCTATCATCACAAGCATCACATGGCCTCCGATACGGCGAGCTCGCCAGGAACCGCTGCAGCCGCCGCCAGGTCTCGCGACGGCTGGCGGTCGATCTCGACGACGACACGGGTGCCGCCGTTCTTGCGGCCGGCCTGGCCGATACGCAGCCGCGCCCCGATAAGGGCTGCCCGCGTGTGCATATGGCCGATGCCGCCATACGCGGCCGGATCAACAGCGCCGCAGCCCTGGCCGTCATCCGTCACGATCACCCGCAGCACGCTCGCGGTCGACGCCAGCAGCACGTCGATGCGGTGCGGCGCGGCATGGCGCACGGCATTGTTGATCGCTTCCTGCACGATCCGGTAGAGCGCGGTCCGCACTGGCTCGGACAGGCTGTCGGCGCCACCGTCGCTGGTGTCGGCGATGCGCACGGCGATCGGCGGCTTGGCCCTGGCGACGCTGCGGTTGAGATGCGCCTCGACCGCGTCGCGCAGGCCGAACAGTTCGAGCACACTCGGCCGCATGTCGTCGACGATGTGGCGCAGTTCCGTCAGGCAGCCGGCGACCTCCTTTTCGAGATCGGCAAGCTGTGCTGCCCGCGCCACGCCCTGGCCGCGAAGCGCCGAAAGCTGGCGCGCGATGCGGGCGAGATCGGCAAGCGTCTGGTCGTGCAGATCCATGGCCATGCGCCGCCGTTCGCGCTCCATGCCTTCGGTCAATTGCGAGGCGCCGACGCGCAGCAGTTCGACACGGTTGCGCGCCTCGCTCTCGGCCAGCATGGCGCGGCGCGCCTCCTCGGTCTGGATCAGCGCGAAGATGTAGGGCGCGATCAGGTCCGCGCATTGCTGGGCGACCGCGACATCGGCAAGCGTGTAGCAGTCGACCTCGTGCCGGCTGATGTTGAGCGCGCCAATGATGCCGCCGCGCGCCCTGAGCGGCACGACGATGCGGCTGCGCAGCCTGGCGGCGAAGATCGGGCCGTCGATAGCGGTGGCGAAATGGAACCGCTCGTCGCTCAACGCGTCGTCGGCGAGCAGATAGGGGACTTCGCCCCACAGCACCGAGCGGATCGGGCTGACTTCGGTCGGCAGCGGATGCTGGGCAAGCTCGCTCCAGCTGGTGTGGAAGCCGGCTTCGTAACAGGCGTGCCGGCGGCCGTCATGCGACAGCACCGCCAGATCCATGTGATCGTGCGGAATGAGCGAGCCGATCTCGATGGCTGTCGCGCGGAACGCCGTGCCGGGATCGATATGGCCGCCAAGCGCCCGCGATATCGCCAGCAGCCGGTCGATCAGGACCAGGGACACTTCCGCCATTGTTTTCACGATCCTCCCGTGCCGCGAAATAGTGGACGCATGCCGCCGCCGCTGTCAACGACGACCCGTTGGCCATAGGGCCCCGCACTCAGCTTGACAAAGAGCTGACGACAGCTCGGCGGTGTCGGCAGCCTTGTGGCGGTAATAGGAATTTTTTCTTGACTCGGTGCCCTCAGCTATGGTACATTTTTGTCCATGGTGCTGATTTGCGCCTATGACCCGCCGCACAGGCGGGTTTTTCGTTTGATGCTCCGTCAGTCAATGCGCGGGCGAAGGCTCCGAAGAAACCCGTCAGCCCGAATTCGTTGCCCTGCCGTTGGCCCGCCCGATCAACTTGCGGTGCAATGATTGTAAAGGGTTCGCGTCCTGGTCTAGGGAGGAGGCCAGGAGACCGAAACAGAATGCCAGTGACGCAAAACGTTGCTCCGGGCGCCCCGGGAATCCCGGCGCGCTGGACATCAAGCGCCAAGAGTGGCGTCGGAACGTCGCTTTCGCCGGCCGGCCGGATCTGGTTCACGATCAGCCACGGCATCCTCAACGAAGTCTACTATCCGCGCGTCGACAGCGCCTGCACCCGCGACCTCGGCTTGATCGTCACCGGCCCCGGCGGCTATTTTTCGGAAGAGAAACGCGATGCCGTGCATACGATCGAACCGTTCGAGGACGGCGTGCCCGCCTACCGGCTGGTCAATACGACGAGCGACGGCGCCTGGCGGATCGAGAAGCGCATCCTCGCCGACCCGGCGCGCCCGGCGCTGCTGCAGGAAATCACCTTCACGGCGCTGAAAGGGGTGCCCGGTGACTACCGCGTCTACGCGCTTCTGGCGCCGCATCTGGTCAATGCCGGCATGGGCAACACCGCATGGTTCGGCGAGCACGAGGGAAAGCCCGTGCTGTTCGCCTCGGGACGCGGCTCTTGCCTGGCGCTGGCTTCGTCGCTGCCGTGGAAAACCGGTTCGGCCGGCTATGTCGGCTTTTCCGACGGCTGGCAGCAACTCCACAACACCGGAGAACTCGATCCGGCTTGCCAGCGGGCCGAGGACGGCAATGTCGCGCTGACGGGCGAGATCGGCTTTTCCGCCACAGAGACCAAGGCCTTGCTGGCGCTTGGGTTTGGCGCGACATCAGACGAGGCCGCGGAACATGCTTTCGCCAGCCTGAAGCAGGGTTTTGAACCCGCGGCGAAATCCTACCTCCAGAACTGGCGCAACTGGCAAAAGGGCTTGCTGCCGCTGGACCGGCACGCGGTGCCCGGGATCAACTTCTATCGCATCTCGACGGCGGTACTGGCGACGCACCGGTCGATCGCCACACCGGGCGCCGCGGTCGCCAGCCTGTCGATCCCGTGGGGCTTCAACAAGGGTGACGACGACCTCGGCGGCTACCATCTGGTCTGGCCGCGCGATCTGGTCGAGACGGCGGGCGGCTTTCTTGCTGCCGGCGATGCTGCCTCGGCTCTGCAAATCCTCGATTACCTCAGCTCCATCCAGCAGCCGGACGGCCATTGGCCGCAGAACGCCTGGCTCGACGGATCGGCCTATTGGCCCGGCATCCAGATGGACGAATGCGCCTTTCCGCTGCTGCTGGCCGATGCTTTGCGCCGCGCCGGCCATTTGCCGCGCGCCAGGCTCATGACCTTCCTGCCGATGATCGAGCGCGCCGCCGGCTATGTCGTGCGCAACGGACCCGTCACCGCCGAGGACCGCTGGGAAGAGGATGCCGGCTACAGCCCGTTCACGCTGGCGGTCGAAATCGCCGCAATGCTTGCCGCGGCAGACCTCCTCGACGCCTGCGGCAAGACAGACGCCGCGACCTATCTGCGCGAGACATCAGACGTCTGGAACGATCAGGTCGAGCGCTGGACATACGTCACCGGCACGGCGACCTGCAGTCAAGTCGGCGTCGACGGTTACTATGTCCGCATGGCGTCGCCCGATAGCGCCGAGGCCGGTTCGCCGAAGGACGGCTATGTCCCGATCAAGAACCGGCCGCCCGGCGACACGGATCGGCCCGCCAAGGAGATCGTCAGCCCGGATGCGCTGGCACTTGTCCGCTTCGGTCTGCGGGCAGCCGACGATCCGCGCATGGCAGACACGGTCAAGGTCATCGACGCGCAATTGCGCTGCGATCTGCCGCAAGGGCCGCTCTGGTATCGCTACAATGGTGACGGCTACGGCGAGCACGAAGACGGCGCACCCTTCGATGGCACCGGCCAGGGTCGCCCCTGGCCGCTGCTGGCCGGCGAACGCGCCCACTATGAGCTGGCGGCTGGACACGAGGAAAAGGCAGCCAGCCTGCTGGCAGCGCTGGAAGGCTCGGCCGGACCGGGCGGCCTGTTGCCGGAGCAGGTCTGGGACGGCGCCGATCTGCCGGAACGCGAACTGCTGCACGGCCGCCCCTCGGGCAGCGCCATGCCGCTGGTCTGGGCGCATTCGGAGCATATCAAGCTGCTGCGCTCGCTGCGCGACGGCGCGGTCTTCGACATGCCGCCGCAAGGCGTCAAGCGCTATATCGAGGACAAGACCGTATCGCCGTTCAGAACCTGGCGGTTCAACAACAAGATCCGCGCCATGCCGGAGGGCAAGACGTTGCGCGTCGAAGTGTTGGACCCGGCTACAGTCCACTGGAGCACCGACAACTGGGCGACCGCCCATGACAGCCAGACGGTGGAGAACGCCTTCGGCATCCATCTTGCCGATCTGCCCGCGGCAAGCCTCCCCGAGGGAAGCACGCTGACCTTCACTTTTTTCTGGCCCGGGACCGGCGATTGGGAGAATGTCGACTTCTCCGTCATATCGGGCGACCAAGATGGCCAGTAGATCATAGCCAGTAGACCTTCCCTCGATAAACCCCATAAATCTCCTAGAAAATAGGGACGAAACCATGCAGATCGGAATGATGGGACTGGGCCGGATGGGCGCCAACATGGTCCGGCGCCTGATGCGCAACGGCCACGAATGCGTCGTCTACGACATCAACCCGGCCAGCGTCGCGGCCCTGGTGACCGACGGCGCGTCAGGGGCGGCCTCGCTGGAAGAATTCGTCGGCAAGCTGGCCAAGCCGCGCTGCGTGTGGCTGATGCTGCCGGCCGCGATCACCGGCAGGATCATCGACCAGGTGGCGGCCCTGATGGAGCCCGGCGACATCGTCATCGACGGCGGCAATTCCTATTATCACGATGCCGTCGACCAGGCCGCGAAACTGACCGGCAAGGGTATCCATCTTGTCGATGTCGGCACCAGCGGCGGCGTCTGGGGCCTGGACCGTGGCTACTGCCTGATGATCGGCGGCCCAGACGTGGCGGTGCAGCACCTCGATTCGATCTTCGCCACGCTGGCGCCGGGCGCCGATGCCGGCTCCAATCCGCCTGGGGATGCCGGGACCGCGCCCTTTGGCTATCTGCATTGCGGACCGAGCGGCGCCGGCCACTTCGTCAAGATGGTCCACAACGGCATCGAATATGGCGTCATGGCCGCCTATGCCGAAGGCATGAACATCCTGAAGTCGTCCAATGCCGGCAAGCGGCAACGGACGGCGGACGCCGAGACCAGTCCGCTGGAAAACCCGCAATACTACCAGTTCGACATCGACCTTCCCCAGGTGGCCGAGGTCTGGCGGCATGGCAGCGTTATCGGCTCCTGGCTGCTCGACCTGACGGCCGGCGCATTGAAAAGCGATCCGGGCCTGGTGAATTTCGGCGGCCGCGTCTCGGATTCCGGCGAAGGCCGCTGGACGCTGAAGGCGGCTATCGACACCGGCGTGCCGGCTCCGGTGCTGTCCTCGGCGCTGTTCGACCGCTTCTCCTCGCAGGGCGAATCCGAATTCGCCGACAAGCTGCTCTCCGCCATGCGCTATGCCTTTGGCGGCCATGTCGAGAAGCCGAAGGCCGGCAAGTGACGACACTGGGGGAGACACGCGCATGAGCCAGGAACGATCCGACACGCTGGTGCTCTTCGGGGCAACCGGCGACCTTGCCCACAAGAAGATATTTCCAGCCCTTTACCAGATGGTCGCCAAGGGCACGCTCACCGAACCGGTGATCGGCGTCGCCTTCGATGCCTGGGACCTCAAGCAATTGCAGGCGCGCGCCCGCGACGGCATCGTCAATGCGCTCGGCAAGATCGACGAAAAGGTGTTCGCCAAATTCGCCTCGCTGCTGCGCTACGTCAGCGGCGACTACCGCGATGGAGCGACGTTCGAGAAACTGAAAAACGCCCTCGGCACCGCGCAGCGGCCGCTGCACTACATGGCGGTGCCGCCGACCATGTTCGAGACCGTCGTCCAGGGACTGGAGCAATCAGGCACCGCGCATGGCGCGCGGCTGATGGTGGAAAAGCCCTTCGGCCACGACCTGCAATCGGCGCGCTGGCTGAACCGCGTCCTGCATCTGGTGTTCGACGAACAGTCGATCTTCCGTATCGACCATTATCTGGGCAAGGAAGCGATCCAGAACCTGCTCTATTTCCGCTTCGCCAATTCGCTGCTCGAGCCGATCTGGAACCGCAACTACGTCGAAAGCGTGCAGATCACCATGGCCGAGGATTTCGGCGTCGAGGGCCGTGGCCGCTTCTATGACGATGTCGGCTGCATCAGGGACGTCATCGAGAACCACCTGCTCAACATCCTGTTGCTGCTTGCCATGGAGCCGCCTGTCGGCCGTTCCGCCGACGACCTGATCGACGAGAAGGTGCAAGTGCTGCGCGCGATCAGGACGCTGACAAAAGACGATGTCGTGCGTGGCCAGTTCACCGGCTATCTCGCCGAACCCGGCGTGGCGCCGAACTCGCCGGTCGAGACCTTCGCGGCGGTGCGTTTCTTCGTCGACACCTGGCGCTGGCAGGACGTGCCGTTTTTCATCCGCGCCGGCAAGAACATGCCGGTGCACGTCACCGAAGTGGTGGTGCGGCTGAAGCGGCCGCCGCTCGATGTCTTCGATCCGATCAAGCCCGCCGACCAGAACTACGTCCGCTTCCGCATCGACCCGCAGGTGGTGATCGCCATCGGAGCACAGCGCAAGGCACCGGGCGACGACATGATCGGCGAGCAGGTCGAACTGACGGCGCTCGACGACAGCAAAAGCGACATGCCGCCCTACGAGCGGCTGATCGGTGATGCCATGAACGGCAACGGCCAGCTGTTCACCCGCCAGGACGCCAGCGAACTGGCCTGGCGCATCGTCGGCCCGGTGCTTGGCGACACCACGCCGCCGCACCTCTACGAGCCGCTCACATGGGGACCCGCGGACGTCATGGCCGGGTTCGGACCGCCCAATGGCTGGATCGATCCGGTGAAGTGAGAGGATCACACGATGGCCAAGGCAGTGAAGCAACCAGCATCGGGCACCGAGAAGCCGGACACTAAAAAAATCGTGCTCACGATCGACATCGGCGGCTCGCACGTCAAGATCCTCACCAGCGCCGGCGGCGAGGAGCGCCGCGCCGATTCGGGGCCGGGCCTGACGCCGCGGCAGATGATCGATACGGTCAACAAGCTCGCCGAAGACCTGTCCTACGACGTCGTCTCGATGGGCTATCCCGGTCCGGTCAACCACGACAGGCCGCTCGCCGACCCCGCCAATCTCGGCAAGGGCTGGGCTGGATTCGACTTTGCGGGTGCGTTCGGCAAACCGGTGAAAGTGGTCAATGACGCGCTGATGCAGGCCATCGGCAGCTACGAGGGCGGGCGTATGCTGTTCCTCGGGCTCGGCACCGGTCTCGGTGCGGCGATGATTGCCGACAACGTCGCCCAACCGATGGAACTCGCGCATTTGCCCTACAAGAAGGGCAGGAGTTTCGAGGATTATGTCGGCGAGCGCGGCCTGGAAAAGCGCGGCAAGAAGAAATGGCGCAAACACGTCTTCGACGTCGTCGACCGGCTCCGTGCCGCCATGCAGCCGGACTATGTCGTGATTGGCGGCGGCAACGTCGACAAGCTCGATGAATTGCCCGCCGACTCCAGGCGCGGCGACAACACACGCGCCTTCGAAGGCGGGTTTCGTTTGTGGCGCGACAAGGCGCTGATAGTCTGATACTGTTATTGTTTAATATAGTTGTTCAAAATAACGTGTGATATGCCATCAAGTCGTTGCAATACGCAGATTTGCCGACTAGGAATTCCGCGCTACACCAACGCCATTCGTCCCGTGGACGCACGAAGGACGCCATAGCATTTTGATTTCGCGCATGATCCTTTCCGGAAGTCGAATCCGATTTTCAGGTCATTCGCTGTAGACGGAGAAATAGAGTGACCGACGATAGCAACAGTGCCCGTAAAGACATCGATCTGCTCGAGCTGACCGCTCACATCGTGTCCGCTTACGTCGAGAAGAACCGCTTGCCCGCCTCCGGCCTGGCCGACCTCATCGCCAGCGTCAGCGCCTCGATAAACGGGCTCGGCAAGCCTGCGGTCCCGGTGGCTGCCCCCTTGGTCCCGGCGGTCAACCCCAAGAAGTCGGTGACGCCCGATTTTATCATCTGCCTCGAAGACGGCAAGAAGTTCAAATCGCTGAAGCGTCACCTGGGCGTGCATTTCGGCCTGACGCCGGACGCCTATCGCGCCAAATGGGGCTTGCCGTCGGACTATCCGATGGTCGCTCCCAACTATGCGGCCTCGCGTTCGCTGCTGGCGAAATCGATCGGCCTCGGCCGCAAGGCGGCCCCCGTGAAGGCACCCGCCAAGGGCAGGAAGGCCAAGGCCTCGGCCTGAGGCATGTCGCCCAAAAGTGCGCAGCGGTTTTGGGACGACGACCTGCCTAAAGCAGAGATCTAGTTCAGTCCTGAGCCAACAGTTAGGACGACTGGAACAGAAGCCTGCCGGCGAATCCGCCTTGGCAGGCTTGATGTTTTTATGGCTTGGATGGACGGACGGGGCCTTGGGGAGCGAGCCATGAACTACACCAGGATGGTGATCGAGAAAGAAGCGCCGGAAGAATACGGCTACGACCGTATCCGCTACAATCTTTCGGAAAGTTCGATCGCCGACCAGAAGCTCTCCGACATCGGCCTGTCGCTGCCTGATCTCACGCTTTTCTATGGCGAGCATCGCGGCGACAAGCAGTTGCGTGCACTAATATCGGCGCAGGATGCCGGCATTTCGCCGGATGATGTCTTGGTCACCGCCGGTGCCGCGGGTGCGCTGTTCATCATCTCGACCTCGCTTTTGTCGGCCAATGACCATCTCGTCGTCATCAGGCCCAACTACGCCACCAACATCGAAACCCCAAGGGCGATCGGCTGCGCCATCAGCTTTGTCGACCTGGCCTTCGAGGAAGGCTTCGCCATTGATGTCGAGCGCGTCAAGGCGGCGATGCGGCCGGACACGAAGCTGATCAGCGTCACCTGCCCGCACAACCCGACCGGCACGATGATGAGCCGAGCTGAACTCGATGCCCTGGTGGCGCTTGCCGAAAGCAGCAACTGCCGTCTGCTGGTCGACGAGACCTATCGCGACCTTTCCTACGGCCGGCGGCTGCCGATTGCTGCCTCGCTGAGCCCGAAGGCGATCAGCGTCTCGTCATTGTCCAAGGCCTTCGGCATTCCCGGTATCCGCATCGGTTGGCTGATCACCAGGGACGCTGAGCTTCAGGAAAAATTCCTCGCCGCCAAGGAGCAGATCGGCATCTGCGGCAGCGTCATCGACGAAGGCATCGCCCGCGGCATGCTCGAACGCCGGGACGTCTTCCTGGCGACATTGCTGCCCGAAATGGCGGGGCGCCGCGACATCGTCCAGGCCTGGATCGATCGCGAACCGCTGGTCGACTGGGTGCGGCCCGAAGGTGGCGTCGTCGGCTTCCCGCGCCTCGATGTCAAACCTGGCTTCGACCTCGACCGGTTCTATGTGAACCTGCTGGAAAACCATGGCACCTATGTCGGGCCCGGCCACTGGTTCGAGATGGAGAAGCGCTTCTTCCGCGTCGGCTTTGGCTGGCCGACGGAAGCCGAATTGCGCGGCGGCCTTGATGCCATCTCCGCCGCGCTGCGGCAGTAACTACCGCGTGCCGGCGATGAAACGGGCTGAAAATTCCTTGATCCAGCACTGATTTTGACGCATATCCGCTGCGAACTGAGCTAAAAAGTTCCGCCAGCCGGACCAGCGCCCATCGTGGAAGTGCCCCGCCAGCTGACGTCACTGCAACGGGGCCTCTTAAATCATGACAGCAGAACAGATATCGCCGGACCAGCGCTATGCCGCGTTTCGCCATCGCTCCTTCCTGAGCTATTGGGCGGCGCGTTTCCTCACCACATTCGCCACCATGATCGTGTCTGTCGCGGTCGGCTGGCAGATGTACGATTTGACCCGCGACCCGCTCGATCTCGGCCTTGTCGGCATCGTCCAGTTCCTGCCGTCGCTGCTTCTGGTGCTGGTCACCGGCGTCGTCGCTGATCGCTTCGGCCGCCGCCTGATCATGGCGCTGGCGGTCGTGGTGGAGGCGATGTGCGCGCTGGCGCTGCTGTTCCTGACGCTGCGCGGCATCAGCGGGCCGCTGCCGATCTTCTGCGTGCTGGCCATGTTCGGCGTCGCCCGCGCCTTTTTCGGTCCGGCCTCCGCCTCGCTGTTCGCCAATCTGGTGCCGCCTCAGGATTTCGCCAACGCCATCGCCTGGAATTCATCGGCCTGGCAGACGGCGACCATCGTCGGCCCGGTAGCCGGCGGCCTGCTCTACGGCGTGTCGCCGGAAGCGGCCTACGGAACCGCGGCCGTCCTGATGCTCGTGTCCGGGCTGCTGATCTTCACCATCCCGAAGCCGTCGCAGCGCACCGAGTCGGACAAGCCGACGATGCAGCACCTGCTCGGCGGGTTCAGCTACATCTGGAGCGAGAAGATCGTGCTCGGCGCCATCTCGCTCGATCTGTTCGCCGTGCTCCTGTCCGGCGCCTCGGCGCTGCTGCCGGTCTATGCGCGCGACATCCTCCAGCTCGGCCCCTGGGGTCTCGGCCTGCTGCGATCGGCGCCCAGCATCGGCGCCATTTGCGTCGCCATCTGGCTGGCCGGGCATCCGCTCCGCAACCACGCGGGCATGATCATGCTGGCCGCCGCCGCCTCGTTCGGCGCCTTCACCGTGCTGTTCGGCCTTTCGACCATCACCTGGCTGTCGATCGTAGCCCTTGCCGGCCTCGGCGCCACCGATATGTTCAGCGTCTACATCAGGGAGACCCTGATCCAGCTGTGGACGCCCGACGAGGTGCGCGGCCGCGTCAACGCCGTCAACCAGGTCTTTGTCGGAGCCTCCAACGAGGTCGGCGAATTCCGCGCCGGCACGATGGCCGCACTGATCGGCACGGTGCCGGCCGTGGTGATCGGCGGCATCGGCGCCATCGCCGTCGCGGGCCTGTGGATGGTGCTGTTCCCGCAACTGCGCAAGGTGCGCCACCTCAACGGACGCAACTGATCTCTTACGGCTGACAGCCGACATGCCTCGCCTATACACAGGAGCTCCCATGATCACTTGCTACCTGAAATATGTCATCGACCCCTACAAGCTTGCCGAGTTCGAAGACTATGGCCGTCGCTGGATAGGCCTGGTCAACCGCCTCGGCGGAAACCATCACGGCTATTTCCTTCCGAGCGAGGGGGCTAACAATGTCGCTTTTGCCATGTTCAGCTTCCCGAGCCTCGCCGCCTACGAGGACTATCGCAAGCGTATGGCTGCCGACCCGGAATGCCAGGAAGTGTTTGAAATGGAAAAACGCAATCGCAGCATTCTCAGCTACGAGCGCAGCTTCCTGCGGCCGGTGCTCGAACCTTGATGCATGTCGCAAAGTGGCCCCGGTTTTGGGAGACCTACATGCATAAAGACAAAGACCTAAAGCGCGGCGCCTGAATCCGTTCAAACGCGACGCGCTTTAGCCATTGCTCGGCTTGCCGAAAATCATCCGCAAAAACTCGTCCAGCCAGCGCTTGAGATGCATGTCCCAGATCAGCCGGCCGCCGAGATGGTCGCGGCCGGGCTGGGCACCGGGCAATTCGAAGCGATGCGCGCCGCGCACCACCCAGCGCTGCATCATCACCCTGGTCAGTTCGCCATGGAACTGGATGCCCCAGGCATTGTCGCCGTAACGGAAGGCCTGGTTGGGATAGGTTTCGGCGGTCGCCAGCAGCGTCGCGTCCCTGGGCAGCGAAAAACCCTCGCGGTGGAACTGGTAGACCATCTCCGGCCAGTGCATCAGTTGCTTGCCGGCTTCGGTCGCCTTCAGGGGATACCAGCCAACCTCGACCAGCCCTTCACCGTGTCCTTCGACCTTGCCGCCGAGATAGTTGACCAGCATCTGTGCGCCGAGACAGATGCCGAGACATGGCCGGTTCTCCCTCAGCGGTATTTCCAGCCAGTTGGTCTCGCGGCGAACGAACTCGTCCTCGTCATTGGCGCTCATCGGGCCGCCGAACACCACCGTGCCGGCGTGGTCGTCCAGTGTTTCGGGCAAGGCGTCGCCAAGCGGCGGCCGGCGGATATCGAGATCGAACCCTTCTTCCAGCAACATGTGTCCGACACGTCCCGGGCTCGAACTCTCCTGATGCAGCACGATCAGGATCTTTGGCTTCGAACTCGTTTGGCGCGGCATGGGAAGCGAAGATCCTATTCGTCGCTCGATGTTCCGGTGGCGCCGGGCGCGTGCGCCGCCGCCTTGCGGCGCGCCTCGACACGATCATGGCGTTCGACGCCGATCAGCTCGGCGACGCGCCAGACGGTGTTGTCCTCGAGCTCGTGCAACTCGCCATCGGCATAGACGATTTCCCACATCAGGCCGATGAAGGCCTTGCGCGCATCGGCATCGAGATGGCGCTTCAGGACACTGGTGAAGGCATAGAGATCGATCGCCTCGTTGTCGGCCCGCTCGCCGGCGGCGGCAAGCGCTTCGAGTTCCGTGCCGCTGATCGAATAGCTCTCCGCCAGCACCGCTTTGAACCGCTCCCACTCGACATCCTGGCGCACGCCATCGGCATTCATCACATGATAGAGCAGCGCCGAGGCGGCGATGCGGGGATCGTCTGTGCTGGCACGCGTGCCGGCACCGGCCGGCAAATCCCTGAGAAACGACAGAACGCGTTCAAACATAGATCCATACCCCAACGGCCTGACGGCCGGCCCAACTCAAAACAACCGAAACCGGCGCGGCGATTTCTGCGCTTCCTCGTCCGGATCGACGCCGGGATCGTCCGGCAACCGCGCAAGCTCCTCAGCCGGCTCGACACCCTCGGCATCGCTCGGCACCGCGGCGAAGGCCGCTGCCGTGATCGGCCTGACATGATCTTCTTCGCGACTTTCAGCTTGCTTGCCCGCCGACGTCTCGCCACCGGCATCATCGATCACCTCGATCGGCCTTTTTTCGCTCGTCGGCTTTGCCAATGCTTCGATGACCGGCGCCGCACCGGCTGGCATCTCATCATGGCTGTCGATCAACTGGCCAAGACGCTCCATCGGCGCACGCCACTCGAAGGCGTCGAGCCGGCCGGTGATCGGCGACACCGGCGCCCAGCGTTCCGACACCACGCCGTCTGCGACCCAGGCCGGATCGCGCGGCGCCCGCACCGCCCTGGACAGCAGCTGCCGCACCTTGCCCTGATCGCCGGTCTCGGCCTCCTCGATGTCTGCGAGCAGCAGATAGGCGCCCTCGCGGCGGTCCATCCGGATCGCCGCCTCGGCCTCGCGGCGGGCGGTCGAATAATCCTGCGCGTCGAGCGCGGCGCGCGCCACCGTCATCGAGGACTCGGCGTGGTTCTTCTTCATTTCCTGCAGCTTCTTCGCCCGGTTGAGGCGGTCGAGCACGGCGTCGCCCGGCCTTGCATGGGTATAGAGCTCGGCGACCTCCGGATGCGGCTCGGCCTTCCACGCCGCCTCGAGTATCTTCGAGCCCTTGCGCACATCGTTCTGCTTGAACAATGCGGCCGCGGCGGCAACGGCGGCAGGCGCGAAGTCGGGCCTAAGCTTGTTGGCCTCGATCGCCGCCGTCCTGGCGGCGGCGGGATCGCTGTCGGCAAGCGCCTGCGCCTTGGCGGTCAACAGCACTGCGCGGCGGCGGTTGGCGGCATCGCGCTCGATCTGCCGTGTCGATTTCTGCGCGTCGACCAGTTTCAGGGCGCCGTCCCAGTCGCCGCGCGCGGTCAGCTCTTCCAGCGTCGATTCCGCCGCCCAGGCCAGCTGCGGCGCCATCACCGCGGCGCGGCCGGCATAATGCCTGGCAGCGTTGCGGTCGCCGAGCCGTTCGGCTTCCAGATAAAGCCCGCGCAAGCCCAGCAGCCGCATCTCGGGATCGTCGAGCATGCTCTCGAACTTCTGTCGCGCGCCTTCATGATCGCCTTCGAGCAGCGACGCCTGTGCTTCCAGCAGGTGGATCAGCGGCTCCTGGTCGGAACGGATCAGCTTGGCGGCTTCCTTGGTCTTCTTGCGGGCCAGCGCGCCATCGCCGGCGCCGGCGGCAATCATGCCGGTCGACAGCGCCTGATAGCCACGGTCGCGGCGGCGGACACGGAAATAGCGCGAGATGGTGTAGGGGCTGTTCCACAGCGACTTAAGCAGCCACCACAGGATCATCACCGCGGCGACCACGGCAACGACGGCCACCGCCGCCACCATCAGGCTGACCTGGTATTGATAGCCGTTGAAAGTGACGACCATGTCGCCCGGCCGGTCGGCCAGCCAGGCAAAGCCCAGCCCGAGCGCGAAAACGACGATGAGGAAGGCGAGCAGGCGGATCATTGTGTTGCCCTCATGCCTTCATCGCGCCCGAGATCAGCGCATCGACCTGGGTTTCGACCTCGATGCGTGCCTTCAGCTTGCCGGCAAAGTCGGCGCCAGCCGCCTTGGCGGCCTCGGGCAGCGTTTCATACTCGCTGAGTGCCTTGGCGTAGTCGCCCTGGTTGACCGCCGCCTCCACGCGCGCGACGGTTTCCGGTGCGCCGGCGCCTTCGACGGCGCCGATCGGCCTGACCTTGACCAGCGATTCGGCGCTCGACAGAAGGCTCTGAACGAAGCCGGCATTCTCATCGACGGGCGTCGCGGCTGTGACCATGGCATTGGCGGCGGCATCAGCCTGCGATGCGATCTCGGCGCGGGTCGGAACGCCCTTTTCGGCATAGGGGCGCAGTGCCGCAAGCTGCGGCGCATCGGGCGAAATCGCTGCAAGGGTTTCGAGTTCGGCCGAAAACGGCCCGCCACGCTCCAGCGCCGCCTTCAAGGCGGACGCCGCAATGGCAAGCGCGATCTTCGGCTGTCCCGCCGCCGCCTCGACCTTGCCGGACAGCTGCGACACGGACTGCTCCAGCGCTGTCAGCCGGCCCTCCTGCGCCGTCGCCGCCTCGCCGGCCGACTTCACCAGCGCGTCGAGGCCTGCCAGTTTCTCGTTGAGCGGACCGAGATCGACCGGCGCCGAGCTGCCGGCCTTGCCGAGGGCGGCGACCGCCGTCTCGATTTGCGCGACCTTGTCGCCCAGTGCGGCGACCCCGGCTGCGTCGCCTGCTCCACCTTTCTCGACAGCCGATTTCAGCGCCGCCACATCGGCCTTGACCTGTTCAAGGCCCGAGGACAGGCCGACCATCTTGGCCGCTCCATCGCCGTTGCCGCCGGCGTCCTTCAAACCGGCGATTTCGGTCTTCAGCGAGGCGATGTCGCCGTTGACGCTATCGAGCGAGACGCCGGCACCGGAACCCGGCGCGCCGAGCAGGCCGGCAAATTGCAGCCCGCCGGCGCCGACCAGCGCGATGACCCCGCCGATGATGCCGGCGGCGACGCCGTTGAGGCCGCCGCGCTTTTCCGGGGCTGGCGCCATTTTCTCGCCCCGTGTCTCGGTTTTAGCCTTGCTGCCGTCGGTCTGCGTGCGCTTCGCCGATGCGTCCTCGAAACTGTAGTCATAGGCTTTGGTCTTTCCGGCCGGCGCATCGGACGATCCGGGCTCGTCGGACGATCCGGGATAAGGGATCTCGGCCTCGCTAGCGGGCTTTGTCGCCGCTGCCGGCGGCTGCCCCGGTTCGGCCCGGGCGTCGGCATGCTCCCAGGGCTCAAGATCGGTCTGGTCGGCATGAACCGGCTCTTCGGGAACCTCGGGCTGCGAAGCGTTCGCTGCTTCCTCGGCCTTCGCCTCGTCTGTCTGAGCCCCCTGCCTGGCGGCGTCCTCGTCGGCGATGCGTGAGACGGCGCCCGGTTCGAGATCGATGGTCACCGGCTCGCGGCGGCTTTTCGAGTGTCGCATCTTCGGCGTCTTGACCATGCCTGGGCTCCGCACAATTCGCTTCGTCTCAACGCCTGGCGGCGCATGATGGTTCAGAAAGGGTCTAGCACATCACCAAGCGGTGAAAAGGGGCGGTGTGATGACGCGGCTCAGCGCGGCGCCTGCAAAAGCGCCAGCAGCACATCCTCGTCGGGTTGCGCGGCAATGCGGATCCTTTCGCTGGCGACATCGTCGAAGGCTGCCGCGATGCGCGTGGAAAGCGCAAAAACCCATGTTTTTTCGAAGAGTCCGCGCAGAGCGGGCCGTCTTGCCAGGATTTGCATCGCCGCCGCCGCCTTGGCTGAATAAAGCAACACCGCGTCGGCAGGTTGCCCGGACAGGCGTTCGAGGATGACTTCGTCCGGATAGCCCATTGTCAGCGTGTCATACGTCTCGACGGCGTGGACCCGAACGCCCGCCGTCACGAGCCTCTGTTCGAACGCCGGAAAACGCACGCGCCCGCAGAGATAGACAATCGTCTTTCCAGAAAAATCGGCGGCGAGACTGTCGGCCAACGCCTCCGCATCGCCCGGGCCTTCACTGACCGACGAAAACCCCGCTCGACGCGCCGCTTGCGCCGTCCTTTTGCCGACCGCATGGCAAGGTAAGGCGGCGAGCGTCGCGATGATTTCTTCCGGCGCATGGCGCACGGCATTGGCGCTGGTGACGGCCACCGCGACGGCATCGTCCAGGGTCAGTCCGGCGGCGGGCAACGCCTTTGTTTCGGTCAGGGGCAAAAGAACCGGCTGAAAGCCCGTCTCCTCAAGCCGACGCGCAGTGCGCGAAGCACCCGGTTCCGGCCTGGTCACCAGGACGCGAAGCATTTCAGAGCCAGCCGTCGAAGAACTTTTCGCCGGCCTTGGCGCGCACCGTCCGGGCCGCTTCATCACCGATGCGGGCGGCGTCTTGCGCCGGTCCCTGCAGCTCGACCGTGTGCGACTGCGTGCCGTCGGGCGAGATGATCAGGCCCGCAAAAGACAGTTTTCCGGCCTCGATCGCCGCATAACCGGCGATCGGCGTGCGGCAGGAGCCGTCGAGTGCCGCCAGGAAGGCGCGCTCGCAGGCCAGTGCCTGCCCGGTCGGAACATCATGGATAGCCACCAGCATCTTTTCGACGTCGCGGTCGCCGATACGAGTCTCGATGCAGATCGCGCCTTGCCCCGGCGCCGGCGGGAAGATGTCGAGCGGCATCGGGTCGGTGGCGACATGCTCGAGCCCGAGCCGCTTCAGTCCGGCATAGGCCAAGATGGTGCCGGCGGCGACACCTTCGTCGAGCTTGCGCAGGCGCGTCTGCACATTGCCGCGGAACATCACCACGTCGAGATCCGGCCGCATGCGGCGGATCAGCGCCTGCCGCCGCAGCGACGACGAGCCGACTTTCGCTCCCTGCGGCAGGTCGGCGATCGTCTTCGCCGCCTTGCCGACAAAGGCGTCGCGCGCGTCCTCGCGCGGCAGGAAGGCCGAGAGTTCGAGCCCGTCGGGCAGTTGCGTCGGCATGTCCTTCGACGAGTGCACGGCGATGTCGATCCGGCCCGCCAGCAGCGCCTCCTCGATCTCCTTGGTGAACAGGCCCTTGCCGCCGGCTTCCGACAGCGGCCGGTCCTGGATGCGGTCGCCGCTGGTCGAAATGACGACGACCTCGAACGCCTCCGCCGGCATGCCATGCGCGGCCATCAGCCGCGCCTGCGTTTCATGCGCCTGTGCCAGCGCCAGCGGGCTGCCGCGTGTTCCGATTCTCAAGATTGTTTGCATGGCGCGCGGTCCGTGATAACCCCCGGCGAGCGAGGCTTTTCCGGGCTTTCTCCTAACGGGGAAAGTCCCATGATACAATCTTTAGGGACAGCGACGAATTGATCCGCGTTCTGGGCATCGAGACAAGTTGTGACGAGACCGCCGCCAGCGTCGTGGTGCTGGACGGCGATGCCGCGCCAAAAATCCTGTCCAACATCGTGCTCAGCCAGATCGAGGAACATGCCGCATTCGGCGGCGTCGTGCCGGAGATCGCCGCGCGTGCCCATGTCGAGGCGCTGGACGGCATCATCGAGGCAGCGCTTGCCGATTCGGGCACGGCGCTCGCCGATATCGACGCGATTGCCGCCACCGCCGGTCCCGGCCTGGTCGGCGGGCTGATCGTCGGGCTGATGACCGCCAAGGCAATCGCCGCGGCGGCGAACAAGCCGCTGATCGCCATCAACCACCTCGAAGGCCATGCGCTGACCGCAAGGCTGACCGACGGGCTCGACTTTCCCTATCTCTTGCTGCTGGTCTCCGGCGGCCATACGCAAATCGTCGCCGTGCGCGGCGTCGGCGACTACCAGCGCTGGGCAACGACCATCGACGACGCGCTCGGCGAAGCCTTCGACAAGACGGCCAAGATGCTCGGCCTGGCCTATCCCGGCGGACCGAATGTCGAGAAGGCGGCACAGGCCGGCAATGCCTCGCGCTTTGCCTTTCCGCGCCCGATGAAGGCCTCGGCCCAGCCCGACTTCTCCTTCTCCGGCCTCAAGACCGCCGTGCGCCAGGCGGCGAGCGCCATTGCGCCGCTGAGCGACCAGGACGTCGCCGACATCTGCGCTTCGTTCCAGGCAGCGGTGGCCGATGCGCTGGCCGACCGTGTCTCCCGCGCGCTGACGCGCTTTCGCGAGACATTTCCCGGCACGAAAAACCCGGCCCTCGTCGTTGCCGGTGGTGTCGCCGCCAACCGCACGATCAAGATCATGCTGGAGCGGCTCTGTGCCGAGACCGGCTTCACCTTCATTGCGCCACCGCTGAAGCTTTGCACCGACAATGCGGCGATGATCGCCTGGGCCGGCATCGAGCGGCTGCGCGCCGGCATGGCGCAGGAGAACGGCTTCGATTTCGTGCCGCGCTCGCGCTGGCCGCTGGACAGCATCTCGGCGCCGATGGTCGGCTCCGGCCGGCGCGGAGCCAAGGCATGAACGAGCTGGCAAGCGG
The DNA here is from genome assembly GCF_040320355.1 of Mesorhizobium sp. M0715. NCBI lineage: Bacteria > Pseudomonadati > Pseudomonadota > Alphaproteobacteria > Hyphomicrobiales > Phyllobacteriaceae > Mesorhizobium > Mesorhizobium sp. M0715. The sequence goes on along the minus strand of NZ_JAMYPL010000003.1, from coordinate 98,520 downwards.
CAACGACACCGCGCCAACCGGCTGGCGCGTTGCCGTGCTCGGCGGCGGGGCCTGGGGCACCGCCTTGGCCTTGGCCATGCTGCGCGCCGGCCATTTCGTCCGCCTTTACGCGCGCGACCCGGAGACCGTCGCCGCGATCGACCGCGGCGAAAATCCACGCTATCTGCCGGGCATTGCGCTCCAGCCCGGCATCGTGGCGACGAGCAACATCCAGGCCGCGCTCGACGGTGCCGACTGCGTGCTGGCGGTGACGCCGGCCCAGTCGCTGCGGACTACGCTGGCGGCAGCGAAGGACCAGATGCCGGCCGGTGTCCCGCTGGTTCTGTGTGCCAAGGGCATCGAAAGCGAGACCGGCGCCTTGCTGTCGGCGATCGTCGAAGAAATCCTGCCGCTAAATCCGGTTGCCGCTCTGTCGGGTCCGAGCTTCGCCACCGACGTCGCCCGCGGACTGCCGACGGCCGTTGTGGTCGCCGCCCGCGACGAGGCATTGGCCGCCGATCTCGCCGCCCGCTTTTCCGCCGAAAACCTGCGCTGCTATTCGAACGACGACCTGATCGGCGTCGAGATCGGCGGCGCCTTGAAGAACGTTTTCGCCATTGCCGCGGGTGCTGTCGCTGGCGCGGGTCTCGGCGCCAGCGCCCAGGCCGCCATGGTGACGCGCGGCTTTGTCGAACTGCGCCGCATCGGCGCTGCCTTCGGCGCCAGGCCCGAGACGCTGATGGGGCTTTCCGGCCTTGGCGACCTGCTGCTGACCTGCTCGTCCACCCAGTCGCGCAATTTCGCCTATGGCCTGGCGCTCGGCCAAGGCAGGCCGCTTGCCGGATTGCCGCTGGCCGAAGGCGTGCCGACGGCGGCGATCGCTGCCCGCATCGCCACCGAGCGCAACATCGACGCGCCGATCATTGCCGCCGTCGCCGCCATACTGGAGGGTGCCATCACCGTCCGGCAGGCTGTGACGGCCTTGATGACCCGGCCGCTGAAGACCGAAACCAACGATTGATCCCCACGACTTTGAACGATCAGGAGAAAAAAAGATGCTGTTTGCTGTGATTTGCAAGGACAAGCCCGGAAGCCTGCAGGTGCGCCTCGACTCGCGGCCCGAGCATATCGCCTTTCTCGAAGGGTTGAACGGCGACAAGAAGCTGGCATTCGCCGGTCCGTTCCTTGATGCCGAGGGCAAGCCCAATGGCAGCCTCGTGGTCGTCGAAGCGTCCGACCTGGCTGGCGCCCAGGCTCTGTCGGCCGCCGACCCCTACGCCAAGGCGGGGCTGTTCGAAAGCGTCGAAATCCGCCCGTGGAACTGGACGTTCAACAAGCCGGCGGCTAGTTAATCCCGGTCGCCCGCGCGACGCCAAGGAGGAGAAAGACATGAACTACTGGCTGTTCAAATCCGAGCCATTCAAGTTCTCCTTCGAGATGCTGAAGGCCAAGGGCAAGGCCGGTACGCAATGGGACGGCGTGCGCAACTACGCCGCGCGCAACAACATGAAGGCCATGCAGATCGGCGATCTCGGCTTCTTCTACCATTCCAACGAAGGGCTGAACGTCGTCGGCATCGCTGAAGTCTGCGCGCTTGCCCATCCCGACACCACCTCGGACGATCCGCGCTGGGAATGCGTCGACATCCGCGCCGTAAGGGATGTGCCGAACCCGCCGACGCTGGAACAGGTCAAGGCCAATCCGAAGCTTGCCGACATGGCGCTGGTGCGGCTCGGCCGGCTTTCCGTGCAGCCGGTGACGCCGGCCGAGTGGAAGGAAGTCTGCCGCATGGGCGGCTTGACGCCGGCTCCGTGACGGCGCTGACGCCCAACAGCGCGAGGCAATTCATTCTCGACAACACGGCGCTGATGGCGCCGCCGCACGTGCCGGAGATCCTGCTTCATCTTGCCGACGAAGCGCATGATTTGTGGCAGCGGACCGAGGATGAGCTGGTCGAGATCGGCCTGCCACCGCCTTTCTGGGCCTTTGCCTGGGCCGGCGGCCAGGGCCTTGCCCGCCATGTCCTGGACAATCCCGGCACGGTGCGGGGCAAGCGCGTGCTCGACTTCGCTTCCGGCTCCGGCCTTGTCGCCATCGCTGCCGCCAAGGCAGGTGCCGCCAAGGTGATCGCAACCGACATCGATCCGTTCTGTGCCACCGCGATCCGGCTCAACAGCGAGATCAACGGTGTCGGGACCGAATTCCTCGGCACGGATTGCATCGGCACCGATGCAGGTTGGGACGTGGTCCTGGCCGGTGATGTTTTCTACGACAAATCTTTCGCGGACCGGCTGATGCCATGGTTCGCAACGCTGAAGGCCCGCGGCGCCGAGATCCTCGTCGGCGATCCCGGACGGTCGTATCTGCCGAAGGCAGGGCTGGAGCCGCTTTCTGTCTATGAGGTGGCCGTCACGCGGGCGCTGGAGGATGCGCTGGTCAAGCGCACGACGGTCTGGCGGTTCGCTTGACGCGATCGCCGAACAGGCGTTCCATCACATACAAATCAGAGGGGGAGCTCATGGATTTTTCAGCAGTGAACTGGCTGGCGGTAGTCGCTGCCGCGATCGCCGCGTGGCTGTTCGGCGCCGCTTGGTACATGGGCCTGAGCAAGCCGTGGCTGAAGGCCGCCAAGCTCGATCCGGCGACGATGAAAAAATCGCCGCTGCCCTTCGTCATCAGCTTCATCGCCGAACTGGTCATGGCCACCACATTGGCCCTGGTCGTCGGCGCGATGACCGGCGGCGAGCCGACATGGATCGCCGGACTAGTCTTTGGCTTTGTGCTCTGGCTGGGTTTCGTCGCCACGACGCTCTCGGTCAACCATCGCTACGAGAATTTCGGCTGGGACCTGACCCTCATCGACGGCGGCCACTGGCTCGGCGTGCTGCTGATCATCGGCGCCGTGATCGGCTGGTTCGGCGCGGCGGCAACCTGATCAAGAAGGGAGTAGGGCAGTAAGGCAGTAGGGGAATAGGGGGCAAACGGCACCGACTGCTCCCTACTGCCCTACTGCCCTACTGCCTTACTGCCCTTTGTCCGTGGTCCGCGTCTTGGCGACTTCCTCGAGCATCCATTCGCGAAAGGCGACGATGCGCGGATCGTCGGCGGTATTTTCGGGATAGACCAGGAAGTAGGCGAACTCGGGCGCCACCCGCAGGCCGAGTTCGAAAGGCTGCACCAGCCTGCCCTGGGAAAGGTCGTTCGCCACCATGGCGAAATCGGCGAGCGCAACGGCATTGCCGTCGAGCGCTGCCTGGACGGCATCCGTGGAGTTTCCGAAGACGACGGTCCGGCTGTCGTCGAAATCATTGATGCCTGCCGCCGCCATCCACATCCGCCAGTTGGGCCATGTCACGCCTTGCCGCGACCATTCGATATGCGCAAGCGTGTGATTGAAGAGGTCGCGCGGCTCACGCAGCGGCGGACCGGAAGTCAACAGGCTCGGGCTGCACACCGGAATGAGGATGTTGTCGAACAGCCGGTGGGTGCGAAGACCCGGATATTTACCGGCGCCGAAACGGATGCCGACATCGATGTCATCGAGTTCGAAATCCCGCACTTCATAGGCAATGTCGAATCGCAATTCGATATCGGGGTGATGCTTGCGAAAATCGTCGACGCGTCGCATCAGCCATTTTGACGCGAACTGCGCGTCGAGCGTTACCTTCAAAAGGGCGGTGCCGCGCGCCAGCTTTTGCGCCCGCGAAACGGCCCGGCCAAGCAGGTCGAGCGCGTCGGCCGAGGCGTCGAACAGCACCGTCCCCGCCTCGGTGAGCCGGATGGTGCGGCTGGTGCGTGTGAACAGCACCAGCCCGAGTTGATCCTCGATTTCTTTGATCTGATGGCTGACGGCGGCCGGTGTCAGGCCGAGCTCGTCGGCGGCGCGGGTGAAATTGAGGTGCCGGGCCGCTGCTTCCAGCGTCCTCAAGGCACGAGTCCCGGGCAGAAGACGAGCCATCCTATCCTCAAATAAAACTTGATGATCCAGAGAAAACTACTCGTTTCTCGCAGGGATTTCAATCTGGCATGATCCCATCATCGACACATCATCAAGCCGGATTTGATATCCGGAGACAACGGATCATAACCATGTCCATCATCGTTTTGAATTCATCGACACCCCGCCCGGCCTGGCTGGCCGAAACCCTCGACTGGCTGCGTCACGCCCGGATCGCGATACGCCTCGCCCGCCGCGACATTGCCTACCAGGACGTCGAGGATCTCTCCGATCGCCAACTGCGCGATATCGGCGGCGAGCGCCGCGACGTCGCTCGCGCAATGGACAGAGAACTTGGCCGGCTGGGCCTGCTAGACATCGGCTGGCAGAAACCTGGTCGTAGGGGAATAGGGGAATAGGGGAATAGGGGAATAGGAAAATTAAGGCTGCGCCGAGACTGTCCCTACTCCCCTACTCCCCTACTCCCCTACTATCTTACCACCCTCACCACCGTCCGATCCGACAGCAGTGGCAGCAGTCGCGCCATCGTACGAGCCGTGACAGCCACACAGCCTTGCGTCGGCGTGAAGCCGGGGCGCGCCAGATGGAAGAAGATGGCGCTGCCGCGCCCGCGCCGGCGCGGCGACAGGTTCCAGTCGAGCACAAGACAGGCGTCGTAGAGCCGGTCGTCGCGCCGCATGCGTTCGTGGCTGGCGCCATAGGGTATCTTGACGGGCCTGTTGTAGTTGCGGTCGTCAGGCACTTCGCACCAGCCCAGATCGGGCCCGATCGGCGTCATCGCCAGACGGGTCCTGCGGGCGCTGGAGAACTGATCTCCCCGGAAATACCCCGACAGTATCCGCATCGCGGCCAGCGGCGTGGCGCCATCGCCTTCGCGCTTGCCGGCCGAGATGCCACCGCGCCCCAACGCACAGGCAAACACCGTTTTCCCGGCCTGCAGCAGGCCCTGGCTTGGATGCCCAGGCTTGGCCCGCACGGTCAGCACACGCAGCCCTTTTCGCAAAATTGCGCCGGCTGCATTGCGATCGTGTTTTTTCTTGTATGATCGTGCCACGGAACAAATCACTGTGAACGGCTGTTGCGCCGGTCAGCTTCCGCATAAACAGGCAGCGGTCAACTGAATTTTCTTTTCAAAACAACGGATTGATCCATGACTTCACGCACCATACTGATCGTCGACGACGATGACGACCTGCGCGGCACACTGGTCGAGCAATTATCCCTTTACGAGGAATTCGACGTGCTGCAGGAATCGACTGCGGCAAAAGGTGTCGCCGCAGCGCGCGGCGGCCTCATCGATCTGCTCATCATGGACGTCGGGCTGCCCGACATGGATGGCCGCGAAGCGGTGAAGATCCTGCGCAAGGGCGGCTACAAGGCGCCCATCATCATGCTGACCGGCCACGACACCGATTCGGATACGATTCTTGGGCTCGAGGCCGGCGCCAACGACTATGTGACGAAGCCGTTCCGCTTTGCCGTGCTGCTGGCGCGCATTCGGGCGCAGCTGCGCCAGCACGAGCAGAGCGAGGACGCCACCTTCTCGGTCGGGCCCTATACTTTCAAGCCCAGCCAGAAACTGCTGCTTGACCCGCGCGGCGGCAAGGTGCGGCTGACGGAGAAGGAAGCCTCGATCATCAAATATCTCTATCGCGCCGACCAGAAGGTGGTGACGCGCGACGTGCTGCTCGAGGAAGTATGGGGCTACAATTCCGGTGTCACCACGCACACGCTGGAAACCCATGTCTACCGGCTGCGCCAGAAGATCGAGCGCGATCCTTCCAATGCGGAAATTCTTGTGACAGAAAGCGGCGGCTACAAGCTGGTTCCTTAAACATTTCATTATCCAATGAGCGGTCGGGCGGGGCCGCTTTCGGGTACGATCCAGTTGGAGGGTGGTTTGGATCGAACTCGCAGAGGAGGAGTCGGACTGTCGGTTCGGGGACATAGCTAGATGGCGCTGGATGACGACATCCGCGTCCTGTCCGCCGTGAGGCTCTTCGAGGGCTTCACGCAGGAACAATTGCGCCTGCTCGCCTTTGGCGCCGAGAACACCAGGCTGATTGCCAACCACAAGCTTTATCGCGAGGACGACGAGGCCGATTCCGCCTATATCGTCGTCAGTGGGCGCATCGTGCTCTACCGGGAGCAGGGTGGTGAACGCATCCCGATTGGCACGGCAGGCCCCGGCACGATCCTGAGCGAACTGGCGTTGATCGCCGACACCAACCGGTTGACCAGCGCCTCGGCCGAGATCGATTCCGAAGTGATGCGGCTCAGCCGCAAGATGTTCCGCCGCATCCTGGAGGAATATCCCGAGATCGCGGTCAAGCTCCACCAGCGCATCTCGGAGGAATTTCAGGCGATGATCCGCCGCATCGAGGAACTGGCGCCGCGCTTCTCTGGCTGAAGGCTGCCCGCCTGCGAAGCTGTTGTGTCGCGGCCAAAGGCGGAAGCGCGGCAGCGCTTTTCAACGACATTGGCCGCGATGACCTGATCGTGGCGCACTGCGGCCGGAGCGGGAATCGCCAAGGTTCGTTCATCCGGACGCCCGGATCCAGGGGCAAGGGTCCGTTGACAGGCATGAGGTGAAATCCTAAAGCACCTCGAAGGCGGCCGGCACAGCAGGCGCCATCACCACCAGGCTCCTGGGGGGAGCGAGCCATGCCATCAGGGCGGTACGAGACGATTATCTTGTATTCCCGCAATGACGCGTTCGGCGACGGATTAATCCGGATTCCGGCTTTGCGCGCCGCCAGAACGGCATTCCCCGATAGTTTCATCGTCTACGGAACCACCCGGTCGTCGTCCCTTGAACATAGCCTCAATCGCCATGCCGGCCATTTGGTCGATGCGATCAATGTGCGGACGCCCCTGGCGCGCCTGATCGCCGGTCACCGCAACGGCAAGGGGCGATTGGCCGTGGTCGATTTCCGCATCTCGGCGCGTTGGCTGCTTCAAGCCTCGGCATCACTGCTCGGCCGCGGCATCGCCTATGAGGCAAACTTTCCGGCTTTCGCCCTTTCCTGGCGCCTGGGCCAAAGGCCTGAAGCACGACCCGGGCACAATGCCTGGCGCTACCACCGCCTCATCGAACGCCTTGCCGGCAAGCGGCTGCCTTTCGATCATCGGCTGGAGCCTGGCCCGGCCGCGCGAGCGGCGGCCAGGGACCTTGCGGACGGCAAGCATGCTCCGTTGATCATTATCGCGGCGCACGGCAGCGCCAGCAAGCGCATGTCGGCGGATCAGGTTGCCGCGATCGCCGACGGCCTGATCGCCGACGGGGCGGACCTTCTCTATGTGAAAACTCCCGGCGATGGTCCCGATATGGCTGAACTGGCTCAGCGCGTACCGAAGCTGCGGCTTGTCGATTCCGCCGCGATCGAGGGTGTCGATATCGGTGACATCTTGCTGGCGCTCGGCGAGTTTGCCGATCTTTACATCGGCGCCGAAGGCGGTACCGCACATCTCATGGCAACCGTGATGACGCCGATGGTTATCCTCAGTGGCGGCGCCAACATGGCCCGTTGGAGGCCGCTTTCGAACTGCGTGGACGTGATCGAATCCCGTCTTGCAAGCCCGACCGGCCTGGTCGCCAATGTGCCTGCGTCGACAATCATCGAAGCGGCGCAACGGATGCTGGCGACGCGCCGCCGCGACCATCCCCATCTGCGGATCTCGCAGGCCTGTCAGTCCAGCAATTTCGCGATAACGACATGCATGAGGACTTGAAGCGCGCCGTTTGAACTTGAATTCATTTGGCGCGCTTCGAAGCGCGTTGAGATTCAGGTCGGCCATTTGCAGGCCAGCCTCACCTGAACATCGACGCCATGGTACAATGGGTTCGGTGGGGCGAAGCGCTGCAACCAGGGTGACCACCGGCACAATGCAGGCGGAGTTCTCGGCGGCAGATCTGGCGGCTGTCGTACTTTGGTTCCAGTGGAGTTCCTCTCAGTCCTCAATGAGAATAGCAATGCCAGAGAACAACGCGCTGAACACAAAGCATGGCGGCGAATGGATAATAGCCTGGCGCTTGGTCGTACTGGCGGCGACGGCGATTAATTTTGCGATGCTCTTAGCCGCGCTGTTCATCGCGCAAATTCGTGGCCTGGACGCTTGGATCTTTTATCGAGATCCATCTGCAGCCGCCGAAGTCGGCTTCTATACGGGGTGGATTTCGTCCCTGGGTGCTTCGCTATGGATCGGCACCGGCGCTGCGGCCCTGTTTGCTGGCCTGCTCACGCATCGATGGGATTGCACGTTTCTCGGCGGCCTTACCCTGTTCTTGGGCCTCGATGACCTGTTGTTGATCCATGAGGACGTGCTGCCCATTGTAGGGATACAGGAGATCGTTCCGATGATTGTCTACGCCGCCGCCGGGTTGTTCTGGTTCTTTCGGCTGCGACGAAAGACATTCGACGGCACGATCGTCTTTGTGGCCGCAGGCTTCCTGCTCGCGATGTCAGCATCGATTGACCAGCTCGGAGAGCTGTTTCCTACCCCTGGTTCTGCGGCCGCCATCGCCGAAGACGTCGTCAAAGAGCTTGGCATCTTCCTTTGGGCGGCAGGTGCCGTTGGGTACGCGGCGATGGTGACACGATTGGGCCGTCCGTGGGTGGATCCAGCCGACTCCACCTCTACCGACTGACTGCCGCAGGCCCCGCATCTTCGAGCAGGCTAGTCCAGATCGAACCGCGCGATCACAGGCACATGGTCCGACGGGCGCTCCCAGCCGCGCGCCGGACGCAGGATTTCGTAGCCGGAAAAGCTGGGCACCAGGTTTGGCGACGACCAGACGTGGTCGAGACGGCGGCCGCGATTGGACAGCTCCCAATCCTGCGCGCGATAGCTCCACCAGGTGTAGAGCTTCTGCTCATGCGGCACGTTGAGCCGCATCAGGTCGACCCAGTCGCCGGCGCGGCGCATCGCCTCGAAATTTTCCGTCTCGATCGGCGTGTGGCTGACCACGTTGAGCAATTGCTTGTGCGACCAGACGTCATGCTCGAGCGGGGCGATGTTGAGGTCGCCGACCAGCACCGAGCCGGACACCTCGTCATGTTCTGCCCGGATGGCATTCATCTCGGCAACGAAATCGAGCTTGTGCTTGAACTTCCTGTTGATGACGGGATCCGGTTCGTCGCCGCCCGCCGGAACGTAGAAATTGTGGAGCAGGATCGCCTTGCCGCCGGCCCGCACCGTGACCGAGAGGTGCCGGCTGTCCTCTATCTCGCAAAAGCGTCGCTTTTCGACCACTTCGATCGGCCGCCGCGCCACGGTTGCTACGCCGTGGTAGCCCTTCTGGCCATGGAAGGCGATGTGTTCGTAGCCGAGCTTGCGGAAAGCCTTTTCGGGAAACAGGTCGTCGGGAACCTTGGTTTCCTGCAGGCACAGCACGTCGGGCGCATGCTCGACGAGCAGGCGCTCGACGATCGGCATGCGCAGGCGAACGGAGTTGATGTTCCAGGTGGCGACGGAAAAGGGCATTGGCAATCCAGGACAGCGTGCAGCCGACCAGAACCGATGGGTTCCGGCGGGGAAGACGCCTTTTGACGGAGTCAGTCCGGGAAATTGCCAGCCGCGGGCCGCAAAGACAAGCCGGGCAACGCCCGACGAGGCGCGGCCCGGTGCTTTCCACAGCTATAACAACTGGGTTAGCGCGCCTTGTTGGTGTTGAGCTCGCGGTTCGCCGTGTAGTCGATGGCGAAAGTATCCGGCGCGAAGCTGACGCCTTCCTTGGTGTTGAAGATCATCACCGTCGTATCCTTGCCCTGCGCGTCGGTGATCGTCCACTGCCGCAAATCGAAGGTTTTCGGATCGAACATCATGGTGATCTTCGAATTGCCGAATACGGATTTGTCGGCGAGCTGGATGGTGGTGAGGTCATCCTCCTGCTTGACGCTTTTGACGCGGTCGCCGGAGAGGTCGATCCTGGTGTCGAGCAGCAGCTTCAGAGGCGTCTTCGACAACGGATAGAGATCGGACGTGTTGAGCCTCTTGTTCAGGATGACCACCGACTGGCCGTCTGAAATCACCCGGAAATTCGAAGAGCCGTCATAGTTGAAGCGGATCTTGCCTGGCCGTTCAAGGAAGAACTTGCCGCCGGTCTGCTCGCCCTTGGGGCCGAACTGCACGAATTCGCCGCTCATTGATTTGACCGATGAAAAGTGGTCGGCGATCTTCTGCGCAGCGGTCGGCACAGCCGCCTGCGCCGAAGCCAGCACCTGGAAGCCGGGCACCGCGTTGAAGGCTGCCGCCCCCGCAAACGCCAGGCCGAGGCCCAGCAACTGACGCCGGGATGGAGCAAATGTGCTGAGCGCTGAAAGATCGTTTTTCATGTCGGTCACTCTCATCTGATTCCTGAGTTGTTCTGTGCTTGGACCCCCAGTTAGGCTGAAATTTGGCGGGTCAGGCGTCCCTTGGTCGCTTCAACGCCTTGAAAGGTTCAAGGTTGCCGGACCGGGATGTCACAAGGGTCAGCCTTTCTGGTCAGAACTTGTCCTCTTCGGTCGGCACCAGGATCTCGCGCTTGCCGGCATGGTTGGCCGGGCCGACGATACCTTCCTTTTCCATCTTCTCGATGATCGAGGCGGCGCGGTTGTAGCCGATGCCCAGCCGGCGCTGGATATAGCTGGTCGAGGCCTTGCCATCGCGCAGCACCACGGAGACCGCCTGATCGTAAGGATCGTCGGAATCCTCGAAATTGCTGTTGCCGCCACCGGACCCACCCTTGCCCGACGGCTCGTCGTCGTCCTCGCCGTCATCCTCGGTGATGGCGTCGAGATATTCCGGCACGCCCTGCAGCTTCAGGTGCGCGACGATCTTCTCGACCTCTTCATCGGCGACGAACGGGCCGTGCACGCGCTGGATACGACCGCCGCCGGCCATGTAGAGCATGTCGCCCATGCCGAGCAGCTGCTCGGCGCCCTGCTCACCCAGAATGGTGCGGCTGTCGATCTTGGACGTCACCTGGAAGGAGATGCGGGTCGGGAAATTGGCCTTGATGGTGCCGGTGATGACGTCGACCGACGGCCGCTGCGTCGCCATGATGACATGGATGCCGGCGGCGCGCGCCATCTGCGCCAGGCGCTGCACGGCACCTTCGATGTCCTTGCCGGCGACCATCATCAGGTCGGCCATCTCATCGATGATGACGACGATATACGGCATCGGCTCGAGATCGAGGTTCTCGGTCTCGTAGATCGCCTCGCCGGTCTGGCGGTCGAAGCCGGTCTGCACGGTGCGTGAGATCTTCTCGCCCTTCTTGTCCGCCTGGCTGACGCGGGCGTTGAAGCCGTCGATGTTGCGCACGCCGACCTTGGACATCTTGCGGTAGCGGTCCTCCATCTCGCGCACGGTCCATTTCAGCGCCACCACGGCCTTTTTCGGATCGGTGACGACGGGCGTGAGCAGATGCGGGATGCCGTCATAGACCGAGAGTTCCAGCATTTTCGGATCGATCATGATCAGCCGGCAGTCCTGCGGCGTCAGCCGGTAGAGCAGCGACAGGATCATGGTGTTGATGGCGACCGACTTGCCCGAGCCGGTGGTGCCGGCGACAAGCACGTGCGGCATCTTGGCAATGTCGACGATGACCGCCTCGCCATTGATGGTCTTGCCCAGCGCCAGCGCCAGCTTGGCCTTCGTCGTCTCGAAGTCACGGCTGGCCAGGATCTCTCTGAGATAGACGGTTTCGCGCTTGGCGTTCGGCAGTTCGATGCCGATGGCGTTGCGGCCTGGCACCACCGCGACGCGGCAGGCGATGGCGCTCATTGAGCGCGCGATGTCGTCGGACAGGCCGATGACGCGTGACGATTTGATGCCGGGCGCCGGTTCGAGCTCATAGAGCGTGACCACCGGGCCAGGACGGACGGCGATGATCTCGCCCTTGACGCCGAAGTCCTCCAGCACGCCTTCGAGCAGGCGGGCGTTCTGTTCCAGCGCGTCCTTGGACAGGCTGGCGTCGCGCACCACGTTCTTCGGTTCGGAGAGGAAGTGTAGCGACGGCATTTCGAATTTTTCCGAGCCGATCAGCGATGTCTGCGCCTCGCGCTGCACACGGGCGCCGGGCACGGGGCGCGCCGCCGGTGCCTCGACGCGGGTGGCTGCGTCGGAGCGGAACGGCTGTACCTTGGCGGTCGACGCGCCGCGGCGTTGCACGACAGGTTCATCGTCGAAATCGGCATCCTCGCCCGCATTGTCGAAGCGGTCGTCGAAGATATCGGCATCGTCGGGGTCGAGCGAGGCGCTGCGGTCATTGACCATGGCGGCGAAGAATTCGGGTTCGACGCGGGCGCGGCCATCCTGGCTCATCCGCTGCTCGGCAAACTCCGCCGATTCGACCCGTTCGGCGGCGCGCCGCCAGGCTGTGGAGCGCTGCTCCATCTCCGGCTCGTACTCGTCCCGCTCCTGCCTGCGGCGCAAGGCACGGCGGTGCATCCACGCGCGCAGCGACAGCCACCAATGGGTGATTGCGCCGAGCGCCAGGATACCCTCGTCGCCTTCGTCCTCGTCATTGTCGAACAAAAGGTCGTCCTCGCGCGGATCGGCGGCGGGCTCGTCCTCCATGACGGCGAAGCCGTTCTTGCGTCCGATCAGCGCCGAGCCATGGGCAAAGAGCCACAGCGCGGGAGCGGACAGCAGGATGGCGATGATGCTGGCGATCAGCCCGGTCGGATAGCCGCCGATGACGACGCCGGGGATCTTCAGCACCATGTCGCCAAACACACCGCCGAGGCCCGTGGGCAGCGGCCAGGTCTTGGGCGGCACAACGCAGCCGACCATCGCCGCGGCCAGCAGCGCGAAGCCGAACCAGGTCAGCCCGCGCTTGGGCAGCCTGTCGACACCGCGCGCGGAAAACAGCAGGAAGCCCCAGATGACCGTCGGAACCAGGGCCGCGACGGCGGCGAGGCCGAAGAACTGCATGGCCAGGTCGGAGAACACGGCACCCGCATAGCCCATGGCATTGGTGACGGTGTTGTTCGTCGCGTGGGAAAAACTCGGATCGGCGACATTCCAGGTGGCAAGGCTGGCAACGCCAAAGGCGGCCAGCGCGAACAGGCCGACGCCGACCAGCCGCCCGACCTGACGCCGTGCGAACGCCTGGATGCCGTGCCCCGTATCGGTCAGCGCGAGCGGTGCTGAAGCCCCTGAACGCATGCTCTTCCCCGTCTGTCGTGGACTCGCCGGGTGCGTGGCGCATTCCGGCAGATTCGGGTCTCAGACTATCGGTGGGAAGGTTAAGGGCGCATTAACTATAAGAGGTTGAGATGATCAAACCTCTTACCGCCGGTTGAGCCGCTCGAGGCAATGATGGACGACGGGCCGATGGAGCTTCCATCGAACGACACAATGGCGGGCTGGCAGCCCGCCATTGGTCGTCTGGAACAAAGATCGGGTCTCGGCCCGATCGCGGCAAATCAGTTGGCGCCGCCGAGCGCCTGCACATTGGCGCAGAATTCCGCATGCGGCTTGCTCATCGCCGCATCCTGGCATTCCTTCTTCATCGCTTCCTGCTTTTCCATCGGCATGGCCATGAAGGCTGTCTTGAAATCCGCCATCGGCTTCATGGTTTTCATGCCGGAGTCCGTGAAGAACGGCGCCATGTTGTCGGGCTCATCCAGAGCACCGGCAAAAGCCACGCCGCCGATCATGGAAAGAGCAAGCGCTCCGAGGCAGATGTTCTTGAGGTTCATGAGATGGTTTCCTTCCCTGTTGTTGGCACGAGCGTCAGAACGACGATCGCCTCCACTGTTCGGAACCAGAGCGGTCGTTGTTTCCTCAAAAAACCTGATCACCCGAACGTGATTGCGTGAAGCCGGGCATTGCCGGAACGGCTTGCCAAAAAAAGAGGCCCGGACATGATCCGGGCCTCAATGCGTGAACTCCTTTCGGGAGCGTCACGACGGGATGGGAGAATGCGGGGCGGCCGAGGCCGCCTCGCACAGGGCTTACGAGTGATAGGCCGCTTCGCCATGCGAGGTGAGGTCGAGGCCTTCGCGCTCTGCGTCGGCTGTCGGACGCAGGCCGATGATCAGGTCGACGATCTTGTAGAGGATGGCGCTGCCGATACCCGACCACAACAGGGTCACCAGGACACCCTTGGCCTGCGCCAGGAGTTGTGTGGCCGTGCCGGCATAGCCGGCAGCAAAGTCGGCCGTCGAATAGTCGACAATGCCGGCGCCACCGAGGGCAGGATTGACCAGGATGCCTGTGCCGAGCGCGCCGATGATGCCGCCGATGCAGTGGACGCCGAAGACATCAAGGCTGTCGTCGTAGTCGAACGCGTTCTTCACCACCGAGACGAAGAAGTAGCAGACGAAGGTCGCGACGATGCCGAGCACGATGGCGCCCATCGGGCCGGCAAAGCCGGCAGCAGGCGTGACGGCGACGAGGCCGGTCACCGCACCCGAAACAGCACCAAGCATGGAGGCTTTGCCGCGCAGCAGCGATTCAAGCACGATCCAGGTGACCGCCGCCGCCGCCGTGGCGACGAAGGTATTGATCATGGCCAGCACCGCATAGGCGTTCGCTTCAAGGTTCGAACCGGCGTTGAAGCCAAACCAGCCGACCCACAGCAGCGAAGCACCGACCATGGTCAGCGTCATCGAGTGCGGCGCCATGAGATCCTTCTTGTAGCCGCTGCGCTTGCCGATCATGAGCGCGCCGACGAGGCCGGCAATGCCCGCATTGATGTGAACGACCGTGCCGCCGGCGAAGTCGATAGCGCCGAAGCTGAAGATGAGGCCCGTCGGATCGCTATAAGCGCTCGGGCCGCCCCAGAACCAGACCATATGAGCGATCGGGAAGTAGATGAAAGTGACCCACAGGATGACGAAAAGGATCAAAGCGGAGAATTTGACGCGTTCGGCGAAGGCGCCGACGATCAGGGCCGGCGTGATGCAGGCGAAGGTCATCTGGAAGACGACGAACACCAGTTCAGGAATGGCGACACCCTTGGTGAAGGTCTCCGACAGGGTCGTCACATCGACGCCGGAGAGAAACATCTTGGAAAGGCCGCCGACGAAGGCGTTGCCCGGGGTGAAGGCGAGGCTGTAGCCGTAGAAAACCCAGATGATCATGACCACGCTGGTGATGGTGAAGACCTGCATCAGCACCGACAGCATGTTCTTGCTGCGAACCAGGCCGCCGTAGAAAAGCGCAAGACCGGGAACCGTCATCAACAGCACCAGAACGGTGGAAACCATCATCCACGTGGTGTCGCCCTTGTCGACGGTGAAAGCTGGCGCTGCTGCGGCCGCGGCGGGAGCCGCTTCCTGCGCGAATGCGGCGACCGTGCCCAATGCTCCGAGCGCGAACGAGCCGAGCAGCGCGGAGCGCGCCGCTGACTTCAAGGTGGAAGGAATATTCATTGAACTCTCCATTGGAATACGTGATCGCCGCTCAGAGCGCGTCGGTGTCTGTTTCGCCGGTGCGGATGCGCACCGCCTGATCGATGCCGAAAACGAAGATCTTGCCGTCGCCGATCTGGCCGGTCTTGGCGGCTGCGGTGATGGCTTCGACGGCCTTGTCGACCATGTCGGCACTGACCGCGACTTCGATCTTGATCTTCGGCAGGAAGCTGACCGCGTATTCCGCCCCGCGATAGATCTCCGTATGCCCTTTCTGACGCCCGTAGCCTTTGACTTCGGTGACGGTCAGGCCCTGGATGCCGACGGCGGTAAGCGCTTCGCGTACCTCGTCGAGCTTGAACGGCTTGATGATTGCCATCACAATTTTCATAAGGTTTCACCCTTCGCTGTTGCGGTCCCCCGCGTTTGCACACCTTCACCGATCCTAAAAAGCCGGAGAGTGCCCACGAGGATTCAAGCTCCGTGCCAAGTGCGGAAGCAGTGTGTTAACCCATTGTAAACAAAGAGATTGAGGAGCGTTCCGACGCAACCTGTTGATAGCTGCGGCGATGCATCTGCTTAAAAATTGGGCAAATTTTGAAAAATGCCTACTCTGCAGGCGGTCGCTTGAGCCGGATCAGCCCTTCCTGCGCAACCGAGGCGATCAGCGTGCCGTCGCGGGCAAATAGCGACCCGCGTGTAAAGCCGCGCGACCCCTGTGTCGACGGGCTGTCCTGCGTATAGAGCATCCAGTCGTCGAGCGCATGGCTGCGATGAAACCACATGGCGTGGTCGAGGCTCGCCGCCTGGATATCGCGATCGAAAATGGCGCGGCCATGCGCGAAGGTCGATGTGTCGAGCAGCGTCATGTCGGAGAGATAGGCGAGCACCGCCGCCTGGATGGCGCGGTCCGCCGGCACCGGACCGGTGGTGCGGATCCAGATATTCTGCTTCGGCTCCAGCTTTTCGCGGCTGGTGTAATGCTTCAGCATCACCGGTTTCATCTCGATCGGCCGGTCGCGCTCCCAGTAGCGTTTGATGCCATCGGGCACCGCCTCGCCGAATTTGCCCAGCAATTCGCGTTGCGACAGCAATGTGTCCGGCCCCGGAACGTCCTGCGGCATCGGCACCTGGTGCTCGAGACCGACCTCGTCCTGCTGGAACGAGGCTTCGAGCGAAAAGATCGCCTGGCCGTGCTGGACCGCCACCACGCGCCGCGTGGTGAAGGAGCCGCCGTCGCGAATACGGTCGACCTCGTAGACGATCGGCACCTTGGTGTCGCCGGGCCGCATGAAATAGCCGTGCAGCGAATGCACGTACCGATCGGGATCCACTGTCCGCTGCGCCGCCACGAGCGCCTGGGCGATGGTCTGGCCGCCGAACACGCGCTGCCAGTCGAGCAACGGGCTGCGACCACGATACAGATTGTGTTCCAGCTTCTCGAGGTCGAGAATGCCGAGAAGCTCGTCCATGGCTGCCGTCATATTTCGCGCCCTCGTCGTAGAAGTGTTATGGCGGTTTCCGACAGGACGGACAGGCAGTCAAGGGTGCAGGGCCCGGCGGCGCGCAGGAGCGAAGATGATGGAACGCAAGGCGGACACGAAAACCGGGGCAAACGCGAAAACAAGATCTGGGCTCGATGTCCTGGTCGCCGGCGCCGGCTATGTCGGCCTGGCCGCCGCCGTATCGCTGAAGCAGGCGCGACCGGGTCTAGCCATCGCTCTCGTCGATGCCGCACCTGCCGGCGCCTGGCAAAGGGATGGCCGCGCCTCGGCCATTGCCGCCGCCGCCTGCCGCATGCTCGACCAGCTCGGCGTGTGGGCCGAGATCGTGCCCCAGGCGCAGGCGATCACCGAGATGATTATCACCGATTCGCGCACCGCCGATCCGGTGCGTCCGGTCTTCCTGACCTTCGACGGCGAAGTGGCGCCGGGCGAGCCTTTTGCGCATATGGTCGCCAACAGGGTGCTGAACGGCGCCTTGCGGGCCAGTGCCGAAAAACTCGGGATCGACATCATCGAAGGCGTCGCCGTGCAGGGGTTCGAGACCAACGGCGCCGGTATCACCGTGCATCTCGCCGACGGCGCTACGCTGAAGGCCCGGCTGCTGGTCGCCGCCGACGGCGTCAACTCGAAGCTGCGCGACATGGCCGGCATCAAGACGGTGAAGTGGGAATATGGCCAGTCCGGCATCGTCTGCACGGTGGCGCATGAACGCCCGCACAATGGTCGCGCCGAAGAGCATTTCCTGCCGGCTGGCCCCTTCGCCACATTGCCGCTCAAGCCCGGCGAGGACGGCACCAACCGCTCGTCGATCGTCTGGGTCGAACCTACGCCCGACGCCGAGAAGCTGGTGGCCGGTGACGATCTCCTCTTCGAACACGAACTCGAACAGCGCTTTGGCCTGAAGCTTGGCGAGATCCGCGCCGCCGACAAGCCGCGCGCCTGGCCGCTCGGCTTGACCATTGCGCGTGCCTTCGTCGCACCCCGCATCGCGCTCGCCGGCGATGCCGCCCACGGCATCCACCCGATCGCCGGCCAGGGCCTCAATCTCGGCTTCAAGGATGTCGCAGCCCTTGCCGAGGTGATCGTCGAGGCCGACCGGCTCGGCCAGGATATCGGAGCGCTCGACGTGCTCGAGCGCTACCAGCAGTGGCGCCGCTTCGACACGGTGCAGATGGGTGTCACCACCGACGCGCTGAACCGGCTGTTTTCCAACGATATCGGCCCGCTGCGCACCGTCCGCGACATCGGCCTCGGCCTCGTCGAACGCATGCCGCGCCTGAAGGAATTCTTCATCCGCCAGGCGTCGGGACTGTCCGCCGGCACGCCAAGACTGTTGAAGGGCGAGGCGATTTGACCCGCCGCCAGCATCCCCAACGTCGTCATCCTTGAGCGTAGCGACGCGAAGCGGAGCGAAGACCCAAGGATCCATGCCGCGACCTTGGCTGAAGAATGCAGCGGAGCAGAATTCTGCACCGTGGTGACGCGTTTGAGTCGCGGCATGGATCCCGGGGTCTGCGCCGCGTCGCTTCGCTCCTTGCTCCGCCCCAGGATGACGAAAGCGATGGGCGTTTCCGCCAATCGCCAAGGTATGCGATCAATTGACCTCAAAACCCAGCTTTTGCCGCAGCCGCAATATCCTCTGGTCGGATATTTCGAGGCGTTTCTCGCCGCCCTGGGCGGCGCGGTTGACCATCTGCAGCAGATCGTTTCGCTCGGCGACATCCAGACGCTCGCGCAGGAACGGCGCCAGCTTGTCGATGACGATTGTGGTGTCGTCGATCTGTGACGCCGCCCATTTGGCGTAGACCACCGCTTCGTCCGTTTTCTTCTTGTCGGCGATCTCGGAAATCACCGCGCGGATGACGGCCTCGCGCTGCGGCAGGATGGGCCCATCCTCGGAGACGATTGACGTGATCAGCGTAGCCGCCGCTACGACCGGATCATCGATCGCCGTCAGCGGCGACAGCGCCGCCTGCTTGCGCAGCTTCTTGCGGCGGATGTTGCCCTGTACGCGCCCGACAACGTCCGCAACCTCACGAGCCGCGTCGTTCATTGCCTTCATCCGATACCACCAGAACGCCGCCGCGCCCATCACGCCAAGGATAGCAATCAGGAAAGGCATGTCGAAATCCCCAAGAACCCCGGCGACGATAGGAGAACTCTCGCCTTGCTTCAACACGCAAAAGTTGCGCACGAAATGAACCAGGACGATAGTTCAGTCGAATGTCTTGGTTTCCGCGTGGCTGTAGCACATGGCGGGGGCTATGACCCCGGCACATCGTAGATCGCCCGCACCTCGATGGTGCCTATTTCGGCCAGCGGGATCTCGCCAGCGATCTCCAGCGCCTGGTCGAGATTGTCCGCCTCGATCATGACGAAGCCGAGCAACTGCTCCTTGGTTTCGGCGAACGGGCCGTCGGTGATCAGCCGCTTGCCCTGGCGTCGCTGCAGCGTCTTCGACGTCTTCACCGATTGGAGCGCCTGTGCGACGATCAGCATCCCACGCCGATCCAATGACCGGTCGTGAGCCATGGAATCGGCATCGAGCTTGGCCAGACGCTCCGGCGTCATGGCATGGAGGTCTTTTTCCTCGCCATAGACCAGACAGACATATCTCATTTCCAGCTCCCTTGCTGTGACCAACCATAGGCGATCACGATATCGGTTGAGTCCTTGCCGGCAGCAACATGATCGAGAAGGCTGATCGCAATGCCGATAATGGCAACTGCCGCAAGCAGCCGGCCGAAGCCGGAGGGCGGCACATGCAGCGGGTCGCGTTCCCCTAGATCAGCCCTTCGGCCGGTGCTTGTCCAATGAGCAGAAAACAGATTGTTCATCCGAACCTCCATCCGCCACGAGAATCCGTGGTCGCCCGCAGGACGGTCGGGGCCGATGCAAGTCGACATTTTTCCACGCACATTCTTTCAAAAAAGATTCGGCGCGGTCCGCCGGCGCTGCATGCGCGCACAAACAGCGCGGTGGCCTTCCCTCGCGCCCGCGCTATAGTTGGGAGGAACGCCGCCTGGCCGGCGCCACCGCTGTAACAAGGAGGAATTCATGGACCGCACCGCAAACGCCATCTGGAAAGGCGATCTGAAAGGGGGCACAGGCACGCTCGACACCCAGAGCGGGACCCTGAAAGGCACGCCCTATTCGTTCAAGGCACGCTTCGAGGACGAAAGCGGCAAATCCGGCACCAATCCGGAAGAACTGATCGCCGCCGCGCACGCCGGCTGCTTTGCCATGCAGTTTTCGCATTTCCTGGCCGAGAACGGCACCCCCGCCGCCGAACTCGACACCAAGGCCGTGGTGACGCTGGTTCCCGGCACGGGGATCACCGGGAGCGCACTCACCGTGGTCGGCAAGGTGCCCGGCATCGATGCGGCGAAATTCACGGAGCTGGCCGAGAAGGCCAAGGCCGGATGCCCGGTCTCGAAGGCGCTCGGCGCCATAAACCTATCGCTTGATGCCAGGCTCGGCTGAAAACGCTGCATCCAGTGTGAAGACCCGGCGCGAACGCCCAGGCGCGCGCCGGGACCTATGCTCCCAGCGCGTCCAGCCGGGCGCGAAGTGCGGCGACTTCCTGCTCCAGTGCGTTTAGCCGGGCCTCCAGGTCGGAAGCAGGCAGGGCCGATGCACTCCGCTGCGCTGAAAGTGCTGCAACGTCCACCGGGCCGCTCAGCAGATGCACGTAGCGGTCCTCGCGCTGGCCCGGTCCTCGCGGGATTTCCTGGATGAGTGGCGGCCGACGACCGATCAGCATATCGAGCTCGGCGCGCAGATCTTCGATCGACGAAAACCGTGCCATGCGCTCAGTGCGCGCCGACAATTCATGGGCCGTCTGCGGCCCGCGCAGCAACAGCAGGCCGATCAAAGCGGTCTGCGGCGTGGTCAGCGAGAAGCGCTGCGCCATCTGGTGCTCGTAGCGCTCGACACGCGAACCGAACATCTGCCGCACCAGACCCTTTTGTTCCAGCAGCTTCAGCCCCCGGTGCACCTCGGCCTGTTCCAGCGCCATCACCGGCTCGCGCGCCGTCTTCTGGTTTGCGGCGGCCAGTGCTGAATTCAGCGTCAGCGGATAGACATCCGGCGTCAGCTCCTTCTTCTCGATCAGGCAGCCGAGCACACGGGCTTCTACCGGGGAAAGGATGGGAAGGTCATCGCTCATTGGATTTGCTTTCGCCGGCAACCGACCAACCGCCTAAACCCTTCTCTCCACCATCATCTTCTTGATCTCGGCGATCGCCTTGGCCGGGTTGAGGCCCTTGGGGCAGGTCTGCGCGCAGTTCATGATGGTGTGGCAGCGATAGAGCCGGAACGGGTCTTCGAGGTTGTCGAGCCGCTCACCGGTGGCCTCGTCGCGGCTATCGATCAGCCAGCGATAGGCCTGCAGAAGCGTTGCCGGGCCGAGATAGCGGTCGCCGTTCCACCAATAGCTCGGGCACGAGGTCGAGCAGCAGGCGCACAAAATGCACTCGTAGAGCCCGTCGAGCTTCTCGCGGTCCTCATGGCTTTGCAGCCACTCCTTGGCCGGCTCCGGCGATACCGTCTTCAGCCAGGGCTGGATCGAGGCGTGCTGGGCGTAGAAGTTGGTGAGATCGGGCACCAGGTCTTTGACCACCTGCATATGCGGCAGCGGGTAGACTTTTACCGCGCCGGAAATGTCGTCGCAGCCCTTGGTGCAGGCGAGCGTGTTGGAACCGTCGATGTTCATGGCGCAGGAGCCGCAAATGCCTTCGCGGCAGGAACGCCGCAAGGTCAGCGTCGGGTCGATCTTGTTCTTGATCCACAGCAGCGCGTCGAGCACCATTGGACCGCAATCGTCCATGTCGACGAAATAGGTGTCGATGCGCGGGTTCTCGTCATCGTCCGGCGACCAGCGGTAGATGCGGTATTCCCGCAGATTGGTGGCGCCCTCCGGCTTCGGCCAGGTCTTCCCCGGCTTGATCTGCGAATTCTTGGGGAGCGTGAGTTCAACCATGTTCGATCCTCAATACACTCTGGCCTTGGGCGCGATCTTGGCGAGGCTGATGCCGCCGTCCTTTTCAGCCAGCTGCGGCTCGGTGTGCACCGGCCGGTAGGAGAGTGCCACCTTGCCGTCTTCGCTCAGCCTGGCCAACGTATGCTTGCGCCAGACCGCGTCGTCGCGCGCCGAAAAGTCCTCGCGTGCGTGCGCGCCACGGCTCTCCTTGCGCGCCTCGGCGCTGTAGACCGTGGTGATGGCATTGGCCATCAGGTTTTCCAGCTCCAGCGTCTCGACCAGATCGGAGTTCCAGATCATCGAGCGGTCGGACACTTTGATGTCCTTCAACTCGCCCCAGATCTGCGAAATGCGCTTGCAGCCGTTTTCGAGGGACTCCTGCGTGCGGAATACGGCCGCGTCTTCCTGCATCGCCTTCTGCATCTTTTCACGCAAGCTGGCCGTCGGCGTCGAGCCATTGGCGTGGCGCAGCCGGTCGAAGCGGTCCATGATCTTTTCGACCGAGGCTTCGTTGGGCGAAGGGATCGCCGACTTGCGGTCGATGACCTGGCCGGCGCGGATCGCGGCCGCGCGGCCGAACACCACAAGATCGATCAGCGAATTCGAACCGAGCCGATTGGCACCATGCACGGAGGCGCAGCCGGCTTCGCCGACAGCCATCAACCCGGGCGACACCTGGTCTGGATTGAGTGCCGTCGGATTGAGCACCTCGCCCCAGTAATTGGTCGGCACGCCGCCCATATTGTAGTGGACCGTGGGAAGCACCGGGATCGGCTCCTTGGTCAGATCGACACCGGCAAAGATCTTGGCCGATTCCGAAATGCCCGGCAGCCGCTCATGCAGGACGGCGGGATCGAGATGGTCGAGATGCAGGAAGATGTGGTCCTTGTTCTTGCCGACGCCGCGACCCTCGCGGATTTCCAGCGTCATGCAGCGCGAGACGACGTCGCGCGAGGCAAGGTCCTTGGCGGACGGCGCATAGCGCTCCATGAAGCGCTCGCCCTCGGAATTGACGAGATAGCCGCCCTCGCCGCGCGCGCCCTCGGTGATCAGGCAGCCGGCGCCATAGATGCCGGTCGGGTGGAATTGCACGAACTCCATGTCCTGCAGCGGAAAGCCGGCACGCGCTGCCATGCCGCCGCCGTCGCCGGTGCAGGTGTGCGCCGAGGTGGCCGAAAAATAGGTGCGGCCATAGCCGCCGGTCGCCAGCACCACCATTTTGGCCGAGAAGCGGTGGATGGTGCCGTCATCCAGATTCCAGGCGAGAACGCCGGTGCAGGTGCCGTCCGGCTCCATGATCAGGTCGAGCGCGAAATACTCGATGAAGAACTGCGCGTTGTTCTTCAGCGACTGGCCGTAAAGCGTGTGCAGGATGGCATGGCCGGTGCGGTCGGCGGCGGCACAGGTGCGCTGCACCGGCGGGCCTTCGCCATAGTTCATCATGTGGCCGCCGAACGGCCGCTGGTAGATCTTGCCCTCTTCGGTGCGCGAAAACGGCACGCCGTAATGTTCGAGTTCGTAGACCGCGGCCGGCGCTTCGCGCACCAGATATTCCATGGCGTCGACATCGCCCAGCCAGTCCGAGCCCTTGACGGTGTCGTACATGTGCCACTGCCAGGAATCGGGACCCATGTTGGACAGCGAGGCGGCAATGCCGCCTTGCGCCGCCACCGTGTGCGAGCGGGTCGGGAACACCTTGCTGATGCAGGCGGTGCGCAGGCCCTGTTCGGCCATGCCGAGCGTGGCGCGCAGGCCGGCGCCGCCGGCGCCAACGACCACCACGTCGAACTTGTGGTCGACATAAGTGTAGCCAGCGCTGTTGGCTTGTTTCGCGTCCTTGGCCAACTCAGCCTCCGAATGCCAGCTTGAGCAGGGCGAAGATTGAGGCGACGCCGACCGCTATGGTGAAAAATGTATTGAGCGCGATCAGCGCCAGCTTCATGCCTTCGCCATGCACGTAATCCTCGATGATCACCTGCATGCCGATCCGCATATGGATGAGCCCGGAGATGAGCACCAGGGCCATCACCAGCGCCACGAACGGGTTGGCAAGAGCTGCCCGCACATGTGCGTAGTCGGCGCCGTTGAGCGCGATCAGGAAGCCGACGAAGAACAGGATCAGCGGGATGTTGGCGATCGCGGTGAGGCGTTGGCGCCAGAAATGCCCGGTGCCTTCGCGGGCGGAGCCGAGGCCGCGGACCCTCGCCAGCGGCGTGCGCATGTCGGTGTTTTTGCCGCTCATGGTCAGGCTCCCCGCGCCATAATGCCGGCGATCCAGATCAGCAGCGTGAGCAGGATCGAGCCGGCCAGCGTCGCCCAGGCGATCTTCGAGGCGGTATGCTTCTCCAGACCCGCGCCGGTGTCCCAGACCAGATGGCGCACGCCACCCAGCATATGGTGCATCAGCGCCCAGGTGTAGCCGAACAGGATGAGCCGGCCGAGCCAGGTGCCGAAGGCCCAATTGGCCCAATCGAACGTCGTCTGCGAGCTTGCCGCCGCCATCAGCCACAGGGCGACCAGCAGCGTGCCGAAATACAGCGCACCACCGGTGATGCGGTGAATGATCGACATCGTCATGGTGATCGGCGGCCGGTACACGGTGAGGTGCGGCGAAATCGGCCGTTCACGTCTGGCAAATTCGCGGGTGGCTGGTGATTTGCTCATGGCTCCCCCAGTTCGGCGTCTCTCTGGAGCCTCAGGTGGAA
This sequence comes from Mesorhizobium sp. M0715, assembly GCF_040320355.1. NCBI lineage: Bacteria > Pseudomonadati > Pseudomonadota > Alphaproteobacteria > Hyphomicrobiales > Phyllobacteriaceae > Mesorhizobium > Mesorhizobium sp. M0715. The sequence continues at coordinate 74,044 of NZ_JAMYPL010000003.1, read as the reverse complement.
ATGCGGCATTGCCGCTTCCGGTTGCGACTTCGGACAGCCGGTTTCTAATGCTCTTTTTGCACCGCGTCAAAGCCAGAAAACCGTTTCGAAAACGTAATTTAGTCTGACTAAAAGGCCTGCTGGAGCTTCAATCGATTAGGCCGGGAGGCCTGAAGCCGGCTCGATATCGCTGCAGTGCAACATGTCTGGCCCAAGGGCCCAGCGATGTTGAGATTGGCGCTAGCGTTTGCAGGTCTGCGGCGTCGACCCCTTCTTCATCACCAGCGCCTCGCGTCCGTCGATCACGATTGCGTCATGCGTGGCCGTCTGGTAGCGGCTGGTCTGGTTGGCGGGCGACGCCGCAAACTCCTCGGTCGCGCCGTCGGACCCGACCACACGCAACGACGTGCCAAGATTTTGGATGGAAATCATACCGTTGTTGCCGCATCTGTAGGTGGCCGCGCCTATGCCGGATCGCGGCGCGGTAAGGTCGGTGATGATCTTGATTGCAGCTGCCGGAGGCGCCGCGGCTTCGACGGACTGCTGAGCCGGCGCAGGTGAGACGACGACGGTATTGGCCGCCTTCGGCGCGCTGTCCTGTGGCACACAGCCAGCGACGACCCCGAGCAACGGGAAAACGGACACCCAATTCGGCCGGCGTAGCGTCATATGCTGTCCTCCCGCGCGGCAAACCAGCCGCGATGCTTTGCCAAGATCAAGGTCATCCCGACGCCGAGACGGACACCAGCCGCGATGGTGCGGCCGAGCATGGCCGAATGATGGCCAACGGGTTTTCCATCCAGTCGGATATTAACCATGTTTACCGAGACATTGCCGCCAAACGCCCCGGCCTCTTAACAAAGGTTAAGAAAACGTTAATTTCTGATTCGAGGAGGCTTTCCCTCAAGACACGGAGGACGCCATGCGTTCGAATTCGGGCAGATCGCGCCTTGCGGCGCTCATCGTAGCGGCCTCGGTCGTTGGCCTTGCAGCGCCAGCGCTCGCCGGCGCCCGGCATCAGGATCGTGTCTACGCTGATTCCTTCGGCAACCTCGTCGTCGACAGCGCCGCCGGCTACAAGCGCATCATCGTCGGCGAAGGCAGGCTGGCCAAGCAGCTATCCGACTACACCAGCGCCGGCCAGCCCAAGGTGATCTACGAGAACGAAGCCGACGAGATCAGCGGATACAGCGATTGCTACCGGCCGCCGGTGCTGGTGAAGGGCCGCTCCTATATGTACGGTCTCTCCGACGGCGAGATGCCCGAGCTCAGCCCCTGCCGCTAGACCCTTTGTTAGGACGCAATTTCCAAGGGAAAGCGCCATGCGCTTTCCCGGGAAAACCGTTTCACACTTTTCCTGAAATTGCTCTGGCTTCCATTCCGGCTGACGACCAATTGCCGGCAGGCCCGGCGGAGACGCGCACGCAATCGCGCCCGGCATTCTTCGCCTGATAGAGCGCCTGGTCGGCGCGCCGCATCAGATCGGCAAAGTCTTCGCTCGGATCAAGTTCGGCGACGCCGAAGCTCGCGGTGCAGCGGTTGTCAGCCGGCAGCCCGTCGATGGGCAGCCCGCCAAAGGCGCTGCGCGTGCCCTCGGCGAACAGCCGCGCTGCGGCAAGGTTGGTTCCCGGCAGGATGATGGCGAACTCCTCGCCGCCGATGCGGCCGGCAATGTGATGCGCGGCGGCGGCTTCGCGCAGGAAGCCTGCAAAAGTCTCGATCACCCGGTCGCCTGACGCATGGCCGAAACTGTCGTTGACGCTCTTGAAATGATCGAGATCGGCAATGACCAGCGCGACCGGCACGCCTTGCCGCATCGCGCCAAGCACCGCCAGCTCGGCATGGCGGGTGAAGCCGCCGCGGTTGAGCAGGCGCGAAAGCGTGTCCGTCTCCGACTTCGACGTCACTTCGGCAAGCACGTCGCGAACCAGGATGGCCAGCATCAGCAGCGCCAGCGCCAGCGCAAAGACAGTGCCGAGCGATTGCGACACCAGCGCGTAGTTGCTTTGCAGATAGGCCTGCGGATTGGCGCCCCAGCCGCCGAGCGCATGCGCGATGAACGGCTTGGAGGCAAACTGCAGGCCGCTCGCCGCCAGCACGGCCATCAATATGCGATCGAGACGGGCAAGCTTTTGCCTCGATGACCAGACGATGGCCAACCCGATGAACTGCATGACCGCATAGGGAAGCTGGTAAGCCATGATGCGGATCAGCGACTGGCGAGGCAGGTCCTGCACGAAATACACGGCTATGGTGGTGGCCAACAGGAAAAACAGCATCGGCTTCCAGGGCGGCGCCACGCCGTATTTGCGGGCAAGCCCGCCATTGAACGCAATGGTGGCGCCAAGGAAGACCGCGAAGGCGGCAACGACCGGGAGCCGCGCGTCGGAAAAAGCGGGAATGGAGAATTCGATGGCCGAATAGGCCATGCCTAGCAGATAGCCAAATGCCAGCCAGCGCGCCGGCGCCCGGCCGACATCGTGGAAGGCGACCGCCATGAAGGATGCCGCCAGCAGGCCGGCAACCGACAGATTGATCAACAGGATGAAGTTGGCGCCGCTCATGTTCTCCCGCACCCGCGCCGACAGCTAATCATCGACGGGCGAAGAAGACGTTAACGCCGTCCCGCCCGGACAGATTCAGCCGGTCTTGAGCGGCTCCGGCAGGAACGCCGTTTCCGGCCGCTCATAGGACAGGCGTACGCTGTCGCGGCCGTTCTTCTTGGCTTTGTAGAGCGCATCGTCGGCACGGCGCATCAGCGGCTCCAGCGCCTCGCCACCGCTGCGGGCCGCCACGCCGAAGCTTGCCGTCACCTTCGTTCCTGGGGGAAGCCCGTCGACATGGCCGGCCGAATAGACGGTGCGCACCGCTTCGGCGAACAGCCGCGCCGCCGCAAGATCGCTGAGGGGCAGCAGCACCGCGAATTCCTCGCCGCCGATACGCCCGGCAACACCGCGCGCGCCGGCCGCCGACCGAAGCTTGGCGGCGAAGTCGGCGATCACCCGATCGCCCGCCCCATGCCCATGCACATCGTTGAGCGCCTTGAAATGATCGAGGTCGGCCAGCACTAGCGCGACCGGGAACCGGGCCGAGGCGCAGTGCTGCAAGAGCAGCATGCCTCGCTCCTCGAAGCCACGCCGGTTGAGCAGGCCCGACAGGGGGTCGGTATAGGTCTCGGTCTTCAATGCCTTCAACACGTCGAGTGCCGCGGCGGAAAACAGGCACAGCGCGATGAGCAGCGAGAGCAGCGCGTGCGACAGCAGCGCCGTCGTCCAGTAGGACGAGCCATAGAACCCGTCATAGCTGGCGAAGGGCCCATGCGCGATGACGACGGCAAGGGTGCGCACGAAGAAATTGACGCCCGACAGCAGCGACAGCACGAACAGGATTTTTTCGGTCGGGCCGTTGTTGCGTACCGGGCGCAGTTCGGCGGCAACCAGAAGGCTGATGCCGCCGAATGCGAAATTCATCGCCAGGATGCGCCAGGTGAGATCCGGCGCGACGAACAGGAACCAGCATAACGACGCCAGGCCGCCGCCCGCCAACACGGCGATCCCCACAGAGGGCACCTTGCGGCCATAACGGTGGATGACGGCGCTGGACAGGCAGCAGGCAGCGATGGTGAAGCAGATGTTCGACGTAAGCTTGGTCAGCGGCATCCCGATGGGCAAGGTGAAATACTGGAGCAGGAAGCCAGCCGCCGAGAGACTGTAGCTGATCGCCAGAACGGCCAGATAGGGGCGGTGGCGCTGATAGGACCATAGCACAAGGAACGCCGCGCCGAGCGCCAGCGCGATCGTCGGGTTGAGCAGCGCAATGAGCAGACCCGTGTCCAACCGACTGTGACTTCCCCTAGCTTACGTCAGGGAAGAGCTTAGAGGGCAAGCCCAAACAAGCGGTTAAGCCATGCGGCAAGCAGGACCGCCGCCTCAAAATAATGTCAGGGAACCGCAGTCTCCGGTCAGCGTTCCTCCGTTCACAATCTGGAGCGACCCATGGCCGACACAATCACACTGACCAACCACGATGCGATCCGCTCATGGGCTGCCGGGCGCGCCGGCTTTCCCGCAATCGTCGACATATCGCCGGAGGCGGGGACGCAGCCCATGTTGAGGCTGGTCTTCGGCCAGCATGCCTATCAGGACCAGGACCAGCCTGAACGGCCGCTCAATGCGGGAGGTTATGAGCTCGTCGAATGGGACGAATGGTTCAAGCTCTTCGAGGAACAACAGCTTGCGCTTGTGGTCGCGGCCGAACAGCCGGGACGCCGCGAGGAGTTCCACGAACTCGTCCGCCGCGACGGAAAGAGCTGACCCGAGCCGGGCGCGGCTCGGGTTCTGTTCAAATCCGGGTTACTTCCACTCCCGGATGTCGACGAAGTGGCCGGCAATCGCCGCCGCGGCCGCCATCGCCGGCGACACCAGATGGGTGCGGCCCTTGAACCCTTGCCGGCCCTCGAAATTGCGGTTCGAGGTCGAGGCGCAGCGTTCATGCGGCTTCAGCCGGTCGTCGTTCATCGCCAGGCACATCGAACAGCCCGGCTCGCGCCAGTCGAAACCGGCGGCGAGGAAGATCTTGTCGAGACCTTCGGCTTCCGCCTGTTCCTTGACCAGGCCGGAACCCGGCACGATCATCGCATCGACATGCGGGCTGACCGTCTTGCCTTCGACCACCTTGGCGACGGCGCGCAGATCCTCGATGCGGCCATTGGTGCAGGAACCGATGAAGACGCGATCGAGCGTGATGTCGGTGATCTTGGTGCCCGGCGTCAGCCCCATATAGTCGAGCGCGCGCTGCTTGGAGGTGCGCTTGTTTTCATCGGCGATGTCGTCCGGGTTCGGCACGATGCCTTGCACCGACACCACATCCTCGGGCGACGAGCCCCAGGAGACGATCGGCGGCAGCTTGGCCGCGTCGAGCACGATCACCTTGTCGAAATGCGCGCCCTCGTCAGACTGCAGCGTCTTCCAGTATTCGAGTGCCGCATCCCAGGACGCGCCCTTCGGCGCGCGCGGCTTGTCCTTGACATAGGCGAAGGTCGTCTCGTCGGCGGCGATAAGGCCGGCGCGCGCACCGCCTTCGATCGACATGTTGCAGATCGTCATGCGGCCTTCCATCGACAGGGCACGGATCGCCTCGCCGGCATATTCGATGACATAGCCGGTGCCGCCGGCGGTGCCGATCTCGCCGATGATAGCTAGGATGATGTCCTTGGCGGTGACGCCCTGCGGCAGCTGGCCGTCGACACGCACCAGCATGTTCTTGGCCTTGCGCTGGATCAGCGTCTGTGTCGCCAGAACATGCTCGACCTCGGACGTGCCGATGCCATGCGCCAGCGCGCCGAAAGCGCCATGCGTCGAGGTGTGGCTGTCGCCGCAGACGATGGTCATGCCGGGCAGAGTAAAGCCCTGCTCCGGACCGATGATGTGGACGATGCCCTGGCGAATATCGTTCTCGGAATAATATTCGACGCCGAAATCCCTGGCGTTCTTGGCCAGCGCCTCGACCTGGATACGGCTTTCCTCGTTCTTGATGCCGAACTTGCGCTCGGGTGAGGTCGACACATTGTGATCGACCACGGCCAGCGTCTTTTCCGGATGTCGGACTTTACGGCCGGTCATGCGCAGGCCTTCGAAGGCCTGCGGGCTGGTCACTTCATGGACCAGGTGGCGGTCGATGTAGAGCAGGCAGGTGCCGTCGTCCTGGCGGTCGACGACATGGTCGTCGAAAATCTTGTCGTAGAGGGTGCGCGGTGCGCTCATGTGCGTAAATCCGTCGATATGAGAATGGGAAAGAGCAGACGCCTGACTTGCGGCCCGGCGAAAACGACCTGAACAGGTCGGCCTAGGGTAGTCGGCTGGTCAGCGCCCCGGACACGCGCGCGGAAAAGCGCGACGGCAGGCGTTTCCTGTCCTGCAGCACGAACCCCTTGTAGGCCGGATCGCCAAAAAGCTCTTCCATGGCGTGGCTCATACCAATGTTTTGGGTTTTCGGCAATTGCGGCGTGTCTTCGCAGAACCCAAACCTCTCCGCTCAGATCACTTCAAACACAAACGTCTTCACCAGCGCTTCGGGCTCGGCGATCGCATAGCAGCGGAACCACGGGCTTTCCTCGACCGGTCGCCATTTCCCAGCTTGCTCCAGCTCATCGAACACGGCTTGAAAGCCGCCACTTTCGAACACCTGGTCACGCACGGTGAAGATGGCATGGCCACCCTTGCGGGTGATGCGCACCAACTCGTGCAGGCTAGAGGCCGGCGCATGGCTGATGGTGAACACGCCGGTCGAGAAGAAGGCGCGGAAGTGGCCGTCAGGCCATGGCAACGTGTCGCCCAGCATTGCCTGCTTCAGTTCGCTGTAGGCATTGCGGCTGCCGGCGATCTTCAGCATATCGTGCGAGAGGTCCAGCCCCGCAATGTCGCGGTAACCGAGCGCCTTCAGCGACGGTCCCGACAGGCCAGTGCCGCAGCCGGCATCGAGCAAGGGGCCATCGCCCGCCGGCACATGGCGCGCCACCCAGGCGGTGATCAGGAAAGGCAGGAGGTAGCCGAGCGAGGCGGTCTCGCTGTCATAGGTCGCGGCCCACGCGGCATAGGCCTCCTCAAGCGCTTCCGGCGTGTCGGCCGTGTAGACGGAATCCAGCGCCGCATTGGCTTTGTCGACGATCATGGGACCTCCTCAACGGGAATGCTCGGGGATCGTAATGCTGTCTTCGCCGAAAAACTATTCCTCGTGCTGGCGGCGCAGCCGCCGCTCCAGCGCCCTGAGCGCCAGCGACAGTCCGACGGTCAGGATGAGATAGATGTAGGCCGTTATCGAATAGGTCTCGAAGAAGCGAAAGGAGCCGGCGGCGTAGACCTTGCCCATCTGCGTGATGTCGGCGACGCCGAGCACCGAGACCAGCGAGGAATCCTTGACCAGCGCGACGAAATCATTGCCGAGCGGCGGCAGGATGGTGCGGATTGCCTGTGGGAACACGATCAGCCGGAAGCGCTGAGCACGGGTCAGCCCAAGCGCCTTCGCCGCCTCGATCTGGCCCTTCTCCACCGACTGGATGCCGGCCCGGAAAACCTCCGAGATGAAAGCCGAATAGCCGATGGTCAGCGCCATGATGGCGCGCCAGAGCAGCGACACGTCGCGCACCAAAAGCTCGCCGAACAGGCCGGCACTTTGCAGCGGCGCGGTCAGCGCGTTCCAAGCCGCGACGAAGGCCGGTGCACCGGCAAAGGCGATCCAGAACAACAGCACCAGGATCGGCACGCCGCGGATGATCTCGACATAGAAGCGCGCGATCTGGCGCAGCCAGCGCGAGCCGGACATTCCCATCAGCGCGATGCCGAGACCCATGGCCGAAGCCAGCACGAAGGCAATCGCGGTGACGAAGATGGTGACGCCGATGCCCTTGGCGACCGTGGCGAACACCTGGGTATAGAGGTTGCTGGTGGCGACGAAGACGGCCACCGCGATCGCGAGGGTTACGGCAACGACGAGCCACCAGGGGAAGTCGGCTTTGGAGGAAGAGCAAGGGACCTGCATCAGAAGGATTGCGCCAAGGCACCCCCCTCTGGCCTGCCGGCCATCTCCCCCGCAAGGAGGGAGATTGGCAGCTTCAATGCCCGCGCCTTTTCTTCAATGCTGGAGGTACGCGAAGGCAGGGCGGACAGCTGATCTCCCCCCTTGCGGGGGAGATGCCCGGCAGGGCAGAGGGGGGTGTTCAAGCGCCGTGTCTGCGTGAGGTTCAGCGAACTACTGCCCCATCTTGTAATCAAGAAACCATTTCTTGTTGAGCGCATCGAGGGTGCCGTCGGCCTTCAGCGCCGCGATGGCCGCGTTGACCGGCTTCACCAGGTCCGAACCCTTCGGAAAGATAAACCCAAAATCCTCGGTACCGAGCGGCCCCCCGATCAGCTTCAATTTGCCCTCGGAGGCGTCGACATAGCCTTTGCCGGCGGTGCCATCGGTCAAAACAACATCGACGTCGCCTGATTTCAGTGCCTGCACGGTCGCGCCGAACGTCTCGAACAGTTTGATGCGCGGGTTCTGCTCATTGCCGTCGAGCACGCTGTAGACGGCGGTGTAGAAGGGCGTGGTGCCGGCCTGCGCGCCGACCAGCCCGTCCTTGAAGGCGCCGAAGGTCTTGGCGTCGGTGAAGCGGCTCTCATCGCCGCGCACCAGCATGAACTGTTCCGAGCGCATATAGGGGTCGGAGAAATCGACCTTCTCCTTGCGGTCGTCCTTGATGGTGATGCCGGTCATGCCAATGTTGTACTGGTTGTCGGAAACCGCCTGGATCATCGCGTCCCAGGAAGTGTTCTGGTACTCGACCGTGAAATTGAGCCGCTTGGCGATCTCGTTCATCGCGTCATATTCCCAGCCGATCTGTTTGCCGGTCTTGGCATCGATGAACTGCAGCGGCGGATAGGCGTTTTCGGTCACAACCACCACCTTCTTGCCGCCGAGGTCGGGCAGCGCCTGCGCGAAGGCGGCAACGGGTGCCAGGACGAGGGCAAGCAGGCCCGCCAGCAGCAGTTTCGATTTGGTCATGACACACTCCCCGGGAATTGATGACCCGGGCATGGCCGGGCTTGCAGGAAAATCCGGCGCCGACTTTAGCTTTCCGCAAGCGTCATGCAAGACGCTCTGCCGTGTCGCCTGGGGCGAAATCGGATTCCAATGCTCTCGATCGGAAGATTCCGGGAGATCCGTGCCTTGGCCGGCGGTCAGTCAGCCGCCGGTGCCTTGGCGTCCGTCTCGCGCAGCCCAGCAATGAGCTTGGCCAGGATGCGGTGCAGGCCATCCAGTTCGACCGCGCTGAGGCGGGGAAATTGGCAGAGTATCTGGACAGCAACGTCTTTGGCGGGCCCGCGTAGCGACTGTCCCTTGGCTGTCAGCTCCAGAAGCACCCGGCGCTCGTCGGCAGCGTCGCGCCGGCGGGTGATGAAGCCGCCCGCCTCCAGCCGTTTGAGCAGGGGTGTCAGCGTCGCCGAATCGAGACCCAGCACCTCGCCGAGCCCACCCACCGTGCGTGGCGCTCGCTCCCACAGCGCCATCATCGCCAGATATTGCGGATAGGTGAGGCCGAGCGGTTCGAGCAACGGCCGGTAGAGCCGTGTCATCAGCCCGCTAGCCGAATAGAGGGCGAAGCAGATTTGGTCGTCGAGTTTCGGCACCCCGGCGAAATCCGCCGAGGCCTGCGTGGTATCGTCCGTCTGTTTTGTGTTCATGCTGCCTTTGCCGGAAGCGCCTTAGCCGAAAGCGCCACCTCGATGTTGCCCTTGATGGCGTTGGAATAGGGGCAAACCTGGTGCGCCGCCGATACAAGCGCTTCCGCCGCCGCCTGATCAAGACCTTTTGTTTCCGCTGCCAGCGAAACGCCGAGCACAAATCCGCCCTGCGCATTGCTGTGCAGGCTGACATTTGCCGTCACCGAGGCATCCTGCAGCGGCAGTTTCTGCTTGCCGGCGATGAAGCGCATGGCGCTTTCGAAGCAGGCGGCATAGCCGGCGGCGAAAAGCTGTTCGGGATTGGTGGCGCCACCTTTGCCGCCAAGCTCCTTGGGCATGGCAAGATCGAGGCTGAGCAAGCCATCATCGCTCTGGACATGGCCGGCGCGGCCGCCGACGGCGCGGGCTTGGGTAGAATACAATGCAGGCATTTCATTTCTCCATTTAAATCGTGCACGATTGTTTAGTACACGATGTAAATCGAGTCAACCGCCGACTTTTCCGCCAGCCAGCCCCCGGAAACGAAAAAAGGCGGCCGAAGCCGCCTTTTCAAACTTGCTCGCCGAAAAACTTATTCGGCGGTGGCTGCTTCGGCTGCCTTTGCGGCTTCAGCTGCCTCGGCGGCGGCCTTCTTCTCGGCGGCGTCCTGAGCGGCCTTCTCGACGGCCAGGGCCTCGGCGGCTGCCACCTTCTCGGCCTCGATGCGGGCCTTCTCGGCGTTCAGAGCATCGCGCTCCTCGTCGTTCAGCTTGCGGGCGCGCACGCCGGTGTTTTCCGAAATACGGGCCGATTTGCCGCGACGATCGCGCAGGTAGTAGAGCTTGGCGCGACGCACCTTGCCGCGGCGAACGATTTCAACGCCTTCAACCATCGGCGAGTAGACCGGGAACACGCGCTCGACGCCTTCGCCGTAGGAAATCTTGCGAACCGTGAAGTTCTCCTGGAAGCCGGCGCCTGCGCGGGCGATGACGACGCCCTCATAGGCCTGGACGCGGGTGCGGGTGCCTTCGGTCACGCGGACCTGGACGCGCACGGTGTCGCCGGGCTGGAATTCGGGAAGCTTGCGCTTGGCTTCGATCTTGGCGGCCTGTTCGGCCTCGAGCTGACGGAGAATATCCATCTCAAAAGTCCACTTCTTGTTCTTCCGACAGTCAGAGCGTCCGACACTCGCCTTGCAGTTCCATTGACCGCTTGGCTATGCCCTTTGTCTCCAAGAGATTTGTCTTTGAAACATCAGGCAGGGGCGACTACACCGTCATTGTTGACGGGTCCGGCAGATTCTTTCTGGCCGGTACGGGCGGGCACATACAGCTATTTCGCCGCTTTGTCACGCCTTGGCAGCGCATTTTCTGCTCGCATGGCACCATCGTAATCCTGCCGTGCCGGGTTGCGCCGGTCGTTCAGGCTTTCTAAGCCTGAAATAACACAGTTTTGAGCGGCCGCAATTCATGTCTGTCTTCGATGCCATCCTGCTCTTTCTGGCGGGCTTTCTGTCAGGCGCCGCCAATGCGGTCGCCGGTGGCGGCACCTTCATCACATTCGGCGCCATGACGTTGGTCGGCCTGCCGCCGATCGTCGCCAACGCCACCTCCTCGGTGACGCAATTTCCAGGCTACATCACCTCGACCCTCGCCTACTCGGCCGATATCAGGCATTTCTGGCGCGGCGCGCTGATGCTGTGTCTGATCTCGGCCGTGGGCGCACTGGCCGGCGCTCTGATCCTTTTGGCGCTCGACAATCCCTCGTTTCGCGCTCTGGTGCCGTGGCTGCTCTTGGCCGCGACAGCCCTGTTCGCCGCCGGCCCCTGGCTGAAACCGGTGCCGAAGCCCGGCTATGAAGCGGCGGTGGGCTCGCTCGCCGGCTCCCTGGCGCAGTTTCTCACCGCCATCTATGGCGGCTTCTTCGGCGCAGGCATGGGCGTGATGATGCTGGCGACGCTCGGCCTCACCCAAGCCGGCGACTATCACCGGCTGAACGCGTTGAAGAACATGCTGGCCATGGTCATCGCCGCTGTCGCGATCGTCGTCTTCGTCTCGGGCGGTGTCGTCGCCTGGCCGCAGGCGATCATCATGATCCCGGGCGGCGCGCTCGGCGGCTATGCCGGCGTCTGGATCGCCAAGCGCGTGCCGCAAAACGCGGTGCGCGGCTTCGTCGTCGCCGTCGGCCTGTTTCTGGCTTTCTATTACTTTTGGAAAGGCTGAGCGGCGGCGCCCAACAAATCAGGACGCCGCTCTTTCGTCAGCGCTTCCGACTGCGCCCGCCGCCATGCGGCGATCTTCTTGTGATTGCCCGAGATCAGCACCTCGGGAATCTCGCGGCCCTCGAACTCCTGCGGCCGCGTATAGTGCGGATGTTCGAGCAGGTCGTTCTCAAAGCTTTCTTCCTCGCCCGACACCGCGTTACCCATCACGCCCGGCAATAACCGCACCACCGCATCGAGCAGAACGAGCGCTGCCGGCTCGCCGCCCGAGAGGATGTAGTCGCCGATCGAGACTTCCTCCAATCCCCGCGCGTCGATCACCCGCTGGTCGACGCCCTCGAAACGGCCGCAGACGATGACCGCGCCCGGTCCTGCGGCCAGTTCGCGCACGCGGGCCTGAGTCAGCGGTTTGCCGCGCGGGCTCATCAACAGCCGTGGCCGCGCGTCGCCCGGCGGCGACGTGTGGTCGATGGCTTTCGCCAGCACGTCGGCGCGCATCACCATGCCGGCGCCGCCGCCGGCTGGCGTGTCGTCGACGGTGCGATGACGGTCGGTGGCGAAGTCACGGATCTGGATCGCCTCCAGCGACCACGTGCCGGCCTCGAGCGCCCGGCCGGCCAACGACAGGCCGAGCGCGCCGGGAAACATCTCGGGGTAAAGCGTCAGCACCGAAGCGGAAAAACTCACCGGTTGCCCCCGGCATCGCTCGGTCCGCGCGGCCTGCCCTTCGGATCGAAGTCTTCCTCTCGCGGGCCGTCGCCATCCTCGTCCTCGACAAGTCCGGCCGCCGCCGGGTCGACGCGGACGAAACCCTCCGCGATCGACACTTGTGGCACGGCAGCCTGTGTGAACGGGATCAGCACGCCCTTGCGCCCGCCCAGCGTCACGTCGAGAATGTCGCCGCCGCCGAAATTGTGCACCGCGACCACCTTGCCAAGCACGGCACCCGTGTCGTCGCGGACTTCGAGGCCGACGAGGTCGGCATGGTAGAACTCGTCTTCCTCGCCGTCGTCCGGCAGCATCGAACGGTCGACGAACAGCTCCGTGCCGGCCAGCGCCTCGGCCGCGTTGCGGTCGGCAACGCCCTTGAAGCGGACCACGACGACGGTGTTGGCGGGCCTGATGTCGATGATCTGGAAGGCGCGGCCGTCACGGGCGTAGAGCGGGCCGTAGTCGGCCAGCGCCAGCGGTTCACCGGTGAAGGTCTTCACCCGCAATTCGCCCTTGATGCCATGGGCGGCGCCGATCACGGCCATCTGGACAGGGTTCTGGGGCTTGCTCATGGCGCTTTTACCTTCGTCATCCACGGGCGGAGCAGGCGCGAAGCGACTGCGCAGATTTCAGCCAATCACCAAGGTTTGTGACTTGCCGCCAATCGACGATCTCCTAGCCCCAGCCGGCCATCTTTTCAATGACGGACTCTTCACCGCTTTCTAACCTGCCTGCGAGAAAATGGCGGCGAACTGGATCAGACGCCATGCAGGAATTCCTCATCCCGGCTAAACCCGATCTCCAGGCGGCGCGTGAAAGCTGGCTGAAGATGCTGGCGCGAGAACGTCGGCTGTCGCCTAAGACGGTGGAAGCCTATGAGCGCGACACGCGCCAGTTCCTGCATTTCCTCACCGGCCATTGCGGCGGCTCGCCCGGCATTTCGGACATCGCCGATCTGCGCCCGGCCGACCTGCGCGGCTTCCTCGCTGCGCGGCGCAATGCCGGCGCCGGTGCCCGCACCCTGGGCCGGGGTCTCGCCGGCATCCGCTCGCTGCTGCGTTTCCTCGAGCGGCGCGGCCTTGCCAATGCGGCGGGTGCGGCAGCCCTGCGCGCACCGCGCCAGCCCAAATCGCTGCCCAAGCCGCTGACGGCGAGCGACGCCAAGCATATCGTTTCCATCGAAGGCCAATTGGCGGAAGAACCCTGGATCGCGGCCCGCAACGCCGCTGTGCTGACACTGCTCTACGGCTCCGGCCTGCGCATTTCCGAGGCGCTCGGTCTGGCGGGCGCCGATCTGGCGTCGGCGGACGACACGGTGCTGCGCGTCACCGGCAAGGGCGGCAAGACGCGCCTGGTGCCGGTGCTGCCGGTGGCGCTCAGGGCGATCGCCGAATATCGCCGGCTCTGCCCCTACCATCTCGACCCCAAGGGCCTGCTGTTTCGCGGCGCCCGTGGCGGCCCGCTCAACCCGGCCATCGTCCAGCGCGACATGGCCAAACTGCGCTCGGCGCTCAACCTGCCCGATACCGCGACGCCGCATGCGCTGCGCCATTCCTTCGCCACGCATCTGCTCGGCCGCGGCGGTGACTTGCGCACCATCCAGGAACTGCTCGGCCACGCCAGCCTGTCGACGACGCAAATCTACACCGGCGTCGACACCGCGAGGCTGCTCGAAATCTACGAATCAGCCCATCCACGGGCATGAACCCTTCAATTTCGCAGTACCAATTAACCGTTTTGCCGCTTTTCGGTTCTAGAACTGACCATGATCCCGAAAAGTGGGACCCGGTTTTCGGAAAAGATCATGGTCAAACATGAAGACAGAACCATGAAACGCGTCATCGCCATCGCCGACCGTGCAGCTTCCGTGTCGCTGAAGCTGCTCGTCGCACTCAATGTTCTGTTCTTCCTGTCGTTCCTCGCCGTGCTGCTGTTCGCGGCCGGCAAGGCGCATGCCGGAATCCCGACCTGCACCGGCGCCGACATGCTGTCGGCCTTGCAGAAGAACGATCCGGCGACCTACCGCAAGATCGAAGCGGAAGCCGCAGCGACACCGAACGGCAAGGGCCTGTTGTGGAAGCTGGAAAAGCCCGGCGAGAAGCCGTCCTTCCTGTTCGGCACCATGCATATGACCGACCCGCGTGTCACCACGCTGCCTCCCGACGCGCAGAAAGCCTATGACGCCGCCGGCACCATCGTCATCGAAACCACCGACGTGCTCGACAAGCAGAAGATGATGGTCGCGATGCTCCAGGAGCCGGACCTGATGATGTTCACTGATTCGACGACGCTGGCGTCGCTGCTGTCGCCCGACGATGCGGCGGCCATGAACGCCGCGCTCGACGCACGCGGCATTCCTCCGGCAACGGTTGCCAAGATGAAGCCGTGGATGCTCTCGGCCATGATGGCACTGCCGGCCTGCGAGCTGGCCCGCCAGTCAGGCGGCGCCCCGGTGCTCGATGTCAGGCTGGCCCAAGGTGCGAAGGCTTCCGGCAAGCCGGTGGAAGGATTGGAGACGGCTGAAAGCCAGCTGCGGGCCATGGCCTCGCTGCCGCTGGCGTTTCACATGAAGGGTCTCGTCGACACGCTGAAGCTCGGCGATAAGATCAACGACATCAACGAAACCATGATCGTGCTCTACCAGCGCGGCGACACCGGCATGTTCTGGCCGCTGTTTCGCGTGGCCATGCCCGATGGCACGGACGACCCCGCGGGCTATGCGGCGTTCGAGGAAACCATGATCACCAGCCGCAACAAGGTGATGGTCGAGCATGCCGAACCGATCCTTGCCAGGGGCAACGTCTTCATGGCGGTCGGCGCCCTCCACCTTCCCGGTCCCGAAGGCCTCGTCGAGGATTTCCGCAAGGCCGGTTACACCGTCACGCCTGTAGGCCTGTAACCTTATCTGATCTGGGCCAGCATCGCCGGAACGACGATCCGGTGAAACGGCATGATGATCGCGAGATAGGCGCGACCGAGCCAATTGTGCGTCTTGACGATCGTCGTCGCGGCCACTTCCTGCCGGCCCATGCCGAGATCCCTGACTTCGACCAGGACCCGGAAATCGAGATGTCGGTCGTCGAGGCCAAGCACAACCTTGCCGGGAAACTGGCTGATGAGCGGAAATATCCCGATCCGGCCCGACGGCAACACCGCAGCTTCCAGGCCCGTCTTCAGCCGGAACGGCCTGACGGCCAGGTTGCGCAGCGCCATGAGCCTGCCGATCCAGGGCGGTGTTCGCCCCAAGGCGCGTTCCGCCGCGCCGAGTGCGGTTAAAGAAAGACCTTCAGTGACCAGCACATAGCGGTCGGCGAACTGGGCTCCGGCGAGAGCATCGCAGTGATTCGGGACAACCTGCCCTAACGGATTTGTCACGGCAAAATCCTCTGATTCGAGCTTAACAGACGCAAACTTGGCGCGCTGCGGGGCGAAACGACGCCGTTCAGGCTGCGGAAAGGCAGGATTGTCCTTGTTTTTGGCGTTTTCCAACCCTAGCGTGAAACCAGTTCAATGATTGCGCGTTGAATGGTGTTGATTGATATTTTTCATCCACGGAGGACACTTTTATGGCGAACGCACCGAATCCAAACGATCCGTTCAATCCCAACACCACCAACACCACCATCAAACAGAGCGGTGGCGGCGGTAGTGGCTGGCTGATTGCGCTGGTCGTCGTTATTCTGGCGGTTGTCGCGTATTATGTTTTCGGAAGAAGTGGTGAGCACCCGGCACCAGCCGAGCCGCCGGCGGCCAGCACACCGGCCCCCGCGCCCGCACCGGCAGAACCGATGAAGCCAGCCGAACCTGCACCTGCACCTGCACCTGCACCGGCCCCTGCAGAACCGGCCCCGGCCCCAGCGCCCGCACCGGCTCCAGCGCCGGCTCCTGCCGCACCGGCCAACTGATCGGTTCGATATCAAATACGAACGGCCCGCTGAAAGCGGGCCGTTTTGGTTAGTGGTGTCACCGTGCCTTCGTCATCCTCGGGCTTAACCCGAGGATGACGAAGCATTGGCCTTTTAGATGTGGATGGGCTTGAAGAACGTGGCCAGCGCCGCCTCCTTGATCGCCTCCGACATCGTCGGATGCGCATGGCAGGTGCGGGCGAGATCCTCCGACGAGCCGCCGAACTCCATCAGCACCGCCGCCTCGTGGATCATCTCGCCGGCGCCGAAGCCGACGATATGCACGCCGAGCACGCGGTCGCTTTGCTTGTCGGCGAGGATCTTCACAAAACCGTCGGTGTGCAGCATGGCGCGCGCCCGGCCATTGGCGCTGAACGGGAACTTTCCGACCTTGTAGTCGATGCCGGCCTTCTTCAACTCTTCCTCGGTCTTGCCGACCGAGGCGATTTCCGGGCTGGTGTAGACGACGCTCGGAATGACGTCATAGTTCACGTGGCCGACCTGGCCGGCAATGGTTTCCGCTACCGCCACGCCCTCGTCCTCGGCCTTGTGCGCCAGCATCGGCCCGGCGATGACATCGCCGATGGCATAGATGCCCGGGACATTGGTCTTGAGATGGCCATCGGTCTTGACGCGGCCGCGCTCGTCGACCTCGACGCCGGCTTCCCCGAGCCCGAGACTGTCGGCATAGGCCCGGCGCCCGGTGGCGATCAGCACGGCATCAGCCTCGATCGTCTCGGCGGCGCCGCCCTTGACCGGCTCGAAGGTGACCGCGGCACCCTTCTTGGCCTTGGCGACGCCTGTGACCTTGGCGCCGAGCTTGAACTCGAAACCCTGTTTGGATAGCAGCCGCTGGAACTGCTTGGAGACCTCGCCGTCCATGCCGCCCAGGATGGTGTCGAGGAATTCGACCACGGTGACCTTGGCGCCGAGCCGCGCCCACACCGAGCCGAGCTCGAGCCCGATGACACCGCCGCCGACCACCACCAGATGGCCGGGCACCTTCTCCAGCGACAGCGCGCCGGTCGACGACACGATCACCTTCTCGTCGATGTCGACCTTGACGCCGGGAATGCCGGCGACATCCGATCCGGTGGCGATGACGATGTTCTTGGTCTCGATCTCCTCGACCTTGCCGTCCTCGCCGGTCACCGAGACCTTGCCGGCCGCGACCACCTTGCCGGTGCCGCGAAAGCTGTCGATCTTGTTCTTCTTGAACAGGAAGGCGACGCCGT
Organism: Mesorhizobium sp. M0715; assembly: GCF_040320355.1. Taxonomy (NCBI): domain Bacteria; kingdom Pseudomonadati; phylum Pseudomonadota; class Alphaproteobacteria; order Hyphomicrobiales; family Phyllobacteriaceae; genus Mesorhizobium; species Mesorhizobium sp. M0715. The sequence goes on along the minus strand of NZ_JAMYPL010000003.1, from coordinate 56,790 downwards.
TGACGTTCGACGTCACCGTCGCATCCTTGTGCGCCATCATCTTCTTCAGGTTCAATTTCGGCGCTGATATCTCGACGCCGAGCGTGTCGAAGGAGTGGCCGGCCTCGGCGAACATCTCGGAGGCATGGAGCAGGGCCTTGGACGGGATGCAGCCGATGTTCAGGCAGGTGCCGCCGAAGGTGGCATTCTTCTCGACCACCGCAACCTTGAGCCCGAGCTGCGCCGCCTTGATGGCGCAGACATAGCCGCCCGGTCCCGATCCGATGATAACGACGTCATAAGCCATGTTTGTTTCCCTTTGCTTGGCGCTCAGCGGCCGCCGCTTACATTCAGGATCGCGCCCGTCGTATAGGACGCGGCGTCGGATAGAAGATAGAGAACCGCGCCCGCGACTTCATCAGCCGTGCCGGCTCTTTTCATCGGCAGCAGGTCGCGGAACCGCTCTATCCTGTCCGGCTGCCCGGCGGAGGCATGGATCTCGGTATCGATGAGGCCGGGCCGCACCGCATTGACGCGAATGCCTTCCAGTGCGACCTCACGGGCGAGCCCGACGGTGAACGTGTCGATGGCACCCTTGGAGGCGGCATAGTCGACAAATTCGCCCGGCGAGCCCAACGTCGCTGCCGCCGACGAGATGTTGACGATCGATCCGCCCGCCCCGCCATGACGGGTCGACATGCGCTTCACCGCTTCGCGGGCACACAGGAACGAGCCGACGACATTGATGCGCATCATGCGCTCCAGCCGCGCGACGTCCATCTCGTCGACACGCGCCTTGACGTCGACGATGCCGGCATTGTTGACGAAGGCGTCGAGCCGGCCATAAGCGCGGTCGACGGCCTCGAACATGGCCACGATATCGGCCTCGCTGCCGACATCGCCCTTGACGGCTAAGGCCTCGCCGCCGCCGGCCTTGATCTCGGCGACCACTGCGTCAGCGGCAGCCTGGTTCGAGGCATAGTTGACCGCCACGCGGTAGCCGGCCTTCGATCCTAGCCGGCAGACCGCGGCGCCAATGCCGCGGCTACCGCCGGTGACCAGCAGCACCTTTTTCGCCTCGCTCATTCCTGGCATCCCTTCAAGACAAACACATCCCACGGCACTTTCGAAAACCCGCTGCCGCCATAGGCCGAGGATTGGCGCAACGCCGGCCCGAGGTCCGGCAGGATCAGCGTCTTCGGCGCTTCGACCCCTTCGGCCGGCAGCAGTCCGATGTTGCCCTTGTCATCCGACGTGTAGATGACGCCATGCCAGGGCGTGCAGGCAGCAAGCTCCTCGCCGGTGACGTCGCCTTCGGGGCATTTGTACATCAGCGCGCCGTTCGGCCGCGACACGCCTTCGTTCCACATAACGATACCGTTGAGCACCACATTGTTGTCGAGGATCATGCGGAAGCTGTTGGTGACGGTCGCCGAGGTGCCGGTCGGCGTGAAATCGATTTCGCTGCCGCTCTGGGCGTCGCCATAGACGGCGAGCTCGATCGGACAGGCTGCATGGGCGCCGGCGGTGGCCAGCACCATGCCGGCCGCGATCGATGCGATCGAAAGCACCTTGGAAAGGCTAAGGGAACGGGTCGTCATTCTGCCGCGCAGATCCCTTCCTCCGGCACGCATTCCAACAGCCGGATCAGCACCAGACCTCAGAGATCAAGCACCAGCCGTTCCGGATCCTCCAGGCTTTCCTTGACGCGGACCAGGAAGGTCACTGCTTCCTTACCGTCGACGATGCGGTGATCGTAGCTGAGCGCCAGATACATCATCGGCCGGATCACGATCTGGCCGCCGACCACGACAGGCCGCTCCTGGATCTTGTGCATGCCAAGAATGCCCGACTGCGGCGCGTTGAGGATAGGCGTCGACATCAGCGACCCGTAAACGCCACCGTTGGAAATCGTAAACGTGCCGCCTTGCATGTCGGCGACCGACAGCTTGCCGTCGCGGGCGGCGATGCCCAGCCGGCCGATGTCCTTCTCGATCTCGGCGATCGACATCTGGTCGGCATTGCGCACGACCGGGACGACGAGGCCCTTTTCGGTGCCGACGGCGACGCCGATATGGGCATAGTTCTTGAAGATGATGTCGGTGCCGTCGATCTCGGCATTGACCGAAGGGATTTCCTTCAGCGCGTGGGTGACGGCCTTGGTGAAGAAGCCCATGAAGCCGAGCTTCACGCCATGCTTCTTCTCGAACACGTCCTTGTATTTGGTGCGCAGCGCCATCACCGCTGACATGTCGACCTCGTTGAAGGTGGTCAGCATGGCGGCGGTCGACTGCGCTTCCTTGAGGCGGCGCGCGATGGTCTGGCGCAGCTTGGTCATGCGCACGCGCTCCTCGCGCGAGGCGTCGTCGCCGGAGGATGGCGCGCGCACGGCAACCGGTGCAGGTGCCGCCTTCGGCGTCTCTGCCGGCTGTGACGGCGCGCCTTTGGAGATGGCGTCGAGCACGTCGCCTTTCAGCACCTGGCCACGCTTTCCCGAACCGGAGATCTGGTCGACCGAGAGATTGCTTTCGGCGATCAGTTTCGCCGCGGCCGGTGCCGGTGGCATGGTGCGCGGCTCGACCGGGCCGGCGTCGCCGGCGATCTTGGCGGTCTCGGCCGCGGCCTGCTTGCCGGTCGATGCCGCATCCGGCGACGAGGCCTGCGACACCGCCTGCGGCTTGGTTGCCGGCGCGGCGGCCGCGCCGCCTGCCGAAATCGAACCCAGCAGCGCGCCGACACCGACCGTCTCACCTTCCTTGACGGTGATCTCACCCAGAGTGCCGGCGGCGGCGGCAGGCACCTCCACCGTCACCTTGTCGGTCTCGAGCTCGACCAGCGGTTCATCGGCGGCGATTGTATCGCCAACCTTCTTGAACCATTTGCCGACGGTCGCTTCAGTGACGGATTCGCCGAGAGTGGGAACGCGGATTTCGGTAGCCATTGTGCCTGTCCGTTTTCTTTCGGTTCTGTTGTTCGCCCAGATATTCTCTATTCACCAAGCGCGTCTTCGAGCAAGGCGGCGAGCTGGGCGAGATGCTTTGACATCAGTCCGGTCGCCGGCGAGGCGGCGGCAGGACGGCCGGTGTAGCGCACCCGCTGATGCTTGGCGTCGATATGCGCCAGCACCCATTCCAGATACGGGTCGATGAACGACCAGGCGCCCATGTTCTTGGGCTCCTCCTGGCACCAGACCATCTCGGCATTGCGGAAACGCGACAGTTCCGTAATCAGCGCCTTGGCCGGGAACGGATAGAGCTGTTCGACGCGCAGCAGATAGATGTCGTTGATGCCGCGCTTCTCGCGCTCCTCATAGAGGTCGTAATAGACCTTGCCCGAGCACAGCACGACGCGGCGGATCTTCGAATCCTTGGTGAGCTTGATCGCCTGCCCGGAAAGCAGTTGCGCGTCGTCCCAAAGCAGCCGGTGGAACGAGCTTTCGCCCGAAATTTCCGGCAGCGTCGACACCGCCCGCTTGTGGCGCAGCAGCGATTTCGGCGTCATCAGGATCAGCGGCTTGCGGAAGTCGCGCTTCAGCTGCCGGCGCAATATGTGGAAGTAGTTGGCCGGCGTCGTGCAGTTGGCCACTTGCATGTTGTCTTCGGCGCAAAGCTGCAGGAAGCGTTCGAGCCGGGCCGAAGAGTGTTCCGGACCCTGGCCTTCATAGCCATGCGGCAACAGGCAGACGAGGCCCGACATTCTGAGCCACTTGCGCTCTCCGCTGGAGATGAACTGGTCGAACACCACCTGGGCACCGTTGGCGAAGTCGCCGAACTGCGCTTCCCACAAGGTCAGCGCCTTCGGCTCGGCCAGGCTGTAGCCATATTCGAAGCCCAGCACCGCCTCTTCCGACAGCATCGAGTTGATGACTTCGTAGCCAGCTTGAGCCGCCGACAGATTGTTGAGCGGGATGTAACGGGTCTCGTCGCGCTGGTCGTAAAGGACCGAATGGCGCTGCGAGAAGGTGCCGCGTTCGGAATCCTGGCCCGACAGGCGGATCGGATTGCCGTCGAGCAGGATGGCGCCGAAGGCCAGCGCCTCGGCCGTTGACCAGTCGATGCCTTCGCCCGACTCGATCGCCTGGCGGCGGTTCTCGAGGAAGCGGATGATCGTCTTGTGCGCTTCGAAATCCTTCGGCACCTCGGTCAGCTTCTTGCCGATTTCCTTCAGCGTCTTGACCGGCACGGCGGTCTTGCCGCGCCGCTGTTCATCCTGGTTGTCGGCGGTGCGCAGGCCCGACCAGGCGCCGTCCAGCCAATCGGCCTTGTTGGGCTTGTAGTGCTGGCCGACTTCCCATTCCGATTCCAGATGCGCCCGCCAGTCGGCCTTGAGCTGGTCGAGTTCAGCCTGGCTGATGTGACCCTCGGCGATCAGCCGGTCGCCATAGATCTGGACCGTCGTCTTGTGGGTGCGGATGTTGCGATACATGATCGGCTGGGTGAAGGCCGGCTCGTCGCCCTCATTGTGGCCGAAGCGGCGATAGCAGAACATATCGACCACAACAGGCTTGAAGAACTTCATGCGGAATTCGATCGCCACCTTGGTGGCGTGCACCACGGCTTCCGGGTCGTCGCCATTGACGTGGAAGATCGGCGCCTCGATCATCTTGGCCACGTCTGATGGATAGGGCGACGAGCGCGAGAAGCGCGGGTTGGTGGTGAAACCGATCTGGTTGTTGATGATGAAGTGCAGCGTGCCGGCGACGCGGTGGCCGCGCAGGCCGGACAGGCCGAGGATCTCGGCGATCACGCCCTGACCGGCGAAGGCGGCATCGCCATGCAGCAAGAGCGGCAGCACCTTGGCGCGCTCTTCCAGCGGTACGATCTCCTCGCGGCTGCGGCCGAACAGGTAATCCTGCTTGGCGCGCGCCTTGCCCATCACCACCGGATCGACGATTTCCAGATGCGAGGGGTTGGCAGTCAGGGACAGATGCACCTTGTTGCCGTCGAACTCGCGGTCCGACGAGGCGCCGAGATGGTACTTGACGTCGCCCGAGCCCTCGACCTCGTCGGGTGCGGCCGAGCCGCCCTTGAACTCGTGGAAGATGGCGCGGTGCGGCTTGGCCATCACCTGGGAGAGCACGTTCAGCCGGCCGCGATGCGCCATGCCGAGCACGATCTCCTTCATGCCGAGCTGGCCGCCGCGCTTGACGATCTGCTCCAGCGCCGGGATCAGCGCTTCACTGCCATCGAGGCCGAAGCGCTTGGTGCCCTTGTACTTGACGTCGATGAACTGCTCGAAGCCTTCGGCCTCGACCAGCTTCTGCAGGATCGCCTTCTTGCCGGTGGCGGTGAAGGTGATCTCCTTGTCGGCGCCCTCGATGCGGGCCTGGATCCAGGCCTTTTCCTCGGGGTCCGAAATATGCATGAACTCGACGCCGAGCGTCGAGCAATAGGTTCGGGTCAGGATTTCCAGCATCTGCCGGATGGTGCCGAATTCAAGGCCGAGCACATTGTCGAGGAAGATCGGCCGGTCATAGTCGGCTTCGGTGAAGCCATAGTTCTCCGGCGACAGCTCGTTGTAATCCTCGAGCGGCTTGGCGATGCCGAGCGGATCGAGATTGGCGTGCAGATGGCCGCGCATGCGGTAGGCGCGGATCATCATGATGGCGCGCACCGAATCGCGCGTCGCCTGGTGCACGTCGGCATCGGACAGGACGACGCCGTTGGTGACCGCCTTGTCCTTGACCTTCTTTTCGATCGTCTTCTCGACGATGCCCCAGTTGCCGTCGAGCGCCGAGACCAGTTCGCCATTCGCCTGCAGCGGCCAGGAGGGCTTGGCCCAGGAGGCGCCCTTGGCATTCCTGCGCACATCGCCGGCATCGTCTTTCAGCCCGGCGAAGAACTCCTGCCATTCGGGATTGACCGAGGCGGGATCGTCCTCATAGGCGGCGTAGAGCGCGTCGATGTAATCGGCGTTGCCGCCATAGAGGAATGAGGTGAGCGAAAATTGGTCGTTGGCCTGATCTTGTCTTGCCATTTTTGTCCGCGGAGCCTGGCTCCGTCTCCTGTTTTTGGAGGGGAGTAGGGCAGTAGGGGAGTAAGGCAGTAGGGAAAGCAGGCGGTTGCCGCCGCTCGTCCCGTTCTTCCTATTCCCCTACTGCCATACTGCCCTACTCCCTTACTGCCTTAACCCTTGATCGCCTCGACCAGCGTCGTGCCTAGCCGCGCCGGCGAGGGCGATACTTTTATCCCAGCCGATTCCATCGCCGCGATCTTGTCTTCCGCGCCGCCCTTGCCGCCGGAGATGACCGCGCCCGCATGGCCCATGGTGCGGCCGGCCGGCGCCGTGCGCCCGGCGATGAAACCGGCCATCGGCTTGCTTCGGCCACGCTTGGCTTCGTCCTTGAGGAACTGCGCGGCGTCTTCCTCGGCGGAACCGCCGATCTCGCCGATCATGATGATCGACTTGGTCTCGTCATCGGCGAGGAACATTTCGAGCACGTCGATGAATTCGGTGCCCTTGACGGGGTCGCCGCCAATGCCAACGGCGGTGGTCTGGCCGAGCCCGACATTGGTGGTCTGGAACACTGCCTCATAGGTAAGCGTTCCCGACCGCGAAACAACGCCGACCGAGCCCTTGCGGAAGATGTTTCCGGGCATGATGCCGATCTTGCATTCGTTGGGCGTCAGCACGCCCGGGCAGTTCGGCCCGATCAGCCGCGACGTCGAGCGGTCGAGCCGCGCCTTGACCTTGATCATGTCCATCACCGGGATACCTTCGGTGATGCAGATGATCAGCGGGATCTCGGCCTCAATCGCTTCCAGGATGGCCTCGGCGGCACCCGCCGGCGGCACATAGACGACGGAGGCGTTGGCGCCGGTCTTTTCCTTGCCCTCGGCGACGGTGGCGAAGATCGGCAGGCTCTCGCCCTTCGCGCCGGTCCACGTCTCGCCACCCTTCTTCGGGTGGATGCCGCCGACCATTTTCGTGCCGTGATAAGCCAGCGCCTGTTCGGTGTGGAACGTGCCGGTCTTGCCGGTCAGGCCCTGCACCAGCACCTTGGTGTTCTTGTCGACGAGAATGGACATTTTTTGCGACCTGATCAGTGATTGCGGAAGGGGTTCATGGCGACCACGGAGCCATAAGACTGCCCGTGGTTGAGGTCTTCGGTGTAGAGTATCTTGACGCCAAGGCGCTCGGCGGCGGCGATGATGGCGCCATCCCAATATGAAATCTGGTAGCGTTGCGCGTTCGCGATGCCCCGCATTACAACGGCGCTATCCAGATCCTGGCAGGGCTTCATGGAGATCGCGGCGACCCATTCGGCCGCCTTCGCCGGCGCCAGTGTGACCTCAGCTCGCTTGGTCACGTTGACATAGAACTCCTGCAGCACCTGTGCGGAGGTCGAATAGTCTTCCTTGGCGATCAACTCCACGGCGCGCTCATACTTCGCGCGCTCGGCCTTGTGTCCGATGGCGGCATAGACGAGAATGTTCGTGTCGAGGAAGCAGTCAGCGATCATAGAGAGCTTCCCGGTTCCATTTCTTGCCACCCATGTCGCCTGCCGCCTCGCGGGCGAGCCGCAGAAGGGCCTGCCGTGCCTCGTCCTTGGCGTACCGCTTGGCGGCCACTGCCGAGAAAAACTCCCGCACCATGGCGTTGACGGTCGTTCGCTGTTCGGCGGCCGTCAGCTTGACCTGCTCCAAGACCTCGTCTTCGACTGCCAGAGTGATGTTCTTCATTTCTCTTTTCTCCTGCGCCTACTTCACACAGTATATGTGTAACTGTGTGGCAGCCGCAAGTTCGTTACAGCCGCTTCAGGTCGGCGACGGTGAGGTCGCTTTTGGCATTGCCGGTGTTGAGCGTCGTTGCCGGCTCGAACATCAGCACCACGGGTTCCGCGGTCAGCGAGCGCGGCCGGTGTTCGACGCCGCGCGGTACGACGATGAAATCGCCCTCGCCGAGCTCGACGGGACCGTCGCGGAAATCGATGGCGATACGCCCGCGCAGCACGAGGAAGGCTTCGTCCTCATTGTCATGCGCATGCCAGTCGAACATCTCGCCGAACTTGGCGACCTTCGCCTGGCTGTCGTTGACGTCGCCGGCGATATGCGGATCGAAGACCTTGGTGATGGTCCGATCCGCCGCCTCGACGAGGTTTATCTTGCGCGGAGGCATCCGCTCAGCCCTTCACCGCCGCCACGATCTTCTTGGCTGCGTCGTCGAGATCATCGGCCGACACCACGTTGAGGCCGCTGTCGTTGATGATCTTCTTGCCGAGCTCGGCATTGGTGCCTTCCAGGCGCACCACCAGCGGCACTTCCAGCCCGACTTCCTTGACCGCGGCAATGACGCCCTCGGCAATGATGTCGCACTTCATGATGCCGCCGAAGATGTTGATCAGGATACCCTTGACCGCCGGATCCCTGGTGATGATCTTGAACGCCGCCGTCACCTTCTCCTTGGACGCGCCACCGCCGACATCGAGGAAGTTGGCCGGCTCGGCGCCATAGAGCTTGATGATGTCCATCGTCGCCATGGCGAGGCCGGCGCCGTTGACCATGCAGCCGATATTGCCGTCGAGCGCGACATAGGCGAGGTCGTATTTCGACGCCTCGATTTCCTTTTCGTCCTCTTCGGTTGTGTCGCGCAGTTCGAGCACGTCGGGGTGGCGGAACAGCGCGTTGTTGTCGAACGACACTTTCGCGTCGAGCACGCGCAGCCGGCCGTTCTTCATGACGATCAGCGGGTTGACCTCGAGCAGGCTCATGTCCTTCTCGACGAAGGCCTTGTAGAGGATCGGGAACAGCGTATCGCCGTCCTTGGCCGCATCGCCGTCGAGCTTGAGCGCGCCGTTGAGCGCCTTCAGGTCGGCTGCCGTGACGCCTTTTTCCGGATCGATGGCGACGGTGATGATCTTTTCGGGCGTGTCATGGGCGACCGCTTCGATGTCCATGCCGCCCTCGGTCGAGACGACGAAGGCGATGCGGCCGACCGAACGGTCGACCAGGATCGACAGATAGAGCTCGCGCTCGATGTCGGCGCCGTCTTCGATGTAGAGGCGGTTGACCTGCTTGCCGGCCGGACCGGTCTGCTTGGTCACCAGCGTGTTGCCCAGCATCTCGTTGGCGTTGGCGATGACGTCGGCCACCGATTTCGCCAGCCGCACGCCGCCCTTGGCGTCCGGGCCGAGCTCGCTGAATTTGCCCTTGCCGCGTCCGCCGGCATGGATCTGGCTCTTCACCACATAGAGCGGGCCCGGCAGCGCCTTGGCGGCGGCTTCCGCTTCGCTCGCCTTGAACACCGGCACGCCTTCGGCCACCGGCGCGCCAAAGCTCTTCAGCAGCGCCTTGCCCTGATACTCATGGATGTTCATCTGGATGGTCTCCGGATCGACTGGGGGTTCACTTACTGGAGATTCATTTGGAGGCGAGTTGCGGCGCGATCTTGACGCAGGCCTCGGTCAGGCCCTGCACCGTCGCCACAGAGGAGTCGAACATCTTCTGCTCGCTCTTGTTGAGTTCGATCTCGATGATGCGCTCGACGCCGCCGGCGCCGATCACCACGGGAACGCCGACATAGGTGTTCTTGACGCCATACTGGCCGGAGAGATACGCCGCGCAGGGCAGCACGCGCTTCTTGTCCTTGAGATAGGCTTCGGCCATCGAGATCGCCGAAGCGGCCGGCGCGTAATAGGCCGAACCGGTCTTGAGCAGGCCGACGATCTCGGCGCCGCCGTCGCGGGTGCGCTGCACGATCTGGTCGAGCTTCTCCTTCGAGGTCCAGCCCATCTTGATGAGGTCGGGCAGCGGAATGCCCGATACCGTCGAATAGCGGATCATCGGCACCATGGAATCGCCGTGGCCGCCGAGCACGAAGGCGGTGACGTCCTCGACCGAGACCTTGAATTCCTCGGCCAGGAAATAGCGGAAGCGCGCGCTGTCGAGCACGCCGGCCATGCCGACGACATGGCTGTTGGGCAGGCCTGAGAATTTCTGCAGCGCCCAGACCATGGCGTCGAGCGGGTTTGTGATGCAGATGACGAAGGCCTTCGGCGCATACTTCTTCAGCCCGGCGCCGACCTGTTCCATGACCTTGAGATTGATGCCCAGAAGGTCGTCGCGGCTCATGCCGGGCTTGCGCGGCACGCCGGCGGTGACGATGCAGACGTCGGCCCCTTCGATGCCGGCATAGTCGTTGATGCCGGTGAGCCTGGAGTCGAAGCCATCGACAGGCGACGACTGCGCGATATCGAGCCCCTTGCCCTGCGGGATACCTTCGGCAATATCGAACAGCACCACGTCGCCGAGGTCCTTGAGGCCGATCATGTGAGCGAGCGTGCCGCCGATCATGCCAGAGCCGATAAGCGCTATCTTGTTGCGTGCCATGTGAGGATGTTTTCCCTTTGTCGGTGACGACGTCTCAAATCTCTGGTGATTTGATGGCGGCGTCGAAGAAGAGGCCGGAATGCTGCGGGGAACCGCGAATTTTCGCCGCACCCAATAGCCCCGGCACGGAAAGAATTCAAACGATTATTTTGGTGTCAGTATTTTCAATCGGTTAGATCATTTGGGATTTACGTAAACGTCAAAGTTTGTAAGCCGACTTGGGAAGAAATAGCCGACGAAGATGGAAATCGTAAGGCTGGATGCAGGCGATGACGCCCTTGTGATGGCGGTCGCCAAATCTCCCCCTTGAGGGCAGGCTATCGCATATGGAATTCCTGAGATGTCTGCCCGGCACGTACCCCCACGCCTAACCCCTCCCCACAAGGGAGAGGGAGACTTCCGTTGGCGCTGGCCCAGGAGCATCGCCTGTCTTTTCGGCGCCAAGAAGAATTAAAGGCACGCGGCAGCGTTCCCTCCCCCTTGTGGGGAGGGTTAGGGTGGGGGTTCTTCTTCGCAAGAATCCATGTGCGATAGCCCTGCCCGCAAGGGGGGAGATGTCACCGAAGGCGACAGAGGGGGTCGCCGCGCGTGAAGCGCTGGCGCCATCTGTGCCGCGCCCGGTCGAACCAACCCCCTCTGGCCTGCCGGCCATCTCCCCCCTCAAGGGGGGAGATCGATTGCCACGCGATTTCGCCAATCTTCAACGAAGCAGGAATGAGCGGGGCGCCTAAGCTGCCAATTGCTTTCTTTAGGCCTGCGCCTGCGACGCTTCCGACACCGCCGGCTTTCCTTTCTGCCGCTCCGCCCAATCCTCCAGCCAGTCGCGGCTTTGCATCTCGATCAGCCGCGATGCGGTGCGCTCGAACTCGAAGACTTCGACGCCGCGCTTGGCTGCATAAAGTGCTTGCGGCGGCGCTTCGGCGCTCGCCACCAGCCGCATACGATGGTCGTAGAGCGTGTCGATCAGCAGGATGAAGCGCTTGGCCTCGTTGCGCTTGCCTTCGCCGAGCACCGGGACGTGGTCGATGAAAATGGTTGAGAAGCGCCCGGCGATCGCCAGGAAATCACGCGCGCCAAGCGGCTTCTCGCAGAGATCGGCGAAGGAGAACCGCGCCGCATCGCCCGCCGCACGCGGCACGATCACCTGCCGCCCTTTGAGGGCAATCGATGTCTCGGCGGTCGGCGCGCCCCGCGTCATGGCTTGCCAGGCCTCGTCGAGTAGCTGGTCCGCCGCCGCGTCGGCCGGCGTCACATAGACCGGTGTCCGGGCGAGCTTGTCCAGCCGGTAGTCCTTGTCGGCATCGAGCGCCAGCACCTGTGTGTGCCGCTCCAATATGCCGATGAAGGGCAGGAAAAGCTGGCGGTTCAGCCCGTCGCTGTAGAGGTTTTCCGGCGCCACATTCGAGGTGGCGACCAGCACCACGCCGCTGGCAAACAGCGCCGAAAACAACCTGGACAGGATCATCGCGTCGGCAATGTCGGTGACCGAGAACTCGTCGAAGCACAGCACCCAGGCTTGCTCGGCAAGGGCCTTGGCCACCGGCGGGATCGGATCGTCTTCCCTGACGTCGCCATTCTTGCGCGCCTGCCGGTGCTTCTGGATACGGTCCTGCACGTCGGCCATGAAGTCGTTGAAGTGGACGCGGCGCTTGCGCCGCACCGGCAGCAAGTCGAAGAACATGTCCATCAGCATGGTCTTGCCGCGGCCGACGCCGCCATGGATGTAGAGGCCTTTGACGGCCTCATGCGTCTCGCGCTTGCGGGCGAACAGCCAGCCCAGCGCGCTCGACTTATGCGCCAGCCGCTTGGCCGAGATCTCATCGGTCAGCCGGTCGAGCGCCGCAACGATCCGTTCCTGCGCCGGATCGCGGTCGATCGTACCGGTTTCCACCAGATGGTCGTAGCGCTGCCTAACGGTCGCATGGGTCTGGAGGCCGTCACGCAGATGCATCGGTCACGTCGTTCTGGAGCGATTCCGGGAACCGGAATTGCGTAAAACAAAAACTATCTCGTAAGCGAAATCGGCTGGCCGTTGGAAGTCTGGCCGTCGAATTTCGAGCCGCCCGAGGAATAGAGCCGCGCCAGCGCACCGCCGCTCTCGTCATAGAGCGTCAGCTGCTTGCCGGCGACGTTCCACGACTTGATGCCGTCCATCGGCGCCGGGCAATGCAGCGGACCGGCGCGGAAGCCGGCGCCGAATTTGGTCTGCGGTGTCGCCACCTTGCAGCTCTGGCCCGCAACGCTGGCGTTCCAGACACCGGCGACGCTGGCGGCGGTCACGTCCGAAGCGCCGGCCGGCGCCGAACCATCCGAAGGCAGCGCGGCGACCTGCGTGTTCGCCGGAGCGGTCGGGAATTGCGAAGGGTCGGTGGTGCCGGGCGATGCCGGCGGCGGCAGTTGGTTCGCCGTCACCTTGCCGGCGGGCGCGGCCTCCAGCGGTGCCGGCTGCTGGTCATCCATCGAGGAAAAACGTGAGGTCGAACAGCCGCTCGCAACGAGCGCCGCCAGCGATACGGCCACCAGACCGGTTTTCGAAAAAGTCATTCCAACCTCCGTCGGATCCGGCTGGGGGGAAGCCGTCCGCACAATCTCACCCCCACCAAGATGGAGAAGGTGGCGAAATTTCAACCCGATATGGTTAAAATACAGTTTGCAGCCAGAAGTGTTGCAATTTTATCGCAATGGGGACGGCTGACCGCTTGTCGCCCGTCGCTTGGGAATTCCGGTCAACACTTCGTCGGTGGACGCTTGCGCGAACCGCCTTAGCGCCTATGTCTGGAAACGAAACCCTGCTGGAGCCGCAAATTGGCCGCGAGAAAGACTGCCGCCAATCGCTATTACAGCGGCCCGCCCAGCGACCATTTCGACGGCGCATTGTTCTTCAATCCCGACGGCCAGCCACCCGGCCGTTTCGCCGACCTGCTGAAATGGCAGTTGAATGGCCAGCGCTCGAAATGGCCGGCGAGCGATGCAAGTCCCTTTCCGCAGGCGAAACCGACGGCTCGGGTCGAGGGCGCTGCGCTGGAAGTGACCATGGTTGGTCATTCCACCTTGCTGGTCCAGACGGCCGGTCTGAACATTCTTACCGATCCGGTGTGGTCGCTGCGCGCGTCGCCGCTTTCCTTCGCCGGACCAAAACGCATCAATGCGCCAGGCATCGCCTTTGCCGACCTGCCGTCGATCGACCTCGTTCTGGTCAGCCACAACCACTATGACCATCTCGACCTCGCCACGTTGAAGCGGCTGAAGGCCGGCCACGACCCGCTGGTGCTCACTCCGCTCGGCAACGACGCCATCATCGAAGCCGCCGTGCCCGGCATGCGACTGTCGGCGCATGACTGGGGCGACAGGGTCGAGATCGGCAATGGCGCCGCCGTCCATGTCGAGCCGGTGCATCACTGGTCGGCGCGTGGCGCCCGCGACCGGCGCATGGCGCTGTGGGCCGGCTTCGTCGTCGAAACGCCTGACAGCAAGCTCTATTTCGCCGGCGACACCGGCTTCCACGATGGCATCAACTACCGGCTGATGGCTGAGAAACATGGCGGTTTCCGCTTCGCCATCCTGCCGATCGGCGCCTATGAGCCGCGCTGGTTCATGGCGCCGCAGCACCAGAACCCCTGGGAGGCGGTGCAAGGCATGGCGCTGTGCAATGCCGCCCATGCCGCCGGCTGCCACTGGGGCACTTTCCAGCTCACCGACGAGCCGATCGACGAGCCGGCGCGCAAATTGACCGAGGCGCTTGACGATCAAGGCATCCCCCGCGAGCGCTTTCGCGCCTTGCGGCCGGGTGAGGTATGGGATGTGCCGGAGCACATAGCGCCCTGATCGGTTTCGACGGAACCCCAGCGCGGCAACCGCGTTTTCATGTGGTTGAAAAATCTGCCGGTTTGCGAGGCATTGCCATGCTCAAATGGATCGTCGTTCTCCTGATCGTCGCCGCGGCGGCGAGTCTGCTCGGCATGCCGGCGCTGGCAGGTGCCGCCGCCACCGGTGCGCGCATCCTTATCGGCATCGTTCTGATCATTTTCCTGCTGATGGTGCTGGGCATTTTCGCCGTCACGTAAGTCCGGCGCTTTCGCCGTGACCAAGCGGCTGCGCACTGGTAATTCCTGCCCGTTTCCGCCATATAGCGCCAAACGGATACGGAATTTTTCGGAGCAATGGCCAGCACCGCCCCTTTCGCCAAGATGAACGGCATCGGCAACGAGATCATCGTTGCCGATATGCGTGGCCGTGCCGATCGGGTGACGGCGGCGGCGGCGATTGCGCTGAATGCCGATGCCGCGACCAGCTTCGACCAGATCATGGCGATCCATGACGCCAGGACGCCGGGCACCGCCTTTTTCATCGACATCTTGAATTCCGATGGAACCAGCGCCCAGGCCTGCGGCAATGGCATGCGCTGCGTCGTCCAGGCGCTCGCCGCCGAGACCGGCCAGAAGATCTTCACCTTCGAAACCGTGGCAGGCATCCTCAATGCGCGCGAACATGCCGACGGTTCGATCTCGGTCGACATGGGCACGCCGCGCTTCGGCTGGCAGGATATCCCGCTGGCCGAGGAGTTCCGCGACACCCGGATGATCGAGCTGCAGATCGGCCCGATCGACGCGCCGGTGCTGCATTCACCCTCGGTCGTCTCGATGGGCAATCCGCACGCCATCTTCTGGGTCGACAATGACGTCTGGTCCTATGAGCTCGACCGCTTCGGCCCGCTGCTCGAGAACCACCCGATGTTCCCCGAGCGCGCCAACATCACCATCGCTCAGGTTACTTCGCCCGAAACGATGATCATCCGCACCTGGGAGCGCGGCGCCGGACTGACCAAGGCCTGCGGCTCGGCCGCCTGCGCCGCCGTCGTGGCCGCTGCCCGCACCAACCGGACCGGCCGCAGCGTCAGTCTGTTGACCCCCGGCGGCGGCATGCTGCATGTCGAATGGCGCGACGATGACCACGTGGTCCTGACGGGCGCCGCCGAATGGGAATTTTCCGGCAGCTTCGACCCGTCGAACGGGACATGGGCCCGCGACACCGAAAGCGCGGCCTGATGTCCGCTCTGCCCAAGAGCCCGATGTCCCAGGGCATCGATGTCGTCACCTTCGGCTGTCGGCTCAACACCTATGAATCGCAGGTGATGCGGCGCGAGGCTGAAAGTGCCGGTCTGGGCGCGCTGGAAGGTGGCGCCATGATCTTCAACACCTGCGCCGTGACAGGCGAAGCAGTGCGCCAGGCCAAGCAGGCGATCCGCAAGGCGCGCCGCGACAACCCGCAGGCGCGCATCATCGTCACCGGCTGCGCCGCGCAGACCGAGCCTGAAAAATTCGCCGCCATGGACGAGGTCGATCTCGTGCTCGGCAATGAAGAGAAGCTGAAGGCCAACTCCTATCGCGCACTGCCGGATTTCGGCGTCAACGACACCGAAAAGGCACGCGTCAACGATATCTTTTCGGTGCGTGAGACCGCAGGCCACATGGTCGACGCCATCGAGGGCCGGGCACGCGCCTTCGTCCAGGTGCAGAATGGCTGCGACCACCGCTGCACCTTCTGCATCATTCCCTACGGCCGCGGCAATTCGCGCTCGGTGCCGATGGGCGCCGTGGTCGAGCAGGTCAAGCGGCTCGCCGGCAACGGCTATGCCGAGATCGTTCTGACCGGCGTCGACATGACATCATTCGGCGCCGATCTGCCGGGCGCGCCGAAGCTCGGCAGGCTGGTGAAAACAATCCTGAAACAGGTGCCGGACGTGAAGCGCCTGCGGCTGTCCTCCATCGATTCGATCGAGGCCGACGACGATCTGCTCAACGCCATCGCCACCGAGCCGCGGCTGATGCCGCATCTGCATCTGTCGCTGCAGTCGGGCGACGACATGATCCTGAAGCGGATGAAGCGCCGGCATCTGCGCGACCAGTCGATCCGCTTCTGCGAGGATGTGCGCAAGCTGCGCCCCGGTATCGTCTTCGGCGCCGACATCATCGCCGGCTTCCCGACCGAGACCGACGAAATGTTCGAGAACTCGGAAAAAATCGTCGAGGAGTGTGGCCTGACCCATCTCCACGTCTTCCCGTTCAGCCCACGCGAAGGCACGCCTGCCGCGCGCATGCCCCAGCTCCGCCGCGAATTGGTCAAGCAGCGCGCCGCCCGGCTGCGCGCCGCCGGTGAAGTTGCGTATATCAGGCATCTGTCGTCGCTCACCGGTACGCGTCAGTCGATCCTGATCGAGCGCGACGGCCTTGGCCGCACCGAGGGTTTTACGCTTGCCGCACTCGGCACGGGCGCACCGGGTGAGATCGTCGAGGCCGATATATCAGGCCACGATGGTAGCAGGCTGATCGCGGCGCCCCTCGCCGCCCGCGCGGCCTGAGAAACGCAAAGCATGGCTGGTTTTTTCAAGAAGATATTTTCGTTCGGCAAGAAAGAGGTGGTCGAGGAGCGGGTCGACGAGACCGCCCCGCTGCCGCCGATCAAATGGGAAGCGCTCGAGGCGCTGAAGCCGGCGGCCGAGCAGGTCGTTCCGGAGTTCTTGAAGCGTGACGAGCTGGAGCGCGAGGCGGAAACTGCGCCGACGCCGACGACGGTCGAGCCGGAAGTGATCCCCGCGCCGGAATCGGCGCCTGTCGAGAAGCCGGTGCCCGAGCCGGCACCGGCCATTCCGCCAGCACCGGAGCCGACTATTCCCTCCGAGCCGGAACCCCTGCCGGAGCCCGAGCCGGAAGAAGAACCCGCGCCCGAGACGCCTGCCGAGCCGCCGGCGCCCGAGGAGATACCAACACCTCCCGCCGTTCCGGAGCCTGCTCCCGAACCGCAGCCGCAGGAGGTCCCGCCACCCGCGCCGGCCGAGCCGGAGATCGTCCCGTCACGCCCGGAACAGCAGCCGGAACCGGAACCGGTCGAAGTGCCGACGCCTGCCGAGGTTCCGGCCGAGACACCAGCCCCGATCGAGGTGCCGACACCGGGGCCGGCCCCTGCTCAGCCATTATCAGAGGTCAGCGCCGCCCCTCATCCGCCTGCTGGCACCTTCTCTCCGTCTGAAGACGGGGAGAAGGAAGAAGTTTCAGCACCGACGCCCGAAGCCCCGCCTGCCGAAATCGCACCTCCCATTCGCCAGCCGGCGCCGATCGAATCGCAGCCGGTCATTGCGGAAATTGCGCCCGAGCCGCAGTCTCTTCCACAACCCGCGCCGGAGCCAAAAGCCGCACCCGGCAAGGTGACCGTCACCAAGAAGGTCGAGCAGAAGGCCGAGCCACAGAAGGCGCCGGAGCCGGCACCGAGGCGCTCATGGTTCCAGCGCATGAAGGACGGGCTTGCCCGCTCCTCCAAGGAGCTCACCGGCAACATTGCCGGCGTCTTCACCAAGCGCAAGCTGGACGAAGAGACTTTGCAGGACCTTGAGGATGTGCTGATCCGTGCCGATCTCGGCATGGAGACGGCCTTGCGCGTTACCGACGCGCTGGCCGCCAGCCGCTACGGCAAGGACGTCTCCGACACCGAGGTCCGCGCCATCATGGCGGCCGAGGTGGAAAAAGTGCTGGCCCATGTCGCCATGCCGCTGGAGCTCGACCTTTCACACAAGCCGCATGTCATCCTGGTGGTCGGTGTCAACGGCACCGGCAAGACCACAACTATCGGCAAGCTGGCCGCCAAGCTCACCGATGGTGGCCTGTCGGTGATGCTCGCCGCCGGCGACACCTTTCGCGCCGCCGCGATCGAGCAACTGAAGATCTGGGGCGAGCGGACGAAATCGCCTGTGATCGCCTCAAAGATCGGCGCCGATGCCGCGGGACTGGCCTATGACGCCTTCGAGAAGGCCAAGGAGGCCGGTTCCGACGTGCTGATCATCGACACCGCCGGCCGCCTGCAGAACAAGACTGAACTGATGGCGGAGCTCGAAAAGATCGTCCGCGTGCTTGGCAAACTCGACCCGGAAGCACCGCACACCGTGCTGCAGACGGTCGACGCCACCACCGGCCAGAACGCGCTCAACCAAGTCGAGATCTTCCGCAATATCGCCGGCGTCAACGGCCTGGTGATGACCAAGCTGGACGGCACGGCGCGCGGCGGTATTCTGGTGGCGATCGCGGCAAAGCACAAATTGCCGGTCTATTTCATCGGCGTCGGCGAACAGGTCGACGACCTCGAACCTTTCTCGGCAAGCGAATTCGCCAGGGCGATCGCTGGAGTAGCTTAACAAGCATGTCCCAAAAAGTTGCAGACTTTTTGGATCAGATCATGCGCAAGAAAGAGATTCCATGAACCCACCCATTCTCGAACGCGATCCGTCGGACCCGCAGAAGCAGAAGAAGGAAGGCGTCAATCCGCTGCTCAAGCTAGTGCTGGAACTGGGTCCGTTGATGGTGTTCTTCTTCGCCAATGCGCGCGGCGGATGGCTGGTGCAGAAATTCCCTGTTCTGGCCGAGTTCGGCGGGCCGATTTTCGTCGCCACCGGGCTGTTCATGGCCGCCACGGCAATCGCCCTGATCGCCTCGTGGCTGCTCACCCGCACCTTGCCGATCATGCCGATGGTGTCGGGCGTCGTCGTCTTCATCTTCGGCGCGCTGACGCTCTATCTGCAGGACGACATCTTCATCAAGATGAAGCCGACCATCGTCAACACGCTGTTCGGCGGCGTGCTGCTCGGCGGGCTCTACTTCGGCAAGTCGCTGCTTGGCTATGTCTTCGATTCGGCCTTCAGCCTCGACGCCGAAGGCTGGCGGAAACTGACCTTCCGCTGGGGCCTGTTCTTCCTGTTCCTGGCCATCGTCAATGAGGTGGTGTGGCGCAATTTTTCCACCGACGCCTGGGTTACTTTCAAGGTCTGGGGCATCATGCCGATCACGCTTCTGTTCACCTTCAGCCAGATGCCGCTGATCCTGCGTCATTCACTCGAGGACAAGGCCGGCAAAGAAGAGAGAACCGGAAAGTAGAAAAAGCGGTTCTGCGTTCGTGAAACAATGAACCGTTCTGGGGAGAGGGACATGGAATTCATCACCACGCGCGACCAGTTGAGGACGATCTACAAGACGCCACGGCCGACCGACGGTTCTATCCGCAAGGAGCTGAAAAAACTTGACGGCCATTGCCGCTCCTTCATCGGCAAGAGCCCGTTCGTGCTGATCGGCTCGTCCGACGGTGCCGGCAATGCCGACGTGACGCCGAAGGGCGACAAGCCGGGCTTTGCCACCGTTCTCGACGACACCACCATCGCCATTCCCGATCGGCCCGGCAACAACCGGCTCGACACGTTGGAAAACATTCTCCTCAATCCCTCTGTCGGGCTGCTCTTCCTCATTCCCGGCATGAACGAGACGCTGCGCGTCAACGGCGATGCCCGCATCACCGTCGACGCAAATTTGCGCGAACGCCTCGCCGTCGACGGCAGGGAGCCGCAAAGCGTCGTCGTGGTCAGCGTCAAGGCCGCCTACATGCACTGCGCAAAAGCCTTCATGCGCTCGGACCTGTGGAAGCCGGAAACCTGGTACGACCGTGCGACGCTGCCGACGCTCGGCCAGATCATGCGCGATCAGCTGGCGGTTGCCGATTCCGCCGAGGCGACCGACCGCTGGCTCGACGAGGAATACAAGAAGACGATGTGGTAGGTTTCCGGACGCGATTCGCGTCTGGACCGATTCCATACCTTGCTGAACATCCTTGCCATTTCCGGCAGCCTGCGCGCGGCTTCCACCAATTCGGCGCTGATCGCCGCACTGGCCCGCGAAGCGCCGTCCGGCTGCCGCGTCACCGTCCATGACGGGCTTGGCCGTCTGCCCATCTTCAATCCCGATGATGAGGGCGAGCGGACGCCGCTCGAAGCCTCCAAGCTGATCGATGCCGTCACCCGAGCCGACGGCGTGATCGTCTCCTGTCCGGAATATGCCCATGGCGTGCCGGGCGGGCTGAAGAACGCCCTCGACTGGCTGGTCTCGCGCGACGCCGCCGTCGCCAAGCCCGCCATGCTGGTGCACGCCTCGCCGCGCTCGCTGTTCGCTCGCGCCGCACTGGCCGAGATCATGCGCACTATGTCATTCGCGTTGTGCGAGGATATGCTGGAGATTGTGCTGTTGGGGAAGAAGCAGCCGGAGGTCGAGAGCATCCTGGCGGAGCCGGCGAACCGGCTGGCGATGCGCGATGCGCTGAATGCTTTCGCGGACTTTATCCGCGCCCGTTGAGTGCCGACCCACCACGCATTCGTCATCCTAGGGCGAAGCAAGGAGCGAAGCGACGCGGCGCAGACCCTAGGATCCATGCCGCGACCTTTGCCGAGAATGCATCGGTCCAAGAAGGGCAGCCTAACGTTGGATACTACACGGACCGCCAAAGACAGTATTGCACCGTTGTGCCCTGCTCGAAAGTCGCGGCATGGATCCTAGGGTCTCCGCGACGTCGCTTCGCGACTGCTTCGCCCTAGGATGACGAAGGAAAGGGGCTTCGCCATGCCTTCGAAATCAACCCTTTCGCAGCGTCTCCACATCCGTCTTCCCAACATACCAATCACGCGCATTGACCTCCTCGAAAACCACCCAGACATCGTCGTTGCTCAGCCCGGTGGCGTCCATGATGGCCGCCGTGACCTTTTTGGCGATGTCCGCCTTCTTGCCCGCCGGATCGGCTGATATCACTTCCTTGACGATGCGGATGTTGACGAATGGCATTTTTTCCTCCCGGGATGTTCGTGCTCGCGACCCGCTTCGATGAAACCGTCGAACGGCCGCCAGTGCTCCAGTCTCAGTATGTCTTGGCGCCGTTGACCATGAGCCGCACCATGTAGAGCGACGTGGTGCCGGCGATGTAGAGGCAATTCAGCTTGTTGCCGCCGAACACGCAGTTGGCGGTGACTTCCGGTACCTTGACCTTGCCGATCAGCGTGCCGTCCGGATCGTAGCAATGGATGCCGTCGGCGGCACTGGTCCAGATGCGGCCGTCCTCGTCGAGCCTGAAGCCGTCGAACAGGCCGGCCGTGCAGTCGGCGAAGACTTTCTCGCCCGAAACCTTCTTGCCGCCCTTGCCGACATTGAACACCCGCATATGCGCCGGATTCTGCGCGCCATGCGTGCGGCCGGTGTCGACGACATAAAGCTGGCTCTCGTCTAGCGAGAAGGCCAGGCCGTTGGGCCGGACCATGTCGGTGATGACGGCTTCGACCTCGCCGGTGCCGGGATCGACCCGGTAGACATGGCAGGCGCCGATTTCGCTCTCGGCCCTGTCGCCCTCATAATCCGTATCGATGCCGTAGCTCGGATCGGTGAACCAGATAGAACCGTCGGATTTCACCACCGCGTCGTTGGGCGAATTCAGCCGCTTGCCCTTCCATTTGGCCGCGATCGTGGTGACCGAGCCGTCGAACTCGGTGCGGCTGACGCGGCGGCCCGAATGCTCGCAGGTGATCAGCCGGCCCTGCCGGTCGACGCTGTTGCCGTTCGAATTGCCGGACGGCTGCCGGAAGACGCTGACATTGCCGTCGGTCTCGTCATAGCGCAGCATGCGGTTGTTGGGGATGTCGGACCAGACGACATAGCGGCCGGCGGCGAACCAGGCCGGCCCCTCCGCCCACTGGCATCCGGTGAACAGCTTCTCGACCTGCGCGTTGCCGTTGAACAGGCGCGCGAAGCGCGGATCGAGAATTTCATAATAGTCCGCAGCCGCCATGCTTTTCCTCCCGGCATCAATGACACCGGATCAAGACAGCCGGAGGGACAGAAGGCAATGTGGGTACGCACATTGTGATGCAAAAGATCGCTTGCCGGCTCTGCGCATGACGTTAATGCATGTCGCCCAAAAGTGGCCCCGGTTTTGGGAGAACGACATGCATAAAAACAAAGACCTGAAGCGCGTCGCCTGAATCCGTTCAAACGCGACGCGCTTTAGCGCCGCATTAACCGGCTATGCGTTCAGCGCAATGGTGCATTGCAACATCTTCTTTTTGCAATGCACCATTACTATGTCATGCTTCGTATCGATCAAGGGAGGAAGAAACCGCCGCCGAAACGCGGCGCCAAAAAGGAACCTTGCTATGATCCTCGACAGTCTCATGACCCGCGCTCGCAACAGCATTGCCAAGCGCAAGCACTACAACCGCCTTGTCGCCGAAATCGACAGCTTTTCCAGCCGCGATCTGGCCGACATGCGCGCCGACCGCTCGGAAATGCTCTACCAGATCCACAAGCAGATCTACGGCTGAGTATTCGATCGCCTCATCACGTTCGCCATCCTTGGGCGTAGCGACGCGTGGCGTTGCGAAGACCCAAGGATGATGCAGCTACGCGTATAGGTGCGTCGCGACGTCAGTTCGACGCCGCCAGCGCCTTGTCGATCTGTGGCAGCAAGAGATCCCTCGCCGTCTCGGGCGTCAGCGGGCCGACATGCTTGTAGGCGATCTTGCCGTCCTTGCCGATGACGAAGGTTTCCGGCACGCCATAGACGCCCCAGTCGATCGCCGCGCGGCCCGCTTCGTCGACCCCTATCGCCTGGAACGGATTGCCGAGATCGCCGAGGAACCGGCGTGCGTTTTCCGGCCGGTCCTTGTAGTTCAGCGCCGCCATGCTGAAACGCTTGTCCTGCGACAGCGCCAGAAGCACCGGGTGCTCTTCGCGGCATGGCGCGCACCACGACGCGAAGACGTTGACCAATGTGACCTTGCCGGCGAAGGTTTTCGAATCGAGCCCCGGCAGGTTTGAGCCCTCCAGCGCCGGCAGGCTGGTTTGCGGCGCAGGCAGGCCGATCAGGGCCGACGGCACTTCCGAAACATCGCGCCCCGACAGCAGCTGCGACAGGAACAGTCCGGCCAGGCCGAGGAAGATCAGCAGCGGCAACAGCACGAACAGGCGACGAGTGCGCGGGGGCGGCGTTTCTGTTTCGATGCTCATGGCTTTGCGACCTTGTCGGAGCGACGCCTCACGCCGGACGCCTCCAGTTCGGCAAGCTCACGCTTGCGCGCCCGCTGGTCGAGCAGGATCCAGCCGATCAATCCGGCCAGCACCACGGCAGTGATGCCATAGGCAGCGGTCACATAGAGTGCATGCGCGCTCATGCGGCAGGCCCCGCTGAAGTGCGGCCTTCCAAGCCAATCATGTCGCCCAGTCTAGACATGCTTTCCCTTAGCCTCGCTCCGTCGGCTTCGCAATCCGCAGTCATACGCCGCGTCAATCCGTGCCATGGCGCAGCGCCAGCGCCGCCGAGACCGGACCCAGCACGCCAAGGAACAGGGTTAGCGCGGCAAGAATGAGGAAGGGCTGCAGAAACGGATCGGGATTGGCGGTCGCCCCATAGCTTGCCGAAACGCCGAAGATCAGCACCGGAATGGTCAGTGGCAGCACCAGAACCGAGATCAGCAGCCCGCCACGCGGCAGCGCCACCGCCACCGCCGCACCGGCGGCGCCGATGAAGGTGATGGCAGGCGTGCCGACCAGCAGCGTCAGCGCCGTGGCGCCGATGCCGAGCGGCTCCATGTTCATGAACAGCCCGAGCAGGGGCGCGGCGACCACCAGCGGCAGCACGCTGCCCGCCCAATGCGCCAGGCATTTCACCAGCACCGTCAAGGCCAGCATGTGGCGATCATTGCCGAGCACCAGGAGATCGAGCGAGCCGTCCTCGCGGTCGGCCTGGAACAGCCGATCGAGACCGAGCAGGCAGGACAGCAGCGCGCCAATCCACAGGATCGCCGGCCCGATGCGGGCCAGCAGCTTCAGGTCCGGCCCGACACCGAACGGGATGGTGGCAATGACGGCAAGGAAGAAGATGACCCCGGTCAGCGCCCCGCCGCCCGCACGGATGTTGAGGCGGATGTCGCGCAGGAAGAGAGCTAGCATAGTTTGAGATGCTCGGGCGCCGACATCAACCCGTTTCCCCCATCCTCAACTCCATCCCCTCGATCCCCAGCGGCAGATGCGTCGCCGCGACAATCATCCCGCCATCCGTGCAATGCTTGGCCATCAACCCCGCAAACCGCGCCTCCGACGCCTTGTCCAGCCCTGCTGTCGGCTCATCCAGCAACCACAATGGCCGGTGGCTGACCAGCAGTTTCGCGATCGCCGCCCGGCGCCGTTGCCCGGTCGATAGATAGCCGAACGGCAGGTGGCCGATGCCACCGAGCCCGACCGTTTCCAGCGCCTCTTCGACGCCGAGCTGTCCGTCGCCGTTGAAGTCGCGCCAGAAGCGCAAATTCTCCGCCACGCTGAGCGCCGGCTTCATTGCGTTCTGGTGGCCAAGGTAGTGACAGGCCGAGGCAACAGACGGGAACGCTTCGCCCCCGTCTTCAATCTTCATGGCACCCTCGATCCTCACGCTGCCTTGCGCCACCGGCAGCAGCGCGGCGATGACCCGCAGCAAGGTCGACTTGCCCGATCCGTTCGGCCCGGTAACGATGAGCGCCTGACCCTCCTCCAGGGCAAAGCCGATGCCGGAAAACACCGCGTCGCCGCCTCGCTCGCCGCCCAGATTTTCGGCGATCAGCCGCATTCCTCGCCTGCCCTGAAACCATGTGTCGCGGCCGCTGCCGCATCGCACAAAATTGCTTTCCAACTGTCTAGAACTATTCCAGAAAATTCTCTATATGCGGTGCATCCGTGCCAGCGGTCGGCACGGGAACAGAATTAGCGCCGAACCAGCGCACGCGCCGCCTTGAACGGCTCGGGTTGCTTGGGAACGGACAGCGGAAATGGCCGTACCCGCACCTTTGCGCGTGATTGCATGCCATCGGCGTCCGTTCCCTTTCAGGCTGAACAGACAAGGATCGCACGTGTCAAAATCCCTCGACAGTTTCAATTGCCGCCGCACGCTGACCGCAGGCGGCGCGGAGTATGCCTATTTCGACCTCATCGAGGCCGAGAAGAACGGCCTCACCGGCATCTCGCAGCTGCCCTATTCGATGAAGGTGCTGCTGGAAAACCTGCTGCGCAACGAAGACGGCCGCTCCGTCACCAAGGAATCGATCCAGGCGGTGGCCGGCTGGCTGACCGACAAGGGCACCGCCGGTGTCGAGATCGCCTATCGCCCGGCCCGCGTGCTGATGCAGGATTTCACCGGCGTTCCGGCCGTGGTCGACCTTGCCGCGATGCGCGACGCCATGGCTTCGCTCGGCGGCGATCCGCAGAAGATCAACCCGCTGGTGCCGGTCGACCTCGTCATCGACCATTCCGTCATCGTCGACGAATTCGGCACGCCGATGGCCTTCGCCCGCAATGTCGAGCTGGAATATGAGCGCAACGAGGAGCGCTACAAATTCCTCAAATGGGGCCAACAGGCGTTCCGCAACTTCCGCGTCGTGCCGCCCGGCACCGGTATCTGCCATCAGGTCAACCTCGAATATCTCGGCCAGGTGGTGTGGACCAACACCGAGGACGGCGAAACGACAGCCTATCCCGACACCTGCGTCGGCACCGATTCGCACACCACCATGATCAACGGCCTTGGCGTGCTCGGCTGGGGCGTCGGCGGCATCGAGGCCGAGGCGGCCATGCTCGGCCAACCTGTCTCCATGCTTTTGCCTGAGGTGATCGGCTTCCGCCTCACCGGCAAGCTCAAAGAAGGCGTCACCGCCACCGACCTCGTGCTCACCGTCACCCAGATGCTGCGTAAGAAGGGCGTCGTCGGCAAGTTCGTCGAGTTCTTCGGGCCGGGCCTCTCCAACATGACGCTGGCCGACCGCGCCACCATCGGCAACATGGCGCCCGAATATGGCGCCACCTGCGGCTTCTTCCCGGTCGACTCGGAAACCATCCGCTACCTCACAATGTCCGGCCGCAGCGAGGACCGCATCGCGCTGGTCGAGGCTTATGCCAAGGCTCAAGGAATGTGGCGTGAGACCGGCTCGACCGATCCGGTGTTCACCGATCTGCTCGAGCTGGAACTTGGCTCCGTCGTGCCGTCGATGGCCGGACCCAAGCGGCCCGAGGGCCGCGTCGCCCTGGAAGGCATTCCGGAAGGTTTCGCCAAGGCGATGGAGACCGAATACAAGAAGGCCGCCGAAATCTCCAAACGCTACGCAGTCGAAGGCACCGACCATGATCTCGGTCATGGCGACGTCGTCATCGCCGCCATCACTTCGTGCACCAACACCTCGAACCCGAGTGTGCTGATCGGCGCCGGCCTCCTGGCCCGCAACGCCAACCGCCTCGGTTTGAAGCAGAAGCCATGGGTGAAGACCTCGCTGGCGCCGGGCAGCCAGGTGGTCGCCGAGTATCTGGAGAAATCCGGCCTGCAGAAGGAACTCGATCAGATCGGCTTCAACCTGGTCGGCTTCGGCTGCACCACCTGCATCGGCAATTCCGGCCCGCTGCCGGCGCCGATCTCGAAGACCATCAACGACAAGGGCCTGATCGCTGCCGCGGTCTTGTCCGGCAACCGCAACTTCGAAGGCCGCGTCTCGCCCGACGTGCAGGCGAACTATCTGGCCTCGCCGCCGCTGGTCGTCGCGCACGCGCTGGCCGGCACCGTCACAAAGGACCTGACCACCGAGCCGCTCGGCGAGGACAAGAACGGCGAGCCGGTCTACCTCAAGGATATCTGGCCGAGCTCGGCCGAGATCCAGGAGTTCATCGAGAAGAACGTCACCCGCGAGCTGTTCGCCCGCAAATATGCCGACGTCTTCAAGGGCGACGAGTACTGGCAGAACGTCAAGGCGCCGGAAGGCCAGACCTATGCCTGGGACGACAACTCGACCTATGTGCAGAACCCGCCCTATTTCGCTGGCATGACATCAGGTTTCGGCAAGATCGGCGACATCAAGGGCGCCCGCGTGCTCGGCCTGTTCGGCGACAAGATCACCACCGACCACATTTCGCCGGCCGGATCGATCAAGGCGGCCTCGCCGGCCGGCAAATACCTCACCGACCACGGCGTCGGCGTCGCCGACTTCAACCAGTACGGCACGCGGCGCGGCAATCACGAGGTGATGATGCGCGGCACCTTCGCCAACATCCGCATCCGCAACCACATGCTGGGCGAGAACGGGCGCGAGGGCGGCTACACCATCCACTACCCGTCGAAGGAAGAGGAATCGATCTACGACGCGGCGATGGAGTACAAAAGGGAAGGCGTGCCGCTGGTTGTCTTCGCCGGCGTCGAATACGGCAACGGCTCGTCGCGCGACTGGGCTGCCAAGGGTACCAATCTCCTTGGTGTCCGCGCGGTCATCGCCCAGTCCTTCGAGCGCATCCATCGCTCGAACCTGGTCGGCATGGGCGTTATCCCCTTTGTCTTCGAGGAAGGCACCTCATGGGCATCGCTCAACCTCAAGGGAGACGAGCTGGTCGAGATCGACGGCTTGAGCACCATCAAGCCGCGCCAGACGATGATCGCCAAGGTCACCTATGGCGACGGCACGGTGAAGAATGTGCCGATCATCTGCCGCATCGATACGCTGGATGAGCTCGATTACTTCAAGAACGGCGGCATCCTGCAATACGTGCTGCGCGATCTTGCTGCTTAGTACGGGAGTAAGGGAGTAGGGCAGTAAGGGAGTAGGGAAGGGAATCCCTATTCCCCTATTCCCCTATTCTTCGGCTTCCCAAACCGCGCCGCTGCCGCCAAAAGCACGCTGAGCATCACGCCGTTGAGGATGTGCCAGAGGAAGTGCGTTCCGAGCGGAAAGCTGCCGCAGACCACCGGGTCGATCATCCGGCAGATGACGGACACGACGAAGATCGCCGAGCCCGCCAGATTATACCAGCCGGCGCGATTGCCGCTCACCGTCACCCAGACACCGAAGAAGGCGAGCGCCAGGAACGGCGGCAGATAGCCCGTCGTACCGTTCGACGCCTGGCGCAGCCAGTCCGGCACGGCAAGGGTTATCGCCCCGGCAAGCACATAGAAGGCAATGAAGATGGCGATGGCCTTGCCCCATCGCATGCCGAGGAAGCGGCGTAAATTGAACAGCGTGTAGGCCAGCGTGAAGCCGGCGATCGGCAGCACGTCGGCCCAGACCGTGCCCTTGGTGGCAAAGGTGTGGAAGATCGTCGAACCGATGCCGATCGCCACCACCCACCAAGCCAGCACCTCGGCGAAGGCGCCGGTGCCCAGCCTTCGCACCTCGCGCACGCCCCACAGGCCGGCGGCGATGAAGGCGAGATTGGTCAGGGCGTTGACGGGTTCGGACCAGAATTCCGGGCCGGTCCGCTCGCAATAGAGGTCGACCGGCGCCAAAAACGTTTGCCACATCGTGATTGCCGCCCGAATCGGTTTCTATCCTGAAGCGCAGATCCTTCCTATTGCGGGGTTGCGGTCGGCTGCAATGGCAAAATTTCACCGCAACGTGACTTCCCGTTGACTTCCGGTTCTGCCACATATTTTAGCAATCAAGATAAAGCCGGCACCACCGGCGGGAATCGGAATGGCCATGGCCTCGCGAAAATCATTGTGGCTGGCAGCTCTTGCGCTGGCCTTCTCGGCGTCTGCCGGCGCCGGGCATGCCGGCGAATCCGATCGCGCCCATGCCGACCGGGTCCAGATCGACAGGCCCCAGATCGAAAGGCCATTGGGCGTGGTCGAACTGTTCACCAGCCAGGGCTGCAGTTCCTGCCCGCCGGCCGATACGCTGTTCTCCGAACTTGCCGCCAAGGAAGATATCGTGGCGCTCGCCTATCACGTCGACTATTGGGACTATCTCGGCTGGCAGGACACGCTGGGCCGCAAGGAGAACACCGAGCGGCAATACGACTACATGCGCGCCTTCGGCAGCCGCTCCGTCTATACGCCGCAGGCCGTCATCAACGGCCGTGTCCACGTCAACGGCGCCAGCCGCGGCGAGGTCGATGGCGCGCTCGCCCGCATGGCCAAGAACGGCGAAGGCATGCGTGTCGCCGTCAAGGTCAGCCGCACCAGCGACCGTGTGACGATCGACGCCGGTGATGCCGGCAACGGCCCCAGCGACGCCCATGTCGTCATCGTCTATTTCGACCCGCCGCAGACGGTCAAGGTCGGCGAGGGCGAGAATACCGGCCGCAAGATGACCTACTGGAACGCCGTCACCGGGATACAGACCGCCGGCATGTGGCATGGCAAGGCACAGCGCTACGAGCTGCCGATGAGCGAGATTGCCAAAAAGGGCGGCTGCGCCGTGCTGCTGCAGTCGGTCGGTAAGGACGGCATGCCCGGTCCTATTCTCGGCGCCGCGTTCATCCACAAGCCGTAACGGACGCCGGCGCCCCCCATCTTCGCTAGGACTGTGGATGGGAGGCCCCCTCATCCGGCCGCTTCGCGGCCACCTTCTCCCCGAGGGGAGAAGAGATAAAGCGCCCCCGCGATCTCCTCTCCCCTCGGGGAGAGGTCGGATTGTCCCGAATTGCCCCTTCGCAATTCGGTTGGCAATCCGGGTGAGGGGGACGCGACGCTCGGTGAAACCGCACTCGACTCACCCCAATAAAAAACCGACGTCAGCTTGCTTCTGACGTCGGTCATTTAGGTTTTGGGATCGTCGCACCCGATTCTTCCGAGGAAGAACCGAGGTTGGTTCGATCCGACGCAGACCCGTGGGCGGGGGGCTTGGGGTTTACGAGCCGGTGCCGGACCGAACCGTCTCAGGCAACACCGGTAAATTCGTCGGACATTGGGGCATGAGCGCGGATAAAAAAAGGCAGAAATGTGGCGGAACATCACCAATTCCAACACGGCGTTTCATAAAAGTGACTGGACGTGACGGAAACAGCGCGGCGCGGGGCTCGGTTCGCCGGGCCTTGCAATTCAGTCGCGAACACGCCAACTTTGGTTGGCAAAGATTCATTTTGAAGGATCGAGGCATGACGGATGACAGCGGCGGGACGGGGGATGGGGACGCATCCGCGATATTGATCCCGCTGCACGAGGCGCGACGCGAACGTCTCGATCAGCCGGTGCGGTTCGACCGCCGCGAGCTGGACCAGATCCTCAGGCTCTACGGACGCATGGTCGCCGCCAATGAATGGCGCGACTACGCCATCGATCATCTTGCGGACCGCGCCGTGTTTTCCGTATTCCGCCGCACCAGCGAAGTGCCGCTGTTCCAGATCGTCAAGGATCCGAAACTGGCCCGCAAGCAGGGCGCCTTCGCCGTCATCGCCGCCGGCGGCCGCATCCTGAAGCGCGGCCAGGAACTTGGCCGCGTGCTTGGTGTGTTCGACAGCAAGCTCAAGGTTGTAGAGGCTTGAGCTACGGAATTGAAGAAACTGGAGAATTGAAGAAAAGGGCACTCGACGCCTGATGTAACCGCCTTCTTCTTCAGTTCTTCAATTCCCCAATCCTCGCTTCAGCCCCCTCTAAGGCGAAACTTCCGCTCCGGCAGCGAGCTCGGATCGGGCGGCGCCGATGCCCCACCATTCAGCGACAGCTGCATGAACACCGTGTCCAGCCAGCGCCCATGCTTGTAGCCGGAACCTTCGAGGCGTCCCGAATAGCGAAAGCCGAGCTTTTCGTGCAGCCGCACCGAGGCACTGTCGGGACGGCCATCGCCGATCACCGCGATGATCTGGCGAAAGCCCGCCGTCGTCACTGCCTCGATCAGGCTTTGCATCAGCTTGAGCCCGACGCCCTGGCCCTTGGCCTCGGGCGCGACATAGACCGAATCCTCGACGATGAAGCGATAGGCCGGGCGCGGCCGGAAGGCGCCGGCATAGGCGTAGCCGAGAACAGTGCCGTCCTTCTCCGCCACCAGGTAAGGAAAGCCGCCGGCCATCAGGCTGTCGAATCGAACACCCATCTCCGCGCGGCTCGGCGGCTCCAGCTCATAGCTCGCCGTGC
Organism: Mesorhizobium sp. M0715; assembly: GCF_040320355.1. Taxonomy (NCBI): domain Bacteria; kingdom Pseudomonadati; phylum Pseudomonadota; class Alphaproteobacteria; order Hyphomicrobiales; family Phyllobacteriaceae; genus Mesorhizobium; species Mesorhizobium sp. M0715. The sequence goes on along the minus strand of NZ_JAMYPL010000003.1, from coordinate 25,786 downwards.
CTTGGGTCACCGCGTCGGCATAGATGGCCGTGACGCTGTCGAGGTCGGCCACCGTGACAGGCCGGATCGTAATATTGCTCATTGTTTATGCATGTCGTTTCTCTGCTCGCAATAACAGCAAAGGCCAAGACAAAAGAAAAGGGCGGCCGTTGGGCCGCCCTTCTGGAACTCGATGGTCCAAGCGCTGCTGTACTAGCGGCGGTCGCCCATGAACTGCAGCAGGAACATGAACAGGTTGATGAAGTCGAGATAGAGCGTCAGTGCGCCCATGATCGCCTTGCGGCCGGCGACGTCGGAAGTGTCGCCCTCGAAATACATCTCCTTGATCTTCTGCGTGTCATAGGCGGTGAGGCCGGCGAAGACCAGCACGCCGATCGCCGACACGGCAAAGGACAGCGCCGACGACTGCAGGAAGATGTTGATCACCGACGCGATGATGATGCCGAACACGCCCATGATCAGGAACGAGCCCATCGCCGTCAGGTCGCGCTTGGTGGTGTAGCCGAACAGCGACAGCGCGCCGAAAGCGGCGGCGGTGGCGAAGAAGGTCTGCGAGATGCTTGCCGTGGTATAGACCAGGAAGATCGACGACAGCGACAGGCCGACGAGACCGGCATAGACCCAGAACGTCGTCTGCGCGGCAGCGACGCTCATCGACTGAATCCTGAACGACAGGAAGAACACGGCGGCCAGCGGCGCCAGCATCACCACCCAGCGCAGCGGCGAACCAAAAATCGCATAGCCGAACGAGGTCAGCATCTCGCCGCTTGGCAGCGTCGCGACAGCCGAAGCCGGATCGGTGGTGGTGGCCAGCATGATCGTGCCGACAGCGGCAAGACCCGTGATGAGGAGGCCAAGCCCCATCAGATTGTAAACCTTGATCATGTAGGCGCGCAGGCCCTGATCGATGTCGGCACCGACGCTGACGCCGGGCACGGCGCGCGTCTGGTAGTTGCGAATGGGATCAGCCATTGTAGTCCTCTATTGCTTCTGCCCCGTCGGGTGTCAGGTCCTTCCGGACCCAGGCGCCGCTGGCAGGGCTCCAGCATGCCTGTGGCGAAATATGATGGTTATTCGCGTCAAGAACAAGACCGTAACCGGATGTAACGGTTCGTGAGGCAACCAAGTGCCGATTCCTCGGCTTTCCGGACGGCTTTCTTACCAAGATTTAATCCAGGATGCCTTTCCGGGCCTGTCGTCACAGGTTGCGCAGCACCGGTGCTGCCTTGTGGCCGAGCACCCGCCAGGTGCCGGCGAGACCAATGCCGACCGTGACCACCAGCGAAAACAGAATGGTTGCCACCGCCACCTCCGGCATGAAATGCGACGGCAATGTCATGATGCGCGCGACGACGAACCAGGCGGCAGCACTGCCCGCTGCCAGCGCGAAGATGGCGGTGGCCAGCCCGATCAGCATATATTCGAGCGAGAAGGCCGATATCAGCGTCGTGCGTGTCGCACCCAGTGTCTTCAACACCACCGCATCATGGATGCGCGCCCGGTTGCCGGCTGCAAGCGCGCCGGCCAGCACCAGCACCGAGGCGATCAGCGCCACGCCAGCGGCGGCCCGGATCGCCGTGCCGAGTTGCCCGACCAACCGGTTGACGACATCGAGCGCGTCCTTGACCCGCACCGTCGTCACCGCAGGGAAGGCGCGGGTGACGGCGTTGAGGATGCGGGCGTCGTCGGCCGTCGAGGCACTCTTTTCGGTCAGCGTCGCCATCCAGCCATGCGGGGCGCCTGCGAATGTGCTGGGCGAGAAGATCATGACGAAATTGATGCCCATCGTCTCCCATTCGACCTGGCGGAAATTGGCGATCCTGGCCGTGACATTGCGGCCCAGCACATTGACGGTGATGGTGTCGCCGAGCTTCAGCCCGATCTCCTTGCCTTCTTGCGCCGAAAACGAAACCAGCGGTTCGCCGCTGTAATTTTCGGGCCACCAACTGCCCTCGGTCAACGTCGCGTTCTCCGGCTGCCTGATGTCATAGGTAAGGCCGCGGTCGCCCCTCAGCACCCAGGCGCCTTCCGCCGGCACCTTCACCTTGTCGACATCGACGCCGTTCAGCGCCATCACCCGGCCGCGCAGCATCGGCACCTTGGCCAGCACGCCCTGCGGCGCCTCCTTGCCGATCAGCGCCGAGAAAGACACGACATCGGCGCTCTGGATGTCGACGAAGAAGAAGTTCGGCGCCCGTTCCGGCAGGCTGCCGGAGATCTGCCGCCTGAGATTGCCGTCGATCAGCGCCAGCGTCACCAGCAGCGTCAGGCCGAGCCCCAACGACAGCACCACCGATGGCGTCAGGGCGCCTGGCCGATGGATGTTGCCGATAGCGAGCCTGAGCGCCACGAAGCGCACGCGCGGGCTTTTCCTGGCCGCCCATTGCACCAGTGCGCCGACCACGCGCAGCACGAGGAAGGCGAAGACGGTGGCGCCGACAAAGATCGAGGCGATGCGCTGGTCGCCGGAAAACAGAATGGCCAGCGCCGCCAGCAACAGCGCGATGCCTATGGCCGCCGCGACATAGGCGGGGCGCGGCAAGCCGCGGCCTTCCAGCCCCATCTCGCGAAACAGCGCGGTTGCCGGCACATCGCGGGCGCGGCCGAGCGGCAGCAGCGCGAAAGCCAACGTCACCAGCAGGCCGAACAGCGCCGCCATGCCGAGCGCGCCGGGATAGAAGCCGCCTTCAGCCGGCACCGGAATGACGGATTGCAAGGCCGCACTCGCCGCGAACGGCATCAGCGCGCCGAGCACAAGGCCCAGCACGATACCCAATGCGGCAATGATCAGGATCTGCACGAGATAGACGGCAAAGACGAAGCCGCCCGAAGCGCCCAGGCTCTTGAAGGTGGCGATCACGCCGCGCTTGCCGTCGAGATAGGCGCGCACCGCATTGGCGACGCCCACACCGCCGACCACCAGCGCCGTCAGCCCGACCAGGGTCAGGAACTGCGAGAAACGTTCAATGTTGGACGACAGCGCGGGCGCCGCGTTGCTGCGTGTGCGGATCGACCAGCCTGCTTCGGGGAAATCCGTGGCGGCCTGGTCCTGGACGGCCTTCAGCCGCGCCTCGTCGGCGTCTGCCGGCAGGCGGATCTTGTAGGCATTCTCGACCAAGCTGCCCGGCTGGATCAGTCCAGTGGCCGCCAGCCCGTCCGTCGAGATCATCAGCCTTGGCGCGAAGCCGAAACCGTCGGACACGGCGTCCGGTTCGGCGACCAGCCTGGCGCGCAGTTCGAAAGTGGCGGTGCCGAGCTTCAGCCGGTCGCCGATCTTGACGTGCAACCGCTCGAAGAGGAGATCGGGTGCCGCCGCACCGAAGACGCCGAACTCTTCGCCGAACAGTTCCTGTTTCGAGAGTGCCGGCTCGGTCTCCAGCGTGCCATAGAGTGGATAGGCATGGTCGACCGCCTTGGCCTCGACCAGCGCCTGGTCGGATCCGTCGGCCAGACGCGCCATCGAACGCATGCTGGCGGTCCGGGAAACCGTGCCGAGCCCGTCAAGGAAGCTGCGCTCCGCCCGGCTGGCGTCACGCTGGTTGATCTGGAAGCGAAGATCGCCGCCGAGCAGCGTCTGGCCCTGATTGGCGACACCGGCGGTGATCGAACGCGCCACCGAGTTGACGCCGCCGATGGCCGCGACGCCGAGCGCGATGCAGGCGAGGAAGATCAGGAAGCCGGACAGGCCGCCGCGCATCTCGCGCAGTGAGAAGCGGACCGCGAGCCTCAACGTCCGGGACAGCGGCATCAGGCCGTCACCTTGACGGGGGCCGGTGCCTCGATCCGGCCCGAGCGCATCGAAACCTGGCGCGAACAGCGCGCCGCGAGCGCCGGATCATGGGTCACCAGCACCAGCGTCATGCCGCGCTCGGCCGCCTTGGCAAACAAGAGGTCGGCGACCTGCCGCCCGGTCGCCTGGTCGAGATTGCCGGTCGGCTCGTCGGCGATCAGGATGCGCGGCGACGGCGCCAATGCGCGGGCGATCGCCACGCGCTGTTGCTCGCCGCCCGACAATTCGCCGGGATAGTGGGTGACGCGGTCGCTGAGGCCAACCGCCGCCAGCTCGCGCGCCGCCACCGAAAACGGATCGGCATGGCCGGCCAGTTCCAGCGGCACCGCGACATTTTCCAGCGCCGTCATGTTGGGAATGAGATGAAAGGACTGGAACACGATGCCAATGTTTCGGCCACGAAACGAAGCAATCTGGTCCTCGCTTTTGCCGTTGAGCAGCTCACCGGCGATTCGGACCGTCCCCGAATCGACCCTTTCCAGGCCTGCCAGGACCATCAGCAATGTCGACTTGCCGGAACCCGAAGGCCCTACGATGCCGGTCGCCTCGCCCGTCGCCACATCAAGGCTGACACCCTTCAGCACATGGACCGATGAAGCGCCCTCGCCAAGGGTCAGGGATACATCTTTCAGCGCGATGACGGCTTCTGTCAAAATGAAATCGTCCTATATCTGGAAAGGCTCTGCTTGCCGGAAGCCGTCGACTGAAGAATTCCTAGCTCATATGGGGCCTGCCGCATGTCTTTCAAACGCAGTATTGCCGCAGGCTTGATGGTTTTCCTCGCCATCAGCGGCGCCATGTCGTCGGCGAGCGCCGAGCCGTTCAAGATCGTCGGCTTCGGTGACAGCCTGATGGCGGGCTTCGGTCTTGGCCCGGACCAGGGCTTTACCGACAGGCTGCAGGCCGCGCTTGGCGCCAGGGGCCAGGATGTGATCGTCGCCAATGCCGGCGTCTCCGGCGACACGACGAGCGGCGGCCTGGCTCGGCTCGACTGGTCGGTGCCGGACGGCACGCAGCTTGTCATCCTCGAACTCGGCGCCAACGACATGCTGCGCGGCGTTTCGCCCGACATCACCAGGAAGAACCTCGACGAGATGCTGAGCAAGCTGAAGCAGCGCAAGATTGCCGTGCTTCTGGCCGGCATGCGTGCCGCACCCAATCTCGGTCCCGACTACCAGAATGCGTTCGACGCCATTTTTCCGGACCTGGCGAAGAAATACGAAGTCGTGCTCTACCCGTTCTTTCTCGACGGCGTCGCCGGCCAGCCCGGCATGCAACTCGAGGACGGCCTGCATCCGAGCGCAAAAGGCGTCGACCAGATGGTCGAACGCATCCTGCCGACGGTAGAGAAGGTGATCGCGGCAGTGCCGGGCGATTCCTAGCGGATTGGAACTGTTTCCGCCCGGCAAGCTTTTAACAGGGACTGTGGCCAACAAACCTCTTGCTCCGTTTGACTATCGATGATTCGCTATAGGTGACAGTTCGATTCGAGGAAGGGAGGCTCTTCATGCCGCGTCTTTTCACCGCCCTCGAAATTCCGCGTGACGCTGCCCTTTCGCTGTCCCTGCTGCGGGGCGGCTTGCCGGGAGCCCGCTGGATCGATGTCGAAAACTACCATCTGACGCTGCGCTTCATCGGCGATGTCCCCGGCCATGTCGCCGACGAGATCGCCAACGCGCTCGACCGCGTCCACCGCCCTTCCTTCTCGCTGGCGCTGTCCGGCGTCGGCGCTTTCGGGCAGAAGAAGCCGCATGCGGTGTGGGCGGGTGCTTCCGCCTCGCCCGGTCTGGCTGCCCTTCAGGGCGAGATCGACCGCATCTGCCAGCGGCTCGGCATCCCGGCCGATCCGCGCAAGTTCATGCCGCATGTGACGCTGGCGCGCTTACGCAATTCGACTCCGCTGGACGTCGCCCAATATCTGTCGGCGCGCGGCAATTTCTCGACGCTGCCGTTCCGCATCGGCCGTTTCGTGCTGATGTCGTCGCGCGATTCGGTCGGCGGCGGACCCTATATCGTCGAGGAAGCCTGGCCGCTGTCAGGCACGGACGCCCGCGCCTCCAGCCTTGTCGCCAGCGCCTCCGACGCCTCGCGGATCATGCGATAGGCGGAAGCGAAGGCTTCTGCCTCGTCATGATAAGGATCCGGCACGTCGCGTGCCTTTCCCTGCGCGAACTCCAGGAACAGATGGATGCGGTCCTGCACGGCCGCCGGCGCCAGCGCCTTCAGGTCGGCGACATTCGACCGGTCCATGCCGAGGATCAGGTCGAAACGGTGGAGGTCCTGCGGCGTGACCTTGCGCGCCCTCTGTCCGGAAATGTCTACGCCGTGCCGCACCGCGATCGCGATCGCGCGTCGATCGGGGGCAGAGCCGGCCTCCCAGTCACTGGTTCCCGCTGAATCGAGCAGGATATCCCGGGCCGATCCGCGCTCGGCCCAAACGGCGCGGAAGACACCTTCCGCCAGCGGCGACCGGCAGATGTTGCCGAGGCAGACGAAGAGAATGGAGTTTATGGGCTTCGCGCTCATCGATCCGTCGCTATGGTGAGGGTCGTTTTCGAATAGCACAGGATATGGACATGGCGAGAGAGAAACTGGGCAGGCAAGCCGCTGAAGCCGCATTGACCGGTCTCGACGGCTGGGCGCTGGCGGAAGACGGCGCTTCCATCAAGCGCACATTCACCTTCGCGAATTTCTCCGAGGCTTTCGCCTTCATGACCCGCGTCGCGCTTGCCGCCGAGACGATGGACCATCATCCCGACTGGTCGAATGTCTACAAGACCGTGGATGTGACGCTGAACACTCACGACGCCGGCGGCGTCACCGCGCTCGATATCGATCTGGCCAAGAAAATGAACCGTTTTGCCGGCGCCTGAGGCCTGGTATCGCCTCGGGAGGCCCAAATCGGCACCGGCATCTTGTAGCGGGGGTCGGGTTTCACCACATTTTCCCCCGCGGGCATGCGCCGGAAGCGCATGGGCGCTCGCAAGGAGAAACTGATGGCGCGACAATCCGGTTTTGATTTCTTCGGCTTTGGCGGCAAGCTGGCGGACGAGAGCCAAGTGCGCGAGAAATTCTGGCGCACAGCCAAGAAAGCCGCGCGGCAGATCCCCTTCATGGAAGAGGTCGTGGCCGCCTACTACTGCGCCATGGACAAGAACACGCCGCTGCGCGCCAAAGGCATTCTGTTGGCCGCGCTCGGTTATTTCGTGCTGCCGGTGGATGTCATCCCCGACTTCGTCTTCGGGCTTGGCTTCACCGACGACATCGCCGTGCTCACCGCCGCGATCACCGCCGTCAGTGCCCACATCACCACTGCGCACCGGCAGGCGGCCAGGGACGCCATGGCCGACAAGGGCTGAACACGCGCACGGAACGCCGTTGAAGCCGGCTTTCCGCGGCAGCGTAAAAAGTCAAACTCTTGCCGCTTTCGTGGCCTCCAAGTCGCCAAAGGGATGTCGCGCCAGCCGCTCGCAAGGCGGCGGCGCGGGAATGGCGGCGGTTTCCTCGGGGTGAGGGTCCTTTTCTCTTCGGAAATTCACCGTTTGGTAACCCAGATTAAATCAAAATGAAGCGACGGGCAGGACGCCAAGCCGGCCTGCCTCCGCACCATTTGGAATACGGGAAAAGCGATGCGCGGATTGATTGCTATAGTTTCGAGTCTGGTCCTGGTGGCCGTGGCAGCCCCGGCGCTGGCGCAGTCGGCGACCAAGATCGGCCAGCACAATGCCTGGGGCACCTACAGCTACCAGGCATCGGGCGGCAAGGTCTGCTATGTCCTGACCGTGCCGACCGACAAGCAGCCGCCGACGCTCGACCATGGCGACATGTTCTTCTTCGTCAGCCAGCGGCCCGGCCAGCAAGTGTCGTACGAGCCGCAATTCATTGCCGGCTACAACTTCCAGGACGGCTCCAAGGCCACCGTGACCATCGATAAGAAGACGTTTTCGATGTTCACCCGCGGCAAATCGGCCTGGGTCGAGAATGCCGCCGAGGAGCCGGTGCTGATCGCCGCCATGAAGACCGGCACCGACATGAAGGTGACGGCGAAGTCTGGCCGCGGCAATCCCACCTCCTATGTCTTCTCCCTGAAAGGTATTTCGGCGGCGCTGACGTCGATTGCCAAGTGCAAATAGGCTAGGCTTTGTTTTGAGTGAAAGGCCGGGCCGCAAAGCCCGGCCTTTCGTTTTTGGGTCTGTTGGTGGATCTCTGGCGAGGGTGCATCATCGCACAACCCATGACTCTGCCGTCAACCTGTGCTATGCGCCGCGCTTCCTTTCCGGCACGATGCGTGAAATCGGCCGCAAACCGCTTATATCAGTGCAACCATGACCCTTTCATTCGATCTCACCACTGACGGCGCCCGCGACGCGTTGCGTGCCCGCGCGGCACAGCCCGAAAAGCCGTCGCTGATCGGCCTGACGCGGGTCGAGCTCGCCGAGGCTCTGGTTGCATCAGGCACCGTGCCCGAGCGCCAGGCGAAAATGCGCGCCCAGCAGTTGTGGCACTGGATGTATGTGCGCGGCGTCTCCGATTTCGCCGGCATGTTCAACATCTCCAAGGATCTGCGCGCCGAGCTCGACAAGCATTTCACCGTCGCCAGGCCCGAGATCGTCGAGGAGCAGATTTCCGCCGACGGCACGCGAAAGTGGCTGTTCCGCTTTCCGCCGCGCGGCGCCGGCCGGCCGGTCGAGATCGAGACTGTCTACATTCCCGAAGAGGGTCGCGGCACGCTGTGCATCTCGTCACAGGTGGGCTGCACGCTGACCTGCTCGTTTTGCCACACCGGCACGCAGAAGCTGGTGCGCAATCTAACGGCTGAGGAGATCCTCGCCCAGCTGCTCACCGCCCGCGACCGGCTCGGCGATTTTCCCGACCGCGACACGCCCGACGGCGCCATCGTGCCGGCCGAGGGCCGCAAAGTGTCCAACGTCGTCATGATGGGCATGGGCGAACCGCTTTACAATTTCGAAGCGGTGAAGAAGGCGCTGCTGATCGCTTCCGACGGTGACGGCCTGTCCCTGTCGAAGCGGCGCATCACGCTGTCGACCTCCGGCGTCGTGCCGGAAATCTTCCGCACCGGCGAGGAGATCGGCGTCATGCTGGCGATCTCGCTGCACGCCACCAATGACGATCTGCGCGACTTGCTTGTGCCGATCAACAAGAAGTATCCGCTCAACGAGCTGATCGCCGCCTGCCGCGCCTATCCCGGCTTGTCGAACGCCAAGCGCATCACCTTCGAATATGTGATGCTGAAGGACGTCAACGATTCCATCGAGGACGCCAAGGGCCTGATCAAGCTGCTCAAGGGCATTCCGGCCAAGATCAACCTGATCCCGTTCAACCCGTGGCCGGGCACCAATTACCAGTGCTCGGACTGGGAGACGATCGAGAAATTCGCCGATTACATCAACAATGCCGGCTATGCCTCGCCGATCCGCACGCCGCGCGGCCGCGACATTCTCGCCGCCTGCGGCCAGCTCAAATCCGACTCCGAGCGCATGCGCAAGGTCGACCGGCTGGCGCTGGAAGCGATGATGATAGCGGGGCACGGCGAGGCGTGAGCCGCCCCTTCGCCTGGCTAAAACGCTTCGCCATCATGGCGGTCGGCTATGTCGCCGCGGTGCTGACCTCGATCCTGGTGCCGGTGCTGCTGATCGCTCTCCTGGAAGGCATCGAAGACGGCAACTGGTCCATCATTTTCGCTTTCGACTGGCTGGGCTCGTTCCCGCTCGCCGTCTTGACCGTAACGATCGGCGCGCTGTTGATCGTCGGCCCGGCGCTCTTTGTCGCCGAACGGTTTTCACTTCGGGGATGGTTCTACTTCGCCGCCACCGGTGCGATCACGTCCATCGCCTTTGGCGTATCCATGCCGCGCTCGGCCAGCAGCTTTGTCTTCAATCCGGGCTTTCTGGGTTTTCTCGCCACCGCCGGCATCGCCGCCGGTTCGGTCTACTGGCTTCTGGCTGGACGCAGGTCCGGCACGCGACAGAATCTGGGCCGAGATTGATGGCGCGTCTCGTCGGCTACCTCGTCCGTTTCACCGTCATCCTGTTCGGCTATGCCGTCGCCTCGCTGGCGGCGAGCGCCTTCCTCAACATCCTGTTGCTGGCATCGCTCGGCTACACGCCGGAGCATGCGCATCCGACGGCGACGGCTTCCCTGTATTTCTCAATTCCCTTCGCCGCTCTGTTCGTCGCCTATTTCGCCCTGATGCCGGCCTCTGTCGTCATCCTGCTTGCCGAAATCCTGGGCCGGCGCGACTGGCTGTTCTATGCGCTGGCAGGCGCGGTGGTTGCCGGTGTTTTCCTCGGGCTTGCCGACCGCAGCGGTGACACCGCCTTCGTCGTCAGGGACACCAGCGCCATCATGGCCGTGATCGGCAGCGGCATGGTCGGTGGTATCTTTTACTGGCTCAGCGCCGGGCGCTGGGCCGCAAGCTGGTGGCAAGGCGAACCAGGATCAAAAGAGGATGGCCAGACAGGATGACGGCGCCTACTTCGCCTGCGCCGTCAGGATCTTGAGGGCGAAGGCGGAGAACACGCCGGCAAAGAGATAGTCGACCGCCCGTGTGACGCGCGGGCTGGCCTTCATCGCCGCCGAAAACTTTTCCGCCGCCAGCACCATCGGCACCGTCACCGGGACCGACAGCACAATGAACATCAGCCCAAGGAAAAACAGCTTTCCCGGTGCGTTCGGATCATGCGCGGAGACGAACTGCGGCAGGAAGGTCATGAAGAACAGGATGATCTTCGGGTTGAGCAGATTGACGCCAAGACCCGCGGCCCAGCTGCGCAACAGGGAAATCTCGGGGCCTGTCTTCTTCTCCGGCGAAAAGGCCGAGCCCCTGGTGATTGCCTGCCAGGCCAGGAAGACGAGATAGCCGGCGCCGAAGATCTTCAGCACGAAGAAAGCCATCGGCGAGGCGACGATCAGCGCCGAGACACCGACAACCACCAGTGTGGTGTGGATCAGCGTGCCGCACAGCGCGCCGGCCATCGAGGCAAAGCCGGTGGCACGGCCCTGGCTCAGCGTGCGCGAGACGAACAGGGTCATGTCCGGCCCCGGCGTGATCGCCAGGATGACCGTGGCGATGGCGAACTGGATCAGCGTGGCGGTGTCTGGAATGAACGACATGAGCGGCCCCCAAGGGATTGCGAGGCCTATACAGGATGCGCCATGACGATGCCAGACACAGCAGCGACCCGATCTCGATCCAGCAGGCGTCCGCACGGCATTCGCTGGACGGCCGGCCGCGGCGTCCTATGCCTGCCTGCTCAGCCGCATCCTCGCCGGCTCCTCCGCGACGAGTTGATCGTTGCGGACATCGGCGTCCCCGGTGATCTGGTCGATCGGCTTGGGCCGGCCGAGGAAATAGCCTTGCGCCTCGTTGCAGCCTTCGACTTGCAGGATGGTGAGCTGGACATGCGTCTCGACGCCTTCGGCAAGCACCGGAATGTCGAGGCTGCGGCCCAGCGTCAGCACCGCCCGGATGATGGCCTTGGCCTGCGGGCTTCGCTCGACGTCAGCCATGAATGAACGGTCGAGTTTGATCTTGTCGAACGGAAACGAGCGCAGCGTATCGAGCGATGAATAGCCTGTGCCGAAATCGTCGATCGCGATCGTCACCCCCAGCGCCTTGATCTGGCGCAGAACATGCAGCGTGCGCACCTTGTCGGCGACGATCGTCGATTCGGTGAGCTCCAGCTCCAGCCGTTTCGGCGACAGCCCGGTCTCGATCAGGATCTGATGGACGAGCTTGGCGAGATCGGCATGGGCGAACTGTACCGGCGACAAATTGACCGCGATCTTGTGGCCGTTGCCCCACGAGGCCGCCTGGCGGCACGCGGTCCGCAGCACCCATTCGCCGATCGCCATGATCGAGCCGTTCTCCTCGGCAATCGGGATGAATTCGGCGGGCGGGATCATGCCGTGCACCGGATGGGTCCAGCGCAGCAGCGCCTCGTAGCCGCAGGTGGCGCCGGTCGGGACCGAGGTCTGCACCTGATAGTGGAGCGAAAGCTCGCCGCGCTCGATCGCCTGGCGAAGGTCGGTGGCCAGCGCGCGGCGCGCCCGCGCCGTCTCGTCCATGGCGGATTCGTAGAAGCAGACGGCTCGCGTGACGTCGTTCTTTGCCCGGTACATGGCAAGATCGGCATTGCTGACCAGCCGCTCGCGGTCGGCCCCGTCGCGCGGATAGATCGCTACGCCGATGCTGGCGCCGGCGGCGATTTCGAAATCGTCGAGTCGCAACGGCTCGAACAGGGATTTCTCCAGCCGCGAGACAAGCCCGAGAAGGTCCTTCTGATCCTTGAAGCGCTTGATCGCGGCGAACTCGTCACCGCCGAGCCGGGCGACGAATTCGCCCTCGCCGATGAGTTTCGACAGCCTGCGGGCGACGATCTTGAGTGCCTGGTCGCCGGCCGCATGCCCCCTGAGGTCGTTGATCTCCTTGAAGCGGTCGAGATCGATGACGATGACCGCCGTCATTGTGTCCTCGCCCTCGCATGCCCGGTCGATTTCATGGTCAAGGCGGTCGTTGAAGGAGACCCGGTTGGGAAGGCCGGTAAGGGCGTCGTTGAGGGCGAGATGCTGAAGCCGCTCGAAGCTCTCCAAACGACCACGCTCATCGATCAGATAGCTGGCGAAGCCGGTAGCCGCGACGATCAGGCCCACCACGGCGACGGCGACCGCCATTGCCACCAGAATATCGGGATTGGTGCCTGTGCTGATGAAGGACAGCGGCGTCACCGCCACCGCGGCCATAGCCGTGAAATGCAGGCCGACGATCGCCAGCACCAGCAGCCCGATGGCGAGATAGTGCGACCAGCGGTATGGCCGGCGCACGGCATGGCCGACGGCCAGGGCGGAGAACACCGCCGAGATGACCAGTGAGGCCACGACATAGGAGCCGTCCCATTCGACGATGCCGGCAACGTGATAGGCCATCATGCCGGTGTAGTGCATGGCCGAGATCGCCAGGCCGACGACGACGCCGCCCCATTCCGGGGCCAGGCGCCGGCTCTTGCCGGATGCGAGGGTGAAACCCAGCCCGGTGCCGGCGATGGCGATGACCAGGGATGCCATGGTCAGGACCGGATCGAAGGTGATCGGCGCGCCGGGCTGGTAGGCCAGCATGGCGATGAAATGGGTGCACCAGATCGACGAGCCGGCGGCGACCGCGGTCAGGAACAGCCAGCCCTTCATCTGCACGCCGGTGGTTTTTCTCGAACGGTCGAAGAGGCCGATCGTCACCCAGCAGCCGGTGACGCACATCAGCGCCGCCAGCAGGACAAGCCACAGATTATGCTCCATGGCGATGCATGATATAACGCGCATCAAGAACGGCCCGAGCCCGAGGACACCCGCGACAAGGCAGGCAAGAAGCCGCCCGAAATGGTCGAGGCGGCTTTGTCGCAAATGTTAGCGGCACGGCGTGAAAACTTGATTAAGTCCTTCCAGCAAATGCAGCCTTTGATTGCAGCAGGTTGTTTCCGCTGCCGGCGGCCACCGGCCATGCGCTGGACCAGAAGCCATGCATGCACGCGTGCTTGCTCGCTCTGCCGTTCCTGCTAAAAGGCGCTGCGACAATCCGTGACGCCCAGGCTGGGGCGTCCGCCATCGACGGAGTAGAAATGTCCAAGGCCAAAGACGTCAAGAAGGTCGTGCTCGCCTATTCCGGCGGTCTCGACACATCCATCATCCTGAAATGGCTGCAGACTGAACTCGGCGCCGAAGTCGTGACTTTCACCGCCGATCTTGGCCAGGGCGGCGAACTCGAGCCGGCCCGTCGCAAGGCCGAGATGATGGGCATCAAGGACATCCGCGTCGTCGACGTGCGCGAGGAATTCGTGTCCGACTTCGTCTTCCCGATGTTCCGCGCCAACACCGTCTATGAAGGGACCTATCTGCTTGGCACTTCGATCGCGCGGCCGCTGATCTCCAAGCATCTGGTCGATATAGCCCGGGAAACCGGCGCCGACGCGATCGCGCATGGCGCCACCGGCAAGGGCAACGATCAGGTTCGCTTCGAGCTTTCAGCTTACGCACTGAACCCCGACATCAAGGTCATCGCGCCGTGGCGCGACTGGTCGTTCAAATCGCGTACCGACCTGATGAATTTCGCCGAGCAGCATCAGATCCCGGTGCCGAAGGACAAGAAGGGCGACGCACCTTTCTCGGTCGACGCCAACCTCTTGCATTCGTCCTCCGAGGGCAAAGTGCTGGAAGACCCGTGGGTGGAGCCGCCGGAATTCGTTCATCAGCGCACCGTTTCGCCGATGGACGCGCCGGACAAGGTCACCGAGATCGAGATCGAGTTCCTGAAGGGTGATCCGATCGCGCTGAACGGCAAGAAACTGTCGCCGGCGACCATGCTGGCGGCACTCAACGATCTTGGCCGCGACAATGGCATCGGCCGGCTCGACCTGGTCGAAAACCGCTTCGTCGGCATGAAATCGCGCGGCGTCTACGAAACACCAGGCGGCACCATCCTGATATCAGCCCATCGCGCCATCGAATCGATCACGCTCGACCGAGGTGCCGCCCACCTCAAGGACGAGTTCATGCCGCGCTACGCCGAGCTGATCTACAACGGCTTCTGGTTCGCGCCCGAACGGCTGATGCTGCAGGCGATGATCGACAAGAGCCAGGAAGACGTCGAAGGCACGGTGCGCCTCAAGCTCTACAAGGGCAATGTCATGGTCACCGGCCGCAAGTCGAAGAAGACGCTTTATTCGGATGCGCTGGTCACCTTCGAGGACGACCGCGGCGCCTACGACCAGAAGGACGCCGCCGGCTTCATCCGCCTCAACGCGCTGAGGCTAAGGACGCTGGCCGCGCGCAGCCGCACCAAGTAGCGCGGATGCGCGGTTTCGGTCGCTGCTTGGCGCCGCTGGTTGTTCTGGCGACGCCGGCCGCCGGCCAGGAGTTCGACCCCGCCTCTCTCGACCTTCCGGCCCTGATCGAGTGCAGGGCGGACGTTCCGACCTACAACGACTTTGCCCTGTGGCTGTCCAGCGCACCAGGTGCCGTTGAAACGCTTGGCTGGAAGGAGGTTGCCTCGGGCAATCCTTTTCTCAGCCAATACGAACTGCCGGCCAAAATCCGCGTGTTCAACCGCGAGACGGGATCGATCGTGTTTACCGCAGCCGGGCCGATGGCCGTGCTCGATGGCATTGCGGCGCCAGAGCTTGCCAGGGAGCTCAATGTCATTGCCGTTTTTTCGACGCCGGAAAAATTCCTTGGCGAGAAGGTCGTTGTCCAAAGCACCGAAGAGTCGGAAGGATTGACCTTCTCCACGGGCATCAAGCTCAACGTCTCGACCGTCGAGTCGCACCCCGGCAAGACGCTGGCGGGCTGCTCCTACACGCTCGAAATCAAATGAAACCCGACATTCGCGCCGGGTTTCCGATCAAGTCAAAAATAGCCGGGGCCTTCTGCCCGGAGCATGATCCGTCAATCGCCGTCGATCGCCGTGGCAATGCGGGCGATGGCCTGCTGATAGACGCTCGCGGAATTCCAGCCGGCAATCGCGCCCATATTCGCACTCGCGCTCGCGCCCGCCCGCCAGCCATGCCCCTTGAGGAAGTTGGCGGTGGAAGCCAGCGCCGTGCTCTTGTCGCGCAGGTTTCCGCCACCGACGCCATATTTCAGGACGTTTCCGGGCAGGAACTGCGTGTGTCCGATCTCGCCATGCGCGGCCCCGACCGACGAGGCTGTCAACGCCCCGCGATCAACCAGCTTCAGGGCTGCGATGGCATGCGGGTAGAAGAACCCCGGCCGGCGGCAATCATAGGCAAGCGTCAAAATGGCAGAGACGGTGTTCTGGTTGCCCATGGCCGAACCGAAGCCGGTTTCCATACCCCAGATGGCGAGCAACACGCCCGGCGACACGCCGTAATTCGCTTCGATCTTGGAGAACAGCGCCGCATTCGACTTTTTCAGCGACCGGCCCTTGGAAATAATCGCTGCACCACCACGACGCCGCATGAAATCGTCCACCGAGCCGCTGAAGGCCTTGTGAATGCCGCGGTCGACTGAGATCGTCTTTGTCGCGTAGTTTGCCCCGGCCAGAGCGGCCAGCCCCTTGGCGCCTACACCTTCCGACCTGGCCTGCGCGGCAAAGTCCTGCTTCCAGGCGTCGAAGCCGGCGCCGGTCTTGCCGCAGCTGGCTGCCGCCTGTGCGCCCGTCGCCAGCGCAAGCACCGCCACCACGGCCGCTGCAAACATCTTTCCCTTGGCAAGAATTGCCATGTTGATCTCCTGGTTGCCTGAATCACGTCCCAATTGCGAACTTGCCAGCGAAACGCGCACTTGTCACTGTCACCGCTGCAATGCTGGCGAATGCCGTGGAATTTGCCTAGGATCAAGTGATTATTGTGGCAGGGGGGCTGCATGCAAGACGTTGATGTCGTCATCATCGGTGCCGGCTCGGCGGGTCTTGCCGCCGCCAGGAGCTTGCAGGCGGCGGGGCTTTCCTTCACGCTGCTCGAAGCGATAGACCGAATCGGCGGGCGAGCCTGGACCAGCGACCAGCATTTCGGCGTGCCTTTCGACATCGGCTGCGCCTGGCTGCATGCGGCCGACCGCAATCCCTATTTTCCCGAAGCCCAGGCGGCAGGCTGGACGTTGCATCATCACGACATGAACGTCGATCATCTCTACTACCGCGAGCGCAAGGCGAGCGAAGCGGAAGAAGCCGACATGAAGGCCGCCGACGCAAAGCTGTTCGAACTGCTGGCCAAGCATGAAGTGAAGGACGGAGATGACGATCGTCTTTCGGCGCTGTTGGCAAAAGGCCATGCACCGCGCGCCGCCGCCACCTTCGCCGGGCCGATGGATTTCGGTGCCGACGAGGACGAAATCTCGATCCTCGACTTCCAGGCCGCTGCCGATCTCGACCCGAACTACTTCAGCAAGGAGGGCCTTGGCGCGCTGGTGGCGCGTTTCGGCGCCGGCGTGCCGGTCGAACTTTCGACGCCGGTGCGCAAGATCCTGTGGGACGTGCCGGGCGTCGCCTGCGTCACCGATCGCGGCACCGTCCGCGCCAAGGCGGTGATCGTCACCGCTTCGCCGGCGGTGCTCGCCTTCGAGGAGATCGCGTTCTCGCCGGCCTTGCCAGACACGCATTTCGGCGCCTTCTTCGACCTGCCGATGGGCATGCTGACCAAATTGCCGGTCGAAATATCGGGCACCAGGCTCGGGCTGCAGCCCTTCGACGACCTGCTGATCGAACGGATGGCCAGGCACGACATCTATTTCCTGTGCTTCCCGTTCGACCTCGATCTGATGGTCGGCTTCGTCGGCGGCGATTTCGCCTGGGAAATGTCGGCGGCCGGCGAGGCGGCCGGCATCGACTTCGTCGTCGACCGGCTGTGCGGCATCTTCGGCGGCGATACGCGCAAACATGTCGGACGCGCCATGATGACCAATTGGGGCGGCGAGCGCTTCGTACGCGGTGCCTATGCCGCCGCTCGCCCCGGCCGTTCACTGGCGCGCGCCGCACTCATGCAGCCGGTGGCCGACAAGATCTTCTTCGCCGGCGAGCACCTGGCCGGTCCACTGATGCAGACCTGCGGCGGCGCACGGCTGTCGGGCGAAGCGGTGGCAAGACAGGTTGTCACCCAGCTTGCGGCGAGGACATGATCCGAACCGAAGGACGGAACCAACGACAGGTGGAACCTGGTCTTCGCTTTGCGAAACCTCGTTCTGCAGAGATTATGTTCCAACAAGTTCGACAAAATGCGGAACGCCGCGCGGCTGTTCGCGTTGGGCACGGGCCGCCGTGAACATCTATGTCACCTCCGGTGAATTGAGACCGACATGAAACTCTTCGACTGCCCCCATTGCGGCCATCGCATCTATTTCGAGAACGCCAAGTGCCTGAACTGCGGGAACCCGGTGCTCTACGATCCCGAGCACGCGCGCTTTGCGCTGGCGGGCGTCGACGGCGTCTTCCAGTGCACCAACGCCGACGAATGCGCCTGCAACTGGATGGCGGAACCGGGTCACGCTTTTTGCCGCGCCTGCGTGCTGAACCAGCTGATCCCGGATCTCTCCGTCGACGGCAACCGCCGCCGCTGGATCCGTGTCGAAGCGGCGAAGAAGCGCGCCATCTACTCGCTGCTGGCCTTCGGGCTGCCGGTAGTCCCCAAGCAGACTCCTGCCGACGAGGTCGGCCTGGCCTTCGACTTCCTCGCCGATCCGATCGGCGGCGGCCCTGGTGGCGAGCGGATCCTCACCGGCCACGACAATGGTTTGATCACGCTCAATGTCGCCGAGGCGGATTCGGCCGAGCGCGAGAAGCGGCGCGTCGAGATGGGCGAGAACTACCGCACCTTGCTCGGCCATTTCCGCCATGAGCTCGGGCACTATTACTGGGACCGCCTCATCCGCGACGATCCGCACAGGCTCGAAGCTTTCCGCGCACTGTTCGGCGATGACCGCGCCGATTACGAACAAGCGCTGAAGGCCTATTATGCCGATGGTGCGCCGCCCGACTGGCAGCAGGGCCACATCTCGGCCTATGCGACCTCGCATCCTTGGGAGGACTGGGCCGAGACCTGGGCTCACCACCTGCATATCACCGATACGCTGGAAATGGTGCACGCACTGAACTTTCCACTCGGCCGGCTGGAGACGGTGGAGGCCAACGACTTGCCGCGCGGCGACACCGGCGGCGAATTGCAGGCGGCACCCTCGGAGCCGGCGGCCGCGCCGGAGCCTTTCGAAAAGATCCTTGCCCGCTGGCTGGTGCTGTCGGAGGCCTCCAATTCGATCAACCGCTGCATGGGTCTGCCCGACCTCTACCCCTTTGTGATTTCGGACGTCACGGCGCGGAAATTGGAATTCGTTCACGAACTTCTGACCGATTTGCCGAAAGAACACGGAACAAATCGTGAGTTGGCGCAGGCGCTTTAGCGGGAACGCATGAGCTGCTGCCCCGTTTTCGCTGGCGAGGGACCATGAAAACGGAGAGAAACCATGAAATCCCTATTGTTTCCTGCGGTAGCCGGAATGCTGACCGTGATGTCGGGCGCCGCGTTTGCCGATACCGCCGTCTCAGCCGTCACCGATCTTAACGTGCGCGCCGGGCCCGGCCCGCAATACCCTGTGATCGGCGTGCTCGCCGCCGGTCAGTCGGCAACGCTCAATGGCTGCATCGAAAACAGCAAATGGTGCACCATAGCCGAGGCCGGCGGCCAGGGCTGGGTCTATTCCGACTATGTGACGGCCGATATAGGCGGCAGCCGGGTGGTGCTGACGGAACGGCGCTCCAGCGTTGCTGTCGTCTCGCCGCCGGAGGACATCGGCAACTACTCGACCGATTATACCGGCGCGATCATCGCCAGCGATCCGGTCGTGGATGACTTCCCTTCGCCCCCGGCTGAAGTCCGCACCTATGTCGACACGCATCGCCTCGATCCCATCTATCTCGAAGGCGAAGTGGTGACCGGCGCGACCCTGCCCGACACCGTCGAGCTGCGCGAGATTCCGGACTACAATTACCGCTATGTCTATGTGAACGGCCAGCGGGCGCTGATCGATCCGCAGACCCGACGCATCATGTACGTCGTTCGCTGACGACAATCGGCGCAAGCGGCCGCTGCGACAGCAGCGGCCGCCAGCAGGCGGCACCGCAGCGCGTCGCCTCTCCCGCGCCGACGCTGCTCTGAGCGTTGTCCTTTGCGGAAAACGATTCCGATTTTCCGGGCCATCGGTTAGAGGCGATGACTTTGGCAAAGGAGCCCGCGTGACCATCGATCCGGCCGCCTTCGAGCGTTACAGGCATTCGCCGAACGCCAGGACGACCTTGCCGCGCCTGTTGCTCGGAACGGGGATCGTGGTCTTTTTTTGGGCAGCAATCACCGTGGCCGTGCTGGTCGGCGGCACTTATGCCTTTTTCGCCTGGCAGGCGGCCCCATCCGGCATGCAGGGTTTCCTCGCTTCGCCCCTCGGCATCCTCACCGCGCTCGTCTCGTTTGCCGGCATCTGGATCGGCCTGTGGGTCGCCATGCGCTGGCTGCATGGCGAGAAGCTGTCGGCGCTGCTCGGCAACAGGCGACGTGTTTCATGGTCCGGCTTCGTCAAGGGGCTGATCGCGGTGCTGATCACGTCGTTCATATCCGAAATCCTGCTCTATTTGCTGCAGCCGCAGATCGCGCGTGGCCCGATCAGCCTGTCGTCCTGGCTGCTGTTTGCGATCCCGATCGCCGCGCTCACCCTGTTGCAGACCTCTTCGGAAGAGCTGTTGTTTCGCGGCTACCTGCTGCGCGGCCTCGCCAGCCGGTTCAAGAGCCCGTTCGTCTGGGCCCTGCTGCCGGCCCTGCTGTTCACCTCGCTGCATTGGAGTGCGAGTTCGTCACCAGCCATCAATGCTTGCGTGCTGGCGTCGATCGCCGCTTTCGCGCTGCTGCTGACACTTGTCGTCTACGCAACCGGCAATCTCGGCGCCGCCTTGGGTGCTCATCTCGGCAACAACCTGACCGGGTTTCTCTTGATCTCGCATCAGGAAAGCTACAATTCCTTCGCCCTGTTCAATGCCAGGCCGCTCGAAGGACCGGGCTGGGCGACGTCGGATGCGGTTCTCATCGCCTTCATCGGCATCGCCTGCAGCCTGCTGACCATCGTGCTGCTTCTGTATCCGCGTTCGCCGCTCAAGGTCGCCGCCGAGCTTCCGGACCGGGCGAGCACGGCCTGATTGCAGGCCCGGGAACGACGCAATCCGGTCTTTGTCTTGACACTGCGTCCGATTTCCTGTCTACACGCCCCGAATTCCGCGACGAGTATCCCTCCGAGCAAGCCGACCAGGACGCCGAAGCCTCTTTGAGGTGAAGTGCTGTAAATCGATCCTGGAGGCCAACACCCGGCAGCGCTGAGCGCCCCCGGGTGCTTTTTGGCTTTTCGCTTGGACGGGCTTTTGCTTGGACACTTGGCGCGAACGCATTACTTCTCGGTCACCGTCCGGGTGCCTGGGAAAAAGGAAGAAGAATGTTTGAATCGCTGCAGGAGCGCCTTGGCTCCATCCTGAACGGCCTCACCGGCCGCGGCGCGCTGTCGGAGGCTGATGTCTCGGCGGCGCTGCGCGAGGTGCGCCGTGCACTGCTCGAAGCGGACGTGGCGCTGGAAGTAGTGCGCTCCTTCACCGACAAGGTGCGTGAGAAGGCCGTCGGCGCTGCCGTGGTCAAGTCTATCAAGCCCGGCCAGATGGTCGTCAAGATCGTCCATGACGAACTGGTCGACATGCTCGGCGCCGAGGGCGTCGCCATCGATCTCAATGCCCCGGCCCCGGTCGTCATCATGATGGTCGGCCTGCAGGGTTCCGGCAAGACGACGACCTCGGCCAAGATCGCCAAGCGTCTCACCGAGCGTCAGAACAAGAAGGTCCTGATGGCCTCGCTCGACACGCGGCGTCCTGCCGCGCAAGAGCAGCTTCGCCAGCTCGGCGAACAGGTCAAGGTCGCCACGCTGCCGATCATCGACGGCCAGTCGCCGGTCGACATCGCCCGCCGCGCCGTGCAGGCGGCCAAGCTCGGCGGCCACGACATCGTCATCCTCGACACCGCCGGCCGCACCCATATCGACGAGCCGCTGATGGTCGAGATGGCCGACATCAAGAAGGTGTCGAGCCCGCACGAAATCCTGCTGGTCGCCGATTCGCTGACCGGCCAGGACGCCGTCAACCTGGCCAAGAGCTTCGACGAGCGCGTCGGCATCACCGGCCTCGTCCTGACCCGCATGGACGGCGACGGCCGCGGTGGTGCTGCACTCTCCATGCGCGCCGTCACCGGCAAGCCGATCAAGCTGATCGGCACTGGCGAAAAGATGGACGGGCTGGAGGAATTCCACCCCAAGCGCATCGCCGACCGCATCCTCGGCATGGGCGACATTGTCTCGCTCGTCGAAAAGGCCGCCGAGAACATCGACGCCGAGCAGGCGGCGGCGATGGCCAAGAAGATGCAGTCGGGCAAGTTCGACCTGAACGATCTCGCCGGCCAGCTTCAGCAGATGTCGAAGATGGGCGGCATGGGCGGCATCATGGGCATGATGCCCGGCATGGGCAAGATGAAGGACCAGATGGCCGCCGCCGGTCTCGACGACAAGATGTTCGGCCGCCAGCTCGCCATCATCTCGTCGATGACCAAGGCCGAGCGCGCCAATCCCGATTTGCTCAAGCATTCGCGCAAGAAGCGCATCGCCGCCGGTTCCGGCACCGACGCGGCCGAAATCAACAAGCTGCTCAAGATGCATCGCGGCATGGCCGACATGATGAAGGCGATGGGCGGCAAGGGCAAAGGCGGCGGCCTGATGCGCGGCATGATGGGCGGCCTCGCGTCCAAGATGGGCCTCGGCGGCATGATGCCGGGCGGCCCCGGGGGCATGGGTGGCGGCATGATGGGCGGCGGCATGCCGGACCTGTCGAAGATGGATCCCAAGCAGCTCGAAGCCTTGCAGAAGCAGGCGCAAGCAGCCGGCCTCGGCGGCGGCATGAAAGGCCTTCCCGGCGGCGGCCTACCCGGACTGCCCGGCGGCATGAAGCTCCCCGGCCTGCCCGGAATGGGCGGCGGCCTGCCCGGCCTTGGCAAGAAGAAGTGAGGACGCCATGAACGAAGAGAAGGACATGGCCGACGCTCGCGCTCTCCTGGCCGATTACCGCGCCTCGATCGACAACATCGACGCGGCCCTCATCCACATGCTGGCCGAGCGCTTCCGCTGCACCAAGGCGGTCGGTGTGCTGAAGGCGACGCATGGCCTGCCCCCGGCCGACCCGGCACGCGAGCAGCAGCAGATCGCCCGGCTTCGCCAGCTGGCGAAGGATGCCCATCTCGACCCGGATTTCGCGGAAAAATTCCTCAACTTCGTCGTCCGCGAAGTGATCCGCCACCACGAACAGATCGCCGCTTCCAACGGCGTGATGAAAGCCGGCTGAGAAACCAGCCACCAACCGATCAACCAAATCAGCCTTTTTAGGAGAAAATAAATGCCCTTGAAGATCCGACTGGCCCGTGCGGGCTCGAAGAAGCGTCCTTACTACCACGTCGTCATTGCCGACGCCCGTTCGCCGCGTGACGGCCGGTTCATCGAGTCGATCGGCTCGTGGAACCCGCTGCTGCCCAAGGACGGCGAACGCGTCAAGGTCGACGCCGACCGCGTCAAGCATTGGCTGGCGCATGGCGCCCAGCCGACCGACCGCGTGCTGCGTTTCCTCGACGAGGCCGGCCTCGTCAAGCGCGACGCCCGTTCCAACCCGAAGAAGGCCGAGCCGGGCAAGAAGGCGCAGGAACGTGCTTCGCTCTTGAAGAAGGCGCAGGAAGACGCTGCTGCCGCGGCTGCGGCCGCCGCAGCAGCACCGGCCGAGGCGGAAGCCGCCACCGCCGAATAAGTATTGCCCTATCGCATCCAGGAAAACGGCGGGCCAAGGCCCGCCGTTTTGCTGTTCGGTTCTGTCTGTAAGAGCTGCCGATCAATAACCGCTCGGGCAGCGGTCGATGTAGACGCGGCCCCGCCGATCGCGATAGCGGCATTCGCCGCTCTCGCTTGCCCGGCCGATCAGCGCACCGGCAACGGCGCCGACAGCACCACCGACGACGGCGCCTTCAACCGGATCGCCAGCGACCGCCGCACCGACGGCAGCGCCACCGAGGCCGCCAACGGCCGCGCCTTTTTCCGTTTGCGAACAAGCGGCGAGCGGCACCAGAAGCGCCATCAAAAGCATCGTTTTCTTCATCGTCGTTCCTCTCCGATAGGAGCCGCCTCCGCCGCCAAGCGAATCTCTAACTCGCAACTCGGCGATTCGATCCCTAAGACATTGCCCGGCAAAGGGTTCCAGGCTTCGAGTTGAAAGCGATGCTTCGAGCGGATCTATCGGCTGAACGGGATCAGCGCGCGGACCCTGGCATCGCGCAGATACAGGCCACCCCACAGAATAATGCCGAGATAGACGCCGAACAGAATGTGCGAGAACAGCGGGTTGTCGACGCGGACATTGGTGGCGATGGCGCCGCCCATATAGGCGGTGAGCAGGATGGCGCCGAGCACCGCGGTGCGCGGCAAGGCGTAGAGCGCGGTCGAGATCAGGCCGATGACGCCAAGCATGCGCGCGACATTGGCATCGGCCGGCCAGCCGAGCGGCACCATCGTCTGGGTGACGACATCGAGCGGCGGCAGCTTGATGACGCCGTCGAAGATCATGAACAGCACGATGACGCCGCTGAGCACGCGGCCGGTCCACAAAGCGCCCGGCGAGACGGGCGCGGTTTCGGAAATGCTCATGGTGGTCCCTCCTGATGGTCGAGCCCTTTCGCAGGGGTCGACCCAAGGACGTGGCATGGGGCCGCGATCCGACAGCGGGGCGGATTCTTTTAAACCCGCGCGCCTTCGCCTACGAAAAATAGAACTTTTCCGCCGGGATCATCTTCGGCGGCGTTTCGCCCAGCGCCTCGAATACCGAGATCTCGCAGACGCGGCAGAGACCGTCGAGGGCGAGGTCGTTGGCCTCGGTGCCGAACGGATCCTCGAGCTCTTCCGAAAGCGCGTCGAGGCCGAAGAAGGTGTAGGCGATCAGCGCCGTGAACAGCGGCGTTGCCCAGCCGGCGGTCGAGATCAGGCCGATCGGCAGCAGCAGGCAGACGATATAGGCCGTGCGATGCACCAACAGCGTGTAGGCGAACGGCAAGGGCGTGCCGGCGATCCGCTCGCAGCCAGCCTGGATGGCGGCGATCGACGCGAGCCTCTCATCGAGGATACGAAAGCCGATCGTGTCGACGTCGCCCGCCCGGCGCTGGGCATTGGCACGCCGGCCCATGCGCCTGACCATCTCGTCCGCCGGATTGGAAAAGGCTGCTGCCTTGTCCGCCTCGGCGTCGATGAAGGCACGGGCATCCTTCATGCTGTCGATCTTGCGCAACTGCCCGCGCAGGAAATGACAGAAGGCGAGCGCTTCCATCAGCAAGGCGCGCTGTTCGGTCTGGTCCGGTATGAGGCTGGTGGTGGCGCGTGCCAGGTTGCGCATTTCGAAGACCAGCGCGCCCCACAGCTTGCGCGCCTCCCACCAACGGTCGTAGGCGGCGTTGTTGCGGAACGAGAGATAGATCGACAATGTCACGCCGACCAGGCCGAAAGGCGTGATGTTGAAGACGCTGAAATCAAGCTGGAACCGGCGCGCCACGGCCAGGATGATCGCGGAATAAAGCGCGAAGCCCAATATCTGCGGCAGGATGCGTGGCACGACCGAACCGCGCATGATGAAGAACAGCTGTAGGAATGTGGGGCGCGGGCGAACGATCATCGAAGGCCTTTCACGGACCGCCATCGGCCCTCACCTCCTTTATTGTGCGATGCGACAGCTCTGCAAGCCCAGCCACCAGCGACACCGCCATGTCGTCCTTGCAGCGCCTGGACTATCGGCACGCGCCGGTCGCGGATATTGAAGAGCACATGGGCTGCGGCCCATTTCTGCAGGCGAGAGAAACCGAATGACCGGCGAGACCGATCTGAAGACACTGCTGGCATCGATGACGCCGGAACTGCTCGCCGGCACCTATGTCTTCGCCATGCTGGCGCCCGGCGTCGTTCAGCCGGAAGGTCTCGAGCCGGTGATGATCTTTCGTGAGCGCGAGGGCGTGACACTGATCGTAACCGAGGAGAAGGCCATCGCTGCGGCACTGACCGCGTCATTCCGCTGCCGGATGGTCACGCTGAACATCCATTCGTCGCTGGAAGCCGTCGGCTTTCTCGCCGCCATCACCACGCGCCTCGCCGCCGCCGGCATGGGCGTGAACCCGGTTTCGGCCTTCTACCACGACCATTTGTTCGTGCCGGCGGACCGGGCCGAGGAAGCGCTGGAGCTGCTGACGGAGTTGGCCGAGGAGAACAGAGTGTAGCGCGGCCAGAGCTGCCGATCTCCCCCCTTGAGCAGGGCTATCGCATATGGATTCTTGCGAAGAAGAACCCCCACCCTAACCCTCCCCACAAGGGGGAGGGAACGCTGCCGCGTGC